>NZ_JBFUJB010000009.1:0-102276 GCF_056401575.1 Rhodococcus sp. P4_E4 | reverse complement strand
GCTTGGGGGAGAGCGGCTTTCCGGTGTTCCAAGCAGGGCACTGGGACTGGCAACGCCCGCACTCGGTGCAGGTGGTGAAGTCCAGCCAGCCCTTCCAGGAGAAGTCTTCGATGTTTCCGGCGCCGAGAGTGTCGGTGTCGGGGTCGACGTTCTCCATCGTCAGGACTTTGCCCTTGGACATCATGGGCTTTGCCGCGCCGAGCGCGACGGTGCCGTCGTCTTCACGCTTGAAGTAGATGTTGAAGAACGCCGAGAAGCGGTGCCACGCGACGCCCCAGGTGATGTTGCGGCTGACTACGACCACCCACACCAGTGCCGCCATGAGTTTGAAGAAGGCGAATACCGACACCAGTGTTGCACTCGCGGGCAAGAGATTTGCGAGGTGCATGCTGACGAAGTCACTGGTTGCATGGTGTTCACCGGTGTATGCCAGTACCAGTGCTTTCGCACCCAGCATGCTGATGCCCTCGACAAGAACGATGGTTTCGACGAAGTAGGCAGCGGTGAAGTTGGAGCCGCCGAACCGGGACAGGCGCGCAGGCAGACGCGGGTGGTTGAGCTGACGGATGGTGATCAACGTCAGAGCACCAATAATCGTTCCGAGGGCCAACAGTTCGTCGAAGAGGTGATAGACGAAGGTGTTTCCGACCCACGGCCAGGTGAAGGTGGGGCTGAAGATCTGCCCCTGGGCTTGGAAGACGGTGACGAAGCCGATCATGAAGCCGACCATGACCAGCCAGTGCGCCCACCCGACAGTTCGGAACTTCACCATGCGGGTATGGGCGACGAATTCTTTGACCATGGTGGCCAGGCGCGGCAGGAATGGCCAGAACCGGTCCGGTGCAGGCTGCCCCAACCTGATGGTGCGCACGATAGAGCGCACTGCCAGTACGAATCCGGTCCAGGCGAAAAGGCCGACCACGACGGAGATGATGCCCAATGTCATCGAAACGGCCTGTGCGCTCACGCAATTCCCTCGTGGTGTCGTGCACTGTCTTCGGTGCCGTGTGATTGCGATGGCGGAGTATCGGATTCATGCCCGTCGCCGTGTGGAGAAGTGTCACCTGCATTCGACTGGGACAGCAGCCACACCATTGCCTTGTCCAAAACCTTTTCTCCGGTGGTGATTTCGGCGAATTGCAGACCGGCCAACACGGCGACGAACTCGCGCGCCGTGAACCTGATTCCAGTACTGGACCCTGCGGATTGAGCCAAATCCACAAACCCTGCAGATTCGGCCAATTTCGCAAATCTTGACCTATGTTCGTCCAACACCTCAGCAATCTCCGGCGAACGTACCGACTCGATCATCAACTCGAAGCGAACCAATGTCTGCGCGAGTCCGTCGCCCGACCATTGTCCGAAAACGCCTCGCGCAGCCGAATGGTCTCCCGCAGTCGACGCCAGATCGTCTAACTCGAGGTCCGCCATCCGCTGTACCACGCCGCCAATCAACTCGCCTCGTGTCCGAAAGCAGTTCGAGGTGGAACCTGGTGGCAAGCACGCCTCTGTGTCGACCGCGCGAAATGTCAAACCCCGCAATCCAGCTGCTGCGATCACGCGGATCGCCGCATCTGTCAAAACCTTCACCCGTTCACTCACACTACAAACATAGTGCCCACTACACCTGTAGTCGAGTCATTCAAGAGGGAAGCTCCAGAATTGAAGACCAACAGTGCTTCCAGTTCTGTCCGGATTTTCTCGGGGCGGGGATCGCGGCAAACCGGACCAATCTGAGCCCTTTGGGTCAAGGCCGAATGAGGGTCTTGATATTCGTTTCTAGTCAAGATGGGCGATCGTGGGCATTCCGAGGGCGGTTTGTGCTCCGCTTGTTCGTGCCGTTGAACGGTCGAGTGAGACCAGCTTCATGGTTGCCGAGGTGAGGCTGGTTTCGAGTCCGTGCACTTCGCCGAGCCATCCGTTAGTTCGCGACTCTTGAATTCGGTCGTTCAGATTCGCGATGATAGCGACAAGTCGTGGTCTGGCGCCGGGGTCGACGCGCAGCATGGGGCAACGGATGCAGGCATGTTCGTGGTTGCACGGTGTTCCGTAGGGGCGCCCGCAGGTGCCGAGTTCGAGTTTGCGGGCAGCGAAATGTTGCTCGAACTCGGTCCACTCCGCTGAGGTCGGTTCTCGATATTCCTCTACTGGGCGTAGCGCTCGACGGTCGTCGAGGTAGCGGCGGTAGGCCCGGATCACATCGTTTTGGAAGACTGCCAGGTAGGTCTGAGTGGTGGTGATACTGGAGTGTCCGAGGATTTTTGCCGCGATATGGATCGGAAGTCCGCCAGTGACGGCGTTGGTGGCAAATATTCGCCGGAAATCGTGTGGCCTGAAGTGTATGAGTTCCCCTGCCGCATCGCGAAGACCGAGTCGTTCGACTGCATTTCGGATGAGTCGGTTGACGGCGCTGGTGCCGATGACTTCGTTGCGGTGGCCGGTGCGTCTTTGGAACAGGTGTGGGAGTGTCGGTCCGGTGGTGCGTTCGTGGGTGTCGTAGCGGGCTACGAGGGGAATTTGGCCGTCTGTTCCACGAAGCCTGGAGACGACCGTGGCCAGGACACTGGCCAGTTCCGGGGTGACAAGCAGCAGACGTTCTTCGTTGCTTTTGGATGGAACGATCTGCATCAGTGGAATGGACTCACCAGTCTCGGGTACGCGGTAGGTCACGATCGCGAGGTGCGTGAGTTCGGCGAGTTCTTCGATTCGGATGCCGCTGTGATGCAGAGTTTCGATGATTGCCCACGACCAGAACGCCTCGTCCTCGTTGCGGGAGAGGTTAATTCGCTCACCGATTTGATTCTCGATGTGCACAGCCTGCGTGAGACTGGCCGCAGATCCGGTCCCATAGGTGACACGCTTGTAGCCGACCTCGTTGTGGTCGAAACGAGTTCCCGCTGCCACTGCAGATGCTTGGGTGAGCAACGTGGCTTGTTCGATTCGATACACGTCCGCACTGTCGACAAGGTCCTGGACATGCGGCAATCGTTCGCGGATCCGTTGATGCATGTTGGCTGTTCGCCGCTTGATTTTCTTGTGATAGCCAGCGGTTTCGGACTTTCGGACCGGGCTCGGGACTGCCCACTGCGCCCAACTCGGATCCGAGTGAGCCCACTCCTGCAGGTCGAGATAGAACGATCGAACGAGCATCAGCCCGTCGAGATAGTTCGCTCGCTCACGCGTAGAACCATCGCGTGCGGTCACTACCCGTAGTCGCTGCTTCCATGCTCGGGCAGTGTCCTCAGGTAGATGCAACGAATCTATTCCGGCGTTGTGTTTTTCGATGTCCGACCAAAAGGTTGCGAGCTGGTAGGCAGTGGAGTTGAAGGAGCTGTAGTCGAGGGCTGGCCGACGCTCCTCGAGGTACCGAATCAAGACGGTTCGGACGGAATCACTTTTCAGATTGAAGCGTTCGACGATTTCGGTGGCGGTGAGTTGGCCCCTGCGGGTCGCTGTTTTGAAATCGGTGTCACCGATCGAAGCGATTCCACGCACCATGTCCCAGGCGCCGTGGACTCCTCCTGGAGTCTGACCTTTGCCGGTTCGGTTGAGTTCGAGGTAGTCCTCGAAATCGTCGACCGTTAACTCGTCCAGGTTTCGTCCCGTTACGAGGACGGTTTTGCTGAGAACGATGAGGGCTGTTGTCGTCTGTTTCTCGCTCATGCCGAGATCGGCAGCCTTCAGGTTCGCTCGTTCCCACAGATCTGGGCGAAATGTTTGCCGAACCCAGCCGTAGAGATGTCGGGCGCGATATTCCCTCAAGAACGGATAGCTGACGGTGACAATGCGTCCCAGGATCAGGAGTCCGATCCCGTCGATCGCCGCTCGGTGTGAGTAGAGCGGTGCTGCGTTTTCGTCGATGTTGATGACGGAGATCCAGGAATGAAAGTTATCGCCCGCAGCTACATCCCACAATTGCTGCCAGCCTTCGCCAGGGTGGCCAGATAGCCATCGAAGGATCAGGTCGAGGGACTCGTGCGCACGACGATATTTGCAGGCGTTCGCGGGCCAGGGCCTGATTGTTTTTGCATGGAGCAATATCTCTTCGGCGGACAATGCGTCGAGAGAACCGACCCTGCCTGCTCGTTTCATGACGTAGGAGTGCGGTGTGGTTGCGTTGATGTCGTGGGTGACGGTCATGAACGATTTCTCCCGAACAGGATGTCTAGGTCGTCTGGGGCATAGCGCGATGGGGCTGTCGGCGTTGTGGCCGTCGGTGGGGGCCCGTAGGTGCTGAGGTGTTCGAGAACCTTGACCGCAGTGGCTGTATCAGCTTCGTGCAGATAGACCTCGATTGTGGTTTGGAGATTGCGGTGGCCAAGGATGGTCTGCAGATCCTGCAGGGTCAGATTCTTGTCGCGGGACATTCTCAAGGCTGCGGTGTGGCGCAGATCGTGCATAGACCAGTTGGTGCCCAATATGGTGTTTAGTCGCCGGAACACCGCTCTCAGTGCCTCGTAGGAAAGTGGGCGATGCGTCAAAGTGCTTCCACGACTGCGCTTCCGGACCGTCTGCCATACGGCATCACCCGGGGTGACGTGGTCGCGTTCATTCAGGTACAGGCGAAGCCAGATCATGGATTCAGCACTGATCGGTAGCCATTGCTCATCCCGGGATCCCTTTCGAATTACTCGAACAAGCTGTTCACCCCAGTCGATGTCTGCTCCCTTGATGCCGAGTATTTCGCTGGCACGCGCTCCATTGCTGAGTGCGATCGCGAGTATCGCTCGATCTCGATTCGAGCCGAGAGCGGCGAAAACGTCTCTCCACTGCTTGTCGTTCATTGTTCGGGGACGACGTTTGGGGAGGGGTGGGTTGTATCGGATCCGTCCCGATGGGCGGAAGTCTTCGAGCACATTGTGATGTGCGTTGGACCGGGTTCCGCTGCGTGCCAGTTGAACCGGGTTGAGTAGTGGACCCGTTCCCGTCTCTATGGTGTAGGTGTAGAAGGATCGGATGACGGCGTTGCTGTGGCGGATTGTTCGCGGGTGGTAACCGTCGCCTAGGTGCATTTTTCCTGTCACTGAATTGATAGATCCGGCGGTGTCCTTCGACAGGGTCCGTGCAGAAGATTGTGGCTTCTTCGCGGTCATCAGCCAGAGAACAAAGTTGCACAGGAGGGTGGGGTTTGCTTGATTCCATTCGCATTGGTGCAATCGAAGCCACCTCCACCAGCGCAGAAGGGCGTAGGCGTAGCTGCGGACCGTTCCGTCGCTGAAGTCTCGGGCAACCAAGTCCTCGAGATAGGACTGAATCGGCGCGATAGGGACATCATCAGCTGACATGACACACCACCGTGTGGCGCCAGTGCATGAAGCAACCCGTCCCCAGTCTGGAAGCAAAACCGGGTCGGCTGTCGGAAATTCGTCGGCCATACAGATCCTTTGCGTAGACCACAGAGAATTGCCTACGGCGCAGTTATGTCGGGGACATGCGCGGTGTGTCGTCAGTTAGTCCGGTCAACAGTCCGTACTTTCTTCACGGAGAAGGGGACCTGATCGCTATGACTGGACTCCACGATTTGTGGCCCGATCCCGAACTGCCCGAAGATGATCCGAACAAATGGGTATGGACCTGCACAGTCTTGACCCGGCCAGCTACGGACGCCACGGGACACATGCGCGACAGGTCCCCGCTGATTCTGCTCGAATCGTTCTGGGAACACTGGCTCGATCCGACACTCACCGACAAAGGTGAAGTCCAGGCCATGATCAACTCCGTTCCGGAGCCGCACCTCGAACCCTACGAAGTCTCGACCGCTGTGAACTCTCCGAGGAACAACGATCCGAGCTTGCTCGAGCCAGTGGCCGGACCGGCGTAAAGCCCAGCCGCTCTCAAACCTGTTTTTGTCGAACCTATGTTCGAGTGCCCCGGGTGTGCGGGACGTGCGCGCGGATCCAGGAAAGCGGGGCGACGATGAGCCAGCAGCCCCACTCATCAGCAACAACGGTGCTGACCAAGGCGGAAAAGCTCGAACAGCTACGCCGCAAGATGGCCTCGATCCCGGCCCGCTCGGACGGCCCGGCGGTCATGACCGCACCGCTTCCGGGGTAGCGCGGTCCTCGAGTGCCGAGTGATGCGGTTGTTGCAGGTGTCGGTCCATGTCGGCGCCAGTCTTTGCGATCGAGAGCAGCTCGGTCACGGGCGATTCGTTTCCGGCTTGGGCAGCGACAGTGAGGGCTCGATGCGCAGCATCAGGATCGCAGTGCGGCGGGACGACGAGTATCACGACTTCTCGCCCGTCGACACCGGTGACGTACACGGTGCCGTGTGGTTGAAATCTGTAGCCGTCCAACCGGACCGAACGACCTGCGAAAGGAATTCGAGTGGGGCGCGAACCCCATCCGTTCAGATCGTAGGCAACCCGATCGATCGGCCCCAGGCGTGTGATGACTGCGGTGAGCAGTTCAGGAAGCTCGGCTTCGAGGTCGGTGGAATACGGCCACCAGGCGCCGTCGACGCTACCGATCGGCACCGAGGTGGACTGACGCACCGTCGCTTGCAATTTGGGGAATACAAGTTCAGGTTGATCGCCCTCGACAAAGATCGGCGACCACCCCTGGCTCGTGAGAAACCTCGAAATATTTTCGTCATCCGTGCGGCCGAGTACGGTCGGTCCTGAAATCTTCGCCCCGTTGAGATGAAGTATCGGGAGCACCGCTCCATCGCGGCGTGCGTTCAGGAAAGCCGGCAACTTCCACGAGCCGGCGAGCGGAGCAGTTTCTGCCTCGCCATCGCCGATCACGCACGCCACTGTCAGGTCTGGATGATCGAATGCAGCCCCGGCTGCGTGCATCAACGCGTATCCGAGCTCGCCTCCCTCATGCACACTCCCTGGTGTCTGAACACTGACGTGGCTCGGTATTCCTCCGGGCGTGGAGAACTGACGGCACAGCAGGCGTATGCCTGCGCTATCGGACGAAATGCGCGGATAGACCTCGCTGTACGTGCCCTTGAGATAAATCGATGCCACAATGGCGGGCCCTCCGTGGCCAGGACCGGTCACCAAAAGCCAGTTCGAATCAGTGTTCTTGATCTGACGATTCAAAATCGCATAGATCATGGACAAGCCAGGGCTGGTGCCCCAATGCCCAAGAAGTCGCGGCTTGATGTGTTCGACTTGCAGCGGCTCCTGAAGAAGTGCATTCTCTTGCAGATAGATCTGTGCGACCGTCAAATAGTTGGCTGCAGACCACCACCGAAGATCCAAGTCCAACTCGTCAGCTGTGTACGCGAGATCTGTCGACACCGAGGTCATTCGCCGTCACCGCCGATGCCACCGGTGGTCGTACTGGGGCGATGCCCTTGCCGACACCCGCGGCTCGGGGCGGATGACCCCTTGAGGCGCGGAAACCCCTTGAATACCAAGAGGTTGAACGAAACGGTGCGCATGAGAGTCCTTTGAGTCCGAGGCGTGTGGCGTTGATTCAGCTTGGCCTGTTTTCTTCGCGGCGGTAAGGGGAGGAAGTCACCGAGATTTTCCGAAAGACCATTCGTCCGGCCATGTTCATTCACCACGAGTTTAATATCGGCCGTCGCCAGGGTGGAATGCCAGCGGCGCAGTCGCCACCTGGCGTCGATACTGGAAGACAGTTCTCACCGATATGGATGACTTCGGACCCTGCATACCAGCACGATCTGCGCATACCGTGGTGCTGAAGTGTTCATCCATCGATGAGGCGCTGCAGTGCATGATGACGAGAGCAGGACCAATGTCCATCAGATTCGCCGATCCGCAGACGCCGATTCAGGACACGGCACATACAGGCATCGATTCTGTTAGTAGAGTGCGCCTTTCGGTCCTCGATTGGAGAGGCCGTCCAGGAAACGTGGATGGCGGGTGGTGGCCCCGCACAGCGGATCTGGCGGTAGATGCAGGCCCGTTACTGTCGACGCTCCTCGTCGCCACCGGGCCCATCGAGCGGGTTATCTACAACAGTGCCGAATGGGAACCGTCGACAAACCGGCTTTCGTGTCACCAACGGCGAGTAAAGCTGGACGGCTACCACTTTCATCCCAGGCATACGATCTCGTTGATCGGATTGGATCGCACGCGATGGGTGTTCCTCGTCGTTCCCCCATCAACCGATTCCGCCATTGCGGCAGTACTGCTGGACGCTGCCTCGAACCCTTACTGCCATGGTGAGACGGTCCCCGAACTTCTAGGCCTTGTCCTTGGGGATGCAGCTCCCTTCACCGATCCACGCCGAGCCCTGCAACGATGGGACACCGACGGCGGCGCGTAAATCCCGCCACGATCTCGAAGGAAACGCGTTGTTTGTCGGAGATCGCCTACGATCAGCGCCACGGACGATTTAGCAGTGAACACGTGACCGATCGAGAGCGTAACAATTCATCTCTGGGAATTACTGTTGCAAATGAGGGGTGCGTGTTCGAGAAAATCGCATTTCACGGAATCCGTGAGCACTGTGCCCGTCGTCGTGACCGAACCTGGACGTGACTGTGTCCAGGGCGGCTGTCGGCTTTTGATCACCGTGCTCGAAAGCGGCATATCGATTGCTCGACCAGAGCATGCACCCGATGAAGGTTCTTGCGCAGAGCCACCGCGTCGGTGCGCGCCGCCGACGCCAATGCGGGAGCGACCGGACGCGGACCCCGCACCAGTCGCGACGCGGATTCGATACGCGCCGACAGTTCGTCGATCTTTGAATTCGACAGGGTCAGAAACACTCTCGGCTGCACTACATTGGACTCGTCCGCCGTTGACGTGGCCTGAGATTCTATCGGTCCGGCCTCGAGATAATCCGCAATGAGGCTTTGGGGCAGAGTTTGACGGCGCGTTGGGCGTCCGTTTCGAGTTCGGTGGGGATGTGTGGCTCGCGTCGGTGATCGTGTGGGAGTGGATATCCCCATTCGTCACGCGTCAGCAGTGTCGGCAGCAATTCTGTGCAGAGTCCTCGACCTTCACATGTAGTCCAATCGATGTGTAGGACTTTGGGCGTTCTTGCGCTCATGATGCCGCTCCCATCCGTGTGCCGACCTCGCAGGCTCCTGCAGCGTGCATTCGGAGATCGTGCTGGAAAACGCGAAGGGAACTCTTCACGAATCTCACTGTCCCGTCCGGATGTTTGCATGCCCCACGCCCTTCGATCAGATCCGCCAGATATCGGATCGACTCCTGGGTGTGGGCCGCCCCTGAGTGATAGGCAATATCGGACAACGCGCGTGCCATTCGGGGCATTCCGTTGATGCACGGTCCACACTGACGAGCGCTTTGATCGGCGAGATACTCAACGATGTCGGCTGAAGTCTTCAGACCACACCTTGCGTGACCCAGTACGTGAATGACTCCGGCGCCGGGCGAAGCACCGACCGTCGCCAAAGCCGTTGTTGTCATGTTTGTGGTCGGCAAGTCTTGCGCATCGACCCACCCTCCGTGAAACCCGCCGACGAGGACTGCTCTGATCGACGCAGTATCAGTACGCGAATACTGGGTCACCAACTGATCCAATGGAATTCCCATCGGGATCTCGACGACACCACTCACGGTCACATCGCCTGACAGGGTGATCAGGGTCGTCCCCGACGCGTCGCCCAGCCCTCGCGTGCGAAACCACTCGGGTCCGTATCGGGCGATGAGTGCGATGTGTGCCAGTGTCTCGACATTGTGAACCACGGTGGGTCGTCCGTTCAGCCCGGCCACGGTGCCGTGTACCGAGCGGTCTCGAGGAATGGGTGCTCGGCCTTCGATCGTTCCGACTACCGCGGATGTCTCGCCGCTGATAAATGTCTTCGGTGAAGCCACGAGTGTGACCGAGGACTCGGTCAGCCCGGCAGTCCTTCTTTCTTTCAACGCATTCCGTACGAATTGAAGCTGCTGAGATCCTGCGTACAGGTATGTTTCTCCGCTTCCGCACTCGTGTGCGACGAGTTGTAAGCCGTCGAGGACGAGGTGCGGCGCACGTTCGAGAAGAACTGCATCCTTGTCACTGAGCGGTTCGCCTTCGCTGCCGTTTGCGATCACCACGACACGCCGTCCAGTTACGGAACCGATTTTTCGCGCAGTGGAAAATGCCGCCCCGCCTTTCCCATGGAGACCGGCATCGGCGAGTAGGCGACTCAAGGTACCTGGTGACGAGCGTGGGTTGTGGCCGTGGAGGGCCGTGTGGGTGGCTAGATCGGATGAGCATGCGGCGAGAAGGCCGACACGGGTGGCTTCGATTGTCACGTCATGTCCTTACTGTGAGGCGCAGGGTCGAGAATTCGACGAAGTCTGTCCGGAGTCGCCAGAGAACTGCTCCGGCCACCGCGACAGCTGATCCGATGGCGATGGCGAGAAACCACGTGTGTCCTGAGTCCGTTCCGATTCCCAGTCCGTGCGCGAACGCGATCGGCCACAGGGCGTACGCGCTCCAATGAACGATTCGAAAAGTTTTGTTTCCTATGCGATTTCGCAGTAGTCCTGTCAAGGACACTGCGAACAGAACATCGAACGCGAGGGTGCCCAGTCCGAGCCAGAACGCACGATAGTTACCCAGGAAGGGGAAGACGAAGTCGACGAGTTTCAATTGTGCGTACGGATCGGCCAACAGTGCCAGCATGTGTACGACTACGAGGATCACCCCGATCAAGGCGGCGGCCCTGTGGACGTTCTGTACGCCGAATCGAGGTAGTCCCGCTAGAGCTCTCCCCGACCGTGTGACGATTCCGAGAACCATCGACATCGTCAGGAACACGAGAGCGGTGATACCTGTCCCTCGACCCAATGCCCACAGTGCTTCGTCCACGACTAAGGTTCCCTTCTGCCAGTGGCGACCGCATCTTCGGTCGGCCATCCGTTCAGTAGGCGGATCTCACCAGCACGGTCCACCAGTCGCGCCGGTAGGCCCGTGTTCAGGAGGTCCCGTGCCCCTTCGAAACCTCGGACGATGCAGGCGGTGCTCGCGAGGTTTGCCGACACACAACTGTCTGCGCCGACGGTGACCGTCTGCCATGCGGCATCAACGCTGGTGCCACTCCACGGATCGACGATGTGGTGCACGTGTCTACCGTTTTGCGACCATCGACGCTTCCGGGTGCTGGATGTAGCGATGGCTGTCCCGCCTGGAATGGCGACCGTATCGGCCGGGGCGTCGTCGCCGTCTTGGACGAGAACGATCCACCCACCGTCCGGCGCCGGTCCGGCGGTAGCGATGTCTCCGCCGAGGCACACCAGGACACCGCAGTCGAGTGACATGCTGACGGCGTGCGCACATTCGTCTGCTGCAAGTGCTTTTGCCGTTGCCCCGAGGTCGAGTTGGACGCCCGAGGGAACTGTGACCTTTTGTCCGTCGAGTTTGACCGACGTCCACTGCGGAGTAGAGACGAACGACGTCTTGATCGGTACGTCCCTGCCTTCGATCAGGGCGAAATCGCGGTCGTATCCGAGCGCGACGACAGCTGTACCGATTGTCGGGTCGACGGCTCCGTCAGTGCGCTCGGCGCCATCGAGTGCTGTCTGGATCAGCCGGGCAAGGGTGCTGCTCACTTCGACCGGTAGGCCTGTCGACTTTTCGAGAGCTCGAATCTCTGAATCGTCACGAAATCGACTGCATGCCAATTCTATTTCGAGAAGGCGCTCGTCGATGATCGACCTGGCCGATTGAATCGCCTCGGGTTTTGTCACCACGACCGTGGCTTCGAGGCCCCACACCCTCCACATGGAACTCGCGACTATCGGGGAGGTGGTCACGATCCGGCCGATCGAGCGTGGGGAGTGGAACTTCCGCTCGAGGTCTTTGGTGCCGCCGCGGGTGAGGTAGTTGTCGATTGCGAGTTCGGAGTCGAACTGCCGCCGGACGGACTGCTCGATTGCTTGGTTTCGTCTGTGGTCGCTGTGATTGCCGTGGCCTGCGTATCCGAATAGGCAAGTACTGTTCCGCCGACAACGCCCACGACTCCGAATGCCACGAGGGTCCCGGTGACGATTCGGGTGCGTCGAAATCCGTCTTCCGGTGTATCCATATGATGCCTGCTCTCGAAGATTCGATTGAGAACTCAACAATCGGCCGAGGTGCTTGTCCAGGGCTGCATGTCTGCTGTGAAGCTGCTGGGAATCGGTCGTGCCGTTGGAGAGCTCCGAGTTCCACGATCGCGCTGCAATCTTGGAGAGTTCTCAGAATAGACGTGGCAGGCTCGCAGGCATGGGCACGAAACCACGAATTCTCCTTGTCGAGGACGACCGGCAATTGGCTGGCATGCTCGCGGACCTCCTCGAGGAGGAAGGGCACGAGGTCGACGTGGCGCACGACGGACAAGTCGGTCTGCATCTGGCGTTGACTCGCACCTACGATGCTTTCGTCTTCGATCGTGGAGTACCGGTCATCGACGGCGTGGAATTGCTCAAAACCCTCCGGGCGAGGGATTGCTCAGTACCGTCGTTGATCCTCACTGCTCGCGGTTCCGTTGCCGATCGAGTGGAGGGACTCGATGCCGGTGCCGAGGACTACTTGGTCAAACCCTTCGAGATCCCCGAGTTGTTGGCTCGAATGCGTGCACTGTTGCGTCGCCGAACCTCCATAGTGCCCATCGTGGTCGGAAGGTGGGAAATCGATCGAGCGAACCGAACGGCTACCGACACCGAATCCGGATCGGTGACCTCGTTATCCGAACGCGAGAGCGAACTGCTCGGATTTCTGTGCGCATCGCCTGGGCAAGTCTTTTCTCGGACTCAGCTTCTGGGGCGTGTCTTCGGAAGTGCAGATACTCCAGGCACCGTTGACACCTATGTCCACTATCTCAGGCGGAAACTGGGCAGGAACGTCGTAGCCACCGTCCACGGCCTCGGATACCGGCTCGGATCATGATTGACCGCAGCAAAAACAAGGACAGGCAGTCATCTGGGATCGGGTTCGGTGACGAGGTGCGCCTACGGCGAGCCGGACGTTCAGCTGCAGTCCAAGCCGCCATTGCTCTCGGTGCCGTGTTGCTGATCGTCGGAGCGGTGTCCTACGTGGGGTACGCGCGGGCACAGGATCGTCAGATTCGTTCTGCACTGACCGAGGTCGCAGCCACAGCAGACGATGCGGACGATCCTCCACCCGGTATGTCGCTGGCCTTTCGTTCCAATGGTGGCGTGGAGACCGTGAGCGTGCATGCCCCCACCGGGACCGCAGAACTTTTGGATTCGCCTGCTGGGTACTCGGATTTCACCGATGGTGACAGTAACTTCAGGGCCCTCGTCTCCGACGGTGCGGAAGGTCGCGTTGTCGTGATCGCGGCACTCGAGCCCTATGAATCAGGAAGGCAGCGATTACTTCTCGCACTCGGATTTGCCGAACTCACCGGAATTGCCGCATCTGTGGGCGTGGTGGTGTTGTTGTCCCGACGTGCGATTCAGCCGCTGACGCAGGCGCTCGAGCTGCAACGTCGTTTTGTCGCCGATGCGTCGCACGAACTACGTGCGCCGTTGACCGTACTGCACACCCGTGCACAACTTTTGGCTCGACGCGGAGACTCGCTCGAGTCTTCTGAGCTTGTTTCGCAGCTCAACGGGCTGGTGGACGACACTCGGGCCCTCGGCGAAGTCATCGAGGACCTGTTGATGGCCGCATCAATGGACGACAGCGGACAACCCCGGAATCGAGTGGACATGGCGGCAGTGTGTGAGAAGGTCCGTGACAGTGTGGCCGATCATGCTCAGAAATCTGGCATTGCTGTCGACGTGAGCAAGGCCGGAACTGGAGAGCCAATGGTCTTGGGAATCGAATCGGCTTTGCGCCGAGCGGTTCTCGCACTTGTCGACAATGCGCTTGCTCACGAGCGTCCAGGAGGCCACGTCCTTCTCCGCGTCGAGCGAGATCGCGACCACGTCAGAATCCGCGTGAGCGATACGGGAATCGGAATCGAACCTGAAGCGGTTCCGATTCTGTTCGACCGATTCTCACATGGCCCGACTCAACCCGCCGGTAGCCGGCGATATGGCATCGGATTGTCCTTGGTTCGCGAGATCGCGCACGCGCACCGAGGGAAAGTCTTCGTCGAATCGACACCGGATGTCGGCTCGTCCTTCGAGATTGTGCTGCCGGTAGCTCGTTGACACCGAGCACGTTCGAGCAGGGTCCCCAGAACTCTCCAAGAAATCCTGCCTACGTTGATCGACATGGGCCTGACCACGATCGGCGGACTACCCGCTCACCCACTCCTCGTTCATTTCGTTGTCGTGTTGGTTCCGCTCTCGGCGGTTCTGGTTCTCTGCTCCGTTCTGTGGCCGAGTGCTCGGCGCAGGCTCGGGATCTTCCCACCGGCCATCGCCCTCGTCACGTTGATACTCGTACCGATCACCACCGATGCAGGTGAATGGCTCGAACACAATACGCCTCACAGCGAGTTGATCGAGATTCACGCCGAACTCGGGGATCAACTTCTGATCTGGTCCATCGCGGTGTTCGTGTTCGCGGCGACATGGTGGGTCCTGCATACCAATAGATTCACCGAGTGGCGAAGCACGCGAACTTCACTGTCCGACAGTTCGACGCTGCTCCGAGTCGTGATAGTCGCGATAGCGGCGATCGCAGTTGTCGCGGCAGTGGGTTCGATGGTCCAGGTCTATCGCATCGGTGCGAGCGGAGCGAAGGCAGTCTGGCAGGAGCAGTCGTAGACATCCACCGAGCAAGTCCACGGCAGGAGCGCAATGTGATGATTCGATTTCCCGGTGTCTATGCGCCTCAGAGCGATACCCGTCTTATTTCCGACGCAGTACGCGCCGAGAAGTTGGATGCGTCTTCTCAGGTTCTCGATCTGTGCTCCGGTAGTGGTGCGCTGAGTGTGTGTGCGGCCAAGGCCGGGGCGGGAACGGTTTTCGCCGTGGATATCTCACGACGCGCCGCGGTGTGCACCTGGATGAACGGGCGACTCCGCGGTCACAGAATCCACGCCCGTCACGGAGATCTCCTGACCCCGTTTCACGGTCGTCGATTCGACCTCGTCGTCTCGAACCCGCCTTATGTTCCTTCCGTGGACGACCGTGCGCCGCGCACCGGCCGTGCTCGTAGTTGGGACGGAGGCAACGACGGACGCCTGTTGCTCGATCGCATATGTGCGACGGCACCGGGTGTGCTGCAGAAGGAGGGCACGATATTGCTGATCCAGTCCGCACTCAGCGGCATCGATCGCACCGTCGAACTGCTCGCCGACAACGAACTCGAGCCATCGGTGGTCTCGAGGACCTCGATTCCTTTCGGCCCGGTCTTGCTGTCGCGCAGGCGATACCTGGAGTCGATCGGCGTCATCGACCCTGACCAGGTCACCGAGGAGATCGTCGTGATCCGAGCGAGACGATGACGCCGTTGACAGCCGCACAACGCTCGTTGTGGTTCGCTCAGTCCCTTGACCCGGCCTCGCCGTTTGTCATAGCTCAGTTCGTTGATCTGAACGGTGAACTGGACGCATCTCGGCTGGAATCATCGACAGTCGCCGCGCACCGTGAGTTCGGCGTTGCGGGCCTTCGTCTACGTGTGACGGAGGGAGTGCCCGAATTGGATGAAGACCCTGATCTGACACTGGTCGGCGGAAGGCTGGATTTCCGTCGATACGACGATCCCGTCCGGGCAGCGAAGACGTGGATGAATCGAGAGTGGAGCACGGCAACTCTCGATCCGGATACTGCCCTCACCGTCGCAAATCTGTTGCAGGTCGGCCCTCATCGCTGGTTCTGGTACTACCGTGCGCATCACATCGCACTCGACGGTTACTCCGCTGCACTTCTGATGCGCCGCACCACCGAGATCTATCTGTCCGCTGGTCCGGTGAGGCCGGATCAGGTCGACTCGGTTGTGGCGGATCGCGCGGCGGCGGTTGCCCGCCAGGAAAGCCGATACCGAGAATCACAACGCTGTGTCCGCGATCGAGAATTCTGGCACGAGAAACTCCGGTCAGTTCCTTCACCTCCGTCCTTGGGCACGAGTGTGATGGGCACTTCTTGGGGAAGTACGCTGCGAGCGAGTGGCACAGTGCCACTGTCCGATCTCTCGGCAGCAACCGTGATATCGGCGTTCGCGTCATACGTCGCACTGATGTGTGGTGTCGACGACCTGTGTTTGTCTCTGCCGGTATCCGGACGAGTGACTGCTGCGTCGAGATCGTTGCCAGGCGCGATGTCGAACGTGGTTCCTCTGGTACTTCACGGAGTGGGTGCATCGACCCCATCCTCGGCGGTACGCGTTGTCGAAAGCGCACTGAGCGAGGCACTTCGGCACCAACGTTACCGCCGGGAGGACATGTCCGCTCTGACTGACGGTCGACGGCAGTCAAGAGTGCAATCGTTCGGTCCGGTCGTCAACATCATGTTGTTCGACAGGACCCTGACCTTGGGCGCGGTACGAGGGCACGTCGAGATACTCACGACCGGACCGGTCGACGATATCGCGCTCAACGTCTACCCCGGTTACACAGGGAACATTCGTGTCGATCTCGAGGCCAACGGTGCGCTGTACAGCTCTGCCGAACTTTCTGCGCATCATGATCGATTCGTTCGGTTCCTCGAGGCATTCGTCGACACACCGCCGGATCATCCTGCTCCGCCCCTGTGGACGGATGCCGAGCTGGGAGCCACGACGCCGGCGCGTGGCGAGCCTTCGATCGAGCCCAGAAGTCTTGATTCTCTTCTGCGTTCCGCAGTGAACCACGCTGCCGATTCGGTTGCCATCACCGACGGTGACAGATCGTGGACCTACGGGCACCTCGATCGGATGGCGGGACTCTGGAGTCGGCATTTGAAGTCCGTCGATGTAGGCCCCGATGATGTTGTCGTCGTGACGATCCCGCGATCCATCGAATCGGTCCTGGCAATGTGGGTTGCGGCGCGTGTAGGAGCCACATACGTACCGATCGATCCGGCCCACCCCGCCGAACGGGTCGTGGACATGCTGGGTGTATGCAAACCGAAGATCGGGCTCACGACTTTCGGGCTGCGAAATTCGTTGCCGTACGACCTCGAGTGGCTGTTTTTGGACCGTGACCCCGATGCTTTCGGGCCGTCCTTCGACGCCGAGCCCTCACATGCCGATCATCGGGCTTACATGATCTTCACCTCCGGCTCCACGGGCCGGCCCAAAGCGGTGTCGGTCACTCACCGTGGCCTGGCCAATTTGGCTACCGACATTCGCAAGAAATACGAGCTCGATTCACGCTCTGTCGTAATGCATTGTGCTTCAACCAGTTTTGACACGTCTGTCGTAGAGATGCTCGCTCCCGCTCTGTTCGGCGCCTCGTCGGTGATCTGCCCACCCGAGACCGTTGGTGGTTTCGAGCTGGAAGACCTCATCTGCCGTCATGCCGTGACACATCTACTCGTAACACCTTCGGCGCTCGCAACATTGGCTCCGGAACGGGTGCCGTGTTTGAAATTCCTGATAGTCGGTGGCGAGAAATTACCGCACGAACTGATGCGCCGGTGGGCGCCGTTCGTGCGTGTTCGAAGCGCGTACGGTCCTACCGAGGCGACATGCAGTGTCACCATCACCGACGTCTTGAACGTCGACGATCGTGTGACACTCGGGCGGCTGATGCACGGAGTCGAGGCGGTGGTTCTCGACGCATCGCTCGAGCCGTTGTCCACCGGGGCCGCGGGGGAGCTCTACCTGTCGGGGCCTGGTTTGGCCAGAGGATACGAGGGCAGAGCGGGGGAGACGGCTGCGCGTTTCGTTGCGTCCACTCTTTCAGCGGGCCAGCGTATGTTCCTAAGCGGCGATCGGGTCCGATGGACAGACGACGCCCAACTCGAATTCCTCGGCCGCACAGACGATCAGGTGAAGGTGCGTGGGCGCCGAATCGAACTCGGTGAGATCGATTCCGTCCTGTACGGCCACCCGTCGGTCGAGTTCGCCACGACGTTGGTCCGCGATCTGGCCAACGGTTCGCCGGCGCTGGTGAGTTACGTGAAACTACACTCGGGAATCCTGGACTCGGATGCGAGTATCGAACGCCTTCTGACACAGAAGTTGCCGGAATACATGGTCCCGGTCGTCGTGATTCGCATCGACGCGGTTCCGCTCACCACGAACAAGAAAGTCGATCGGGGCGCGCTCCCCGCTCCTACCTTCGAGCGGAGAGAAGCGGTACGGGTCGCAACACCGATCGAGTCCCGCATCATCCGTACATTCGAGGAAGTGCTCACGGCCACCGAGATCGGCCACAGCGATTCGTTCTTCGATCTCGGGGGAGACTCATTGTCTGCAACTCGAGTGATCGGCCGCCTCAACGCTGATTTCGGCATAAACCTTGGTGTTCGTGATCTGTTCGACTCGCCGAGCGCCGCCGCGCTCGCGAGTTCCTTCGGCCAACACGGCGGACGGGTGCCACCATTGGAACAGGCCGTCGACGCCTCGCCGCCGCTGCTTTCACCCGCACAGGAATACATCGGTCGAGAACTCACCTCTCCTGCTCTGTACAACCTGCCCTTCACAATTCGCGTGCGTGGCAGACTCGACCACGACGCATTGGCTTCGGCCGTACATGACGTAATGGTCAGGCATGAAACACTTCGAACCGTATATCCGGATGTCGCGGGTTCGCCCAGCCCGCTAGTAGTGAATCCGGACCGGATTCCGCGCGGACTTACAGTGGTCGAAGGGAATTCGAGCGATGCAGAATCGATCGTTCACCAGACGCTCTCTCGGGGGTTCGATGTGCGTTCCGAGATCCCCATTCGCTTGATCGTGTGTGCATACGGTCGGGACGATCATCTGTTTGCGGCGGTTGTCCATCACATCGCGGCAGATGGATGGTCTCTCGCCATCCTCGCGCGCGACTTGTCCATCGCGTACGAGGCTCGCGCGCGGAACACGCACCCGACGTGGCCGGAGACCGCGGTGCGGTACTCGGACTACGCCATGTGGCGCACGGAAATTCTGGGAGCGCAGGAGGCGCCTACCGACCTCGCTGTCGGTCAACTCGAACATTGGGCGACGGTTCTCGACGGGGCACCGAGCGAGATTTCTCTGCCACTCGACCACACTCGACCCTCGATGTGGACATTCGGGGCCGGGCGAGTCGAATTCTTGCTTGATCCCGAGACTCATCGCGGGTTGACGACGTCTGCAAAGCGAGCCGAGACCGGGTTGTTCACCGTCGTTCACGCCGTCTTAGCGGCGACACTGAGTGCTCTGTCCGGTGACCACGACATCATCGTCGGTAGCCCGGTCGCAGGCCGCGGCCATCCGAAACTCAACGACCTCGTGGGCATGTTCGTGAACACACTCGTGCTTCGCACATACGTCGACGTTACGGCGGACTTCGACTTTCTTGTAGCCGAGTGCCGCCGAGTAGAACTGTTGGCGCACGGTCACAGTGATGTGCAGTTCGAGCGACTTGTCGACTACCTTGATCCTCCTCGTCATGCGTCGCTGCATCCGTTCTTCCAGGTGGCAATGTCGTTCGAGAATTTCCCTGCCGCAGTGCTCGAATCCGACGGGCTCACCTTCGAGGTCACGCCGCGGCCACTCGACATCGCCAAGTGTGACCTTCATTTTCACTTCGCCGAAGTGTTCGACGAAACCGGTGAACCCGCCGGGATCGAGGCGGCACTCGTCTACTCCGCCGATCTCTTCGACGCAGCCACCGCCACCCTCTTCGCCAAGACCCTGTCCGCAACCGCAGATGCTCTCGTGAAGAGTCCGGATGCGCCGCTGCTCGCGCTGGACACGAGATCGTGACGGTCAGCGTGCGGTGTGTTCCGGAATGCAGACATGCTTGTGGATCTCCCGCGAGAGTTCCGCGACGGTCTCGGTCAGTGCCGTGTTCGCCTCGATCAACTGTCGGAGCTGATTGGTGTTGTCGAGAGTGTGAACCGCAACTTCACTACTGATGGCATCCGCCCGTTTCGCCGAGATCAACAGAATTGCTCCCTGCATGCCGGCAAGCATCGACAAAAATAGATTCAGCAGAATGAAAGGGTAGGGATCGAAACCGCCATCGCCGACGGCGAACTCACCGACACTCCCACCACACACCGACACGCATGGAATCTGTGTGCCGGCACCATCGGAGCCGCTCACGCATCAGAGACCTTGCGAGAAGACGTCGACGTCGCAACCCGCATCGAAGACACAGTCACAGCGCATCTGCGCAACGCGATCACGCAAGCCTGACCCACGACCTCACACGGAGCGCAACTCCAATCCGAGCGGCATCGGCAGACCCGCCTGCTCTGATGCAATGCCGGCCGACTGGGTATTGTCGGCAATCAACTAAATTCGCAGCTTCCATCATAATTCCAGCTCAGGGCCTGTTCAGTTCCCTGTGTGGGCAAGCAATTCAATCGCGTTGCTTTCAAGGGCATCTAGAGCTGCCTTCATAGCATTGATGGACTGGTAAGAGACCACGCGATCGTCTGCCTCACTCGGACCATTGCGGTGCACAGGATCGAAGATCTTACCGGTCTCAAAACACTGCTGCGCCTCCATCGCTGGACCCACCAGCAGCGGATTGACGGTACTGAGCCGAAGTTTACGCACGTTGCGTTTTATCACCTGCGCGTCCGCAGTCATCTCTCGCCCGCTGTCGGTATTCACCCACTCGGCCATGTCGTTCTTGGTCCACGACGGGCTTGCGCTCGTTATGAGGAGGATTTGCGCCGTGGACGTCCAGCGTTTACCCGCATGTACAAGGTCCGCGATCAACTCCCTGAGCTCACTCTTCTGAGTCGCCTCACGTAAGGCCGCCGCCTCTGCCTCGGACCCACTGAGCAATCGATCCTGCAACATGTCCAACTCGATACGTGCGGCACGCTCGGTTGCCCCAACCTGCCGCACGAAAATCGCCCCCTCTGGTACCAAAGACCCTTTGGGTGCCTGATACCCCTTCTGCAGCAACCAGATACGGTCGCCATCACGAGGGGGCTCGACCACGATCACCAATATGGACTCACCGTGAAGCTCCACGGTGTGCGCGTCCCAGTACGGCCGGCCATGTCCGGTGTAACGCTGCACAGCGTTGAAGAGCTCGGCACTATCCGGAACTTTTTGTCCGGCCACAGCACCGGGTTCGACACCGACCAAAACATAACCGACACCTTCGAAGGCCGATCCGGCAACCGCCACAGCACGATTCGCCAAGCCAAGGATCGCGCGCCCGATAGCGAAAGACGCCGATGCACTGGTTATGTCGTCGTATGCAGACTTCCATTCTATGCATCGGCTTTCGTCCTCCGGTGAGGCTTCATGCACCGCCCGCGCGAGCGTGAGCAGTTGGGCCGGCGTCCGCAGCGCGCGAGAGTTGTCAATAGTCAGGGCCATGCCGCAATCCTGCCATCGGACAACAACTTCGCCAGGCGCGCTCTAAGGATCGAGCCAAATGGCTTCGGGTCAGGTCCGCTCGCGGCTCGCGATCTCATCGGATTTACCCACGACAGTGCCCAGAATCAGTTCGGTTCCTCAGAGGCTCGCAGCGACGGAGGTGTCGGTGGGCGCGGATATAGTCGGCGGCGTGTCTGTACAAATTGGTGTCCACGTGGAAATCTCCGGGTTGCGCGACGACCGGGAGCAGGTTGGCATGACGATGCTGCTGACCAAGGTCATGCGGGAACATCGAATGGATGACGAAGTATTCGTCAGCATGCGGGGCAAGGGGGCGGACCTGTCCGTGCACGCCGATTCCGGCGATCACAAGCTGATCTTCAGCGGGTTCTACCGCTGGGCGCCCGACTTCGAGAAAATGCTGACGGCGCGGGCTACCCAGCTGGTGTCGCACGCGCAGGTGCACTACGGCTGGGAGTACGAAGATGAGTTCTGATCCGCGCTTCGCCGGACCGTGGGACGACCGTCTGCCGGATCCGGTGCCTGTCGTCCACCGCGATCTCGACGTGAGCGTGGGCGGCCTAGAGCTGACGACACTGACCCGTGAGCACCTCGAGTACTGGGTGCGTTGTATCCAACTGCAGTGGGGCAACACCTTCATGGTCGTGGCCCGAGCTGACGAACCCGGTCACATCCAGACCTATCGCAACAGCGCCACCGACTTCTACCTCGAATGGTCCGACGCGCCGCCGCCAGCTCCGAGCAGACGGACTGTCGTCAACGACGAAGCACAGATCGTGGCCCTGCTGTGGGCCTGGCTCGAAGGCGATTACACCGAGCTTGACGCACCGGATTGGGAGTCGGTCGACCGCAACTGACAAGCCACGTGATCGTGCAGAGTCATTGAAGTAACGGATGTGGGAAGCCGGATTAGGACCGAATACGTCTCTGAGGTACCGACGGCAGTGCCTCAGAATCGTTCATTGGTGAGGCAGCGTCCCACCGAGACACCACAAGATAATCGGGGTCAGTCAGCACCTTTATGACAGGCTCGGATCATGCAGACCGAAGATTCCGATGAGTTGGCAGCTGGCAGCCGCCCGACCGCCGAGGATGGGCCGTTCACGCTGACAGTCGACGGAGAGATTTTCACCGTGACAATCCGCCCAGAGGCACCCGGCGACTGCGACTACGACTGGGAATCCGGGCCGAACGAAGGCTATGGGTATTCTAGTTTTCAACTCGCCTGCAGCCCATCCACAGTATTCCGGCCGAGCACGATTGGCGAGCATCGCGAGTCGATCCGCGACTTCCTCAGCCAGATCGACCCAGAGACTGGACATCTCGGAGACTAGCCATCCATAACGAAGCTGACCGAGAGTCGATCTGTGCGAGTCTCGCATATGGTCCGCTTCCGATATTTCAGTTTCACTGGCGTCTCAGTAACGTCCTTGGTCTCAACAGGTCAACGCATCACCGACGATAACGGATCAACCCCAGAAGATCGGATCGCCACCGTTTTCGATGTGATCGAGTAAATCCTGAATATGAGGGCTCGGCTCCAAGAACTGGTAGCGGTGAAATTTGAGGTCCCGGTCCCGCCAATACAACGCCCACAACCCGGTTTTCTTCGTGTAATACAGCCGGGCGATCGGGAAACGCGTCCACTCAGGGCCGAGGTCCTCCCGCCACGGCGGCCGGCATTCGCAGATCGTCAGATGACGGGGTGCGATGTCGCATTCGACCCGAATCTCATGACGCAGACGGTCGGGAACCCTACCGGCGCAATACTTCACGACCCGCGCGACATCGAGTTCGGGAAGTCCGGTGGCAGCCATGCCCCCATCATGCCAACCGTCATCGGCGGCCGGCTTCGCTATCCGGTTGCGCAGGAACCGAGCACTCGTTCTTCTCGTTGGCGTGGACTGTCCCAGCCGAGCACACGCCGAGGACGATCGTTGAGTCTGGTCGCGACCCTATTCAGGTCATCTTGGGTGAAACTGCGCAGGTCAGCGTTCCTATGCAGGTACTGCCGCAGCAACCCGTTTGCGTTTTCGTTCGTCCCTCGTTGCCACGGATGGTGCGGGGCGCAAAAGTAGACGGGTATGTCGAGCGCTGCGGTGATGCGCTCGTGTTCGGCCATTTCCCGTCCCCGATCCCAGGTCAGCGAACGACGTAGGTGCGCAGGCAACCTGCTCAGGTAAGTGATCAAAGCGTCCGCTACCGTCTCAGCCCGGTACCCGTCCGGCAATGCCACCACATGCACCGCGCGTGATTGCCGATCTACCAGCGTCGCGACCGCTGACGGGCGGATTCCGAACACGAGGTCACCCTCCAGGTGCCCGGGCTCACTACGATCGTTTGCCGCAGCTCCTCGAAGATCGATCGAGACCATATTTCGTATCCGCCCACGACCGTGGGAGCGTTTCTTCCCGCGTGGTCGACGTATCGGTCGATCGGTACGCAGTTCGTGAAATGCAGTGCTGTCGAATACTTTCCGTGACGGTATGTAGAGGCATCGGTAGATCGTTTCGTGTGAGACCCACATCTGTGGATCGCCTGGGTGCTCGCGCCGAAGCCAGACGGAGATCTGTTGCGGTGACCACTGCTCATGGAGTTTGTCCGTGATGACTGTCCGCAGAATCGGCCGCACACTCAGGGTCGACATTTTGGGGCGGCGAGCGCGGACATAAGCGGCGGTATCGGCGTCTATCGCCCGGTAGTTCTCGCGCCCACCGTTGCGGGCGATTTCGCGTGCAATCGTGGACGGTGATCTTCCGAGTTTCTCGGCGATCGTCCGAGCACTGTCACCGGCGGCGATTCCTCGCGAAACTTCTTCTCGTTCACCTGCGGTGATGTGGCCGGCCCGCCGTGCTCGTGGGACCGGACGGATACCTCCGGACTCCCGTAGGAAACGACGAATTCAGGGCATCGTTTCCCCGAGGACCCGCTCGATTTCTCGTATCGATTCTCCACGGCGATGCAGATCCCAGATCAGGTTCTCCTGCTCCACAGTGAATCCCAATGCCTTACTGCCCATCCATGCCTCCACGATCGCGCATCATCTCATCAGTAGTGATGCGTTGACCTGTTGAGACCAAGAACGATTAGGAGACAGGGCTGCAGAGGGAAGTCTGTCCCGTCCTGGTCGCAACTGCAGAGCGCGTTTGTCGTCAAGACCCGCGGCGGCAAACTCGAAACATTGCGGTGTACGTATGAGCGATTCGAAACTTACCCGGTTACGCAAGTCCACCGCAGCAAAACATCTAGAGTGCTGACGGCCGCCAAAACGATTCACAAAGGAACATAGGAAACGATGAACCTAGTCGTCGATCCGATATTGCAGTCCTAGGTCGGCAATCAATCGAAAGTATGAGTTTCCAAATACAACCACCTAAAGGTTGAAAGATTGTCGATCCAACGCTTGGAATTGACTCAAACACGTCAACTGTATTTCGTTATCGAAATGTTACGGACTTTTCTCGATTTAGTATGAGACCATTCAGTACGTTAGCAATCCATCGAGAACATGAAACCTCGAAGACGTGACTGATTCGCCACAGAGGGATTTCAGATCGCCGCCGAATTCGTAGGCGCGCTATTTTCAGCGCCGCGCATATAGTTCCATGTTTGATTTCCAGCGCCTGAACGTGAAAAGGCATGTCAATCGATACCCTTTTGAGGAGACACCGTGAACAAACTGAATCGAAAGATGACTCTGTGGACCAAGGGGATGGTGATCTCGGCGGCCACGATTCTCGCGGTAGGTACCGGTACCGTTATCGCCGCCGCAGCACCACAAGTACCAGTAAAGCCCACTGATTCCTCGCAAATTTCGGAGGCACCACCGATTCCCACCGACCCTGCCGAGATGGAAATCGAAACGACAGTATCCATCGACCCCGAGGTCGAAGCGACGGAGCCGGCAGACCCCACAGATCCGACTGTGATCGCGCCACGAGCGGGCGGGCGCAACGGATGCACGAACCTCGATGTGCTCGGCGGTCCGCAGAGTTGGTCGGCCTCGGCATATGTTTACGAATGCAAGGGTTTCTTCGGGCATATTCATATCTGGGGGCCAGGAATCGACATCAACTCCCCGACATTGGGAGCACCCTACCTGGCAGTATCCGGCCGAGGAGCCGGCGTTGTCTGCGCCGAAGCGTGGGCTCACGTCAACGGCGGTTATCAATCCTGGGGGCGTCCCTGCCTGACCGTGCACGTCTAGCGGTCATGTCCATTAGACATAACACGAACTAGCGTAGAACCATGTTCGTGACCAGGCTTTTCGAAGTCTGCCTTGACTGCGCAGAACATTGGCCGTCCCGGGAGCGGAAGTCACCCCGCTCTTCGGGACGTGTCACTGGCGAAACACGCCTGGACGAAGTTCAGCGCAAAATTGTCGAACTGGTGACCGCTGCTGGATCTATCCCCGTATATATAGGTGCTGATGCCTCCACTATCGACGGATCATCGGTGGAAGTTATTGCGAGGTATGCAAACATTTCCACTGTTGAATCCGCGCGAGAAGCGCTCGACATTCTTCTGATAGAACATCGTTTACAGCTCCAACCCGTCACTGCGGAAAAGTGGATCGAATTCTCCCAACTAGGGATCCCACGCCAAGCCGTATGCGAATTGCGTGCCAGTGAGGTCTAATGCCTAGAGGCAAAAGTATTTTAGGTACCACTCGTTATCCGATTGCGGCGGCACTTTCAATCGAATTGCTCCAAATTTCAATCAGATGGGCTCCGACCATTTGAAACCAGGCACTGAACTATGCACTGTGTTCAATCCCCGTCCGCAACACGTCAACAGCGATCGCCGCGGATAAGCTTCCGCCAGCGGGACGGCGTGATGGCGATGCTGCACGTTTTGAATGAGGCCGATACGTTCTGCGACGTTACGCCCACGGTAAATGGCGGGCGGTCGTTCTCTGCGTGGATCAGACGCTTGCGGCGGCGAGGAATCGTATGAAGATGAAGTAAGCGGGCGGCGCTACGTTCAGTCACTCTGCTCCGACGGCGACTTTCACCCAACGTCACCGATGCGGGCGGAACCAACAGCGTCGAAATCGGCATGCTCGTCACTGCAGACGCCATCACCGAAGCGCCGGCCACCTAGACCGGGAACATGTACGAATCTCCGAGCTGCCGGTTCCGTCACTGAAACAGTGGGGTGGTGACGAGCTTCAACTTGTAGTCCTGGACCTGTTGAATATCGCCGTAATCGTCCTGGGCCATGATTGTGAAGGACTTCGCCCGTCCACCTTCCATCCGCGAGTAGATGGCGAAGGTCATGAAGAGGTGCCGGGGGTCCACGCCAGGATCCTTGAGGGTCCAGGTCGCAGTTCCCACCGTCGCGTCCCATCCGCTGGCGTTGGTCTTCTTCTTCTCGACCAGTGTGAAGTCGTTCAGCCGAGTCAGGCTCTGGTACGCCTGTACGGTGGCCTGCTCCTCGTCCTTGGCGTACTTTTTCTCCCAGTTGTCGAAAGCGATTGCTCCGGTAGCGATGCTGCCCTCAGGAAGACCTGTCAGGTTGGAGAGAACGGGTCCCTCTGCGTCATCGGTTTCCTCATCCATATTGGAGAGGAATTGCCAACCGTCCACGAGGGGCATGAGGATCTGGGTGTCGGTTCCGGGCCATTCGAACCGCTGATAGTCCACTCCAGGAAGCGGAACCAGGGTGGTCTTGTACTCGGTTGACGTGGGGGCAACGGTCGTGGCGACCGGAGCGCCGGAGACCGTCTCGGTGCAGCCCGAAAGGAGCAGCACGGAGGCCAGCGCTGCCGATGCAACCAGTTGGCTGTTTTTTGGCTTCATGTCGGCGGTTTTCCCTTGTCAGTGCAGGGCGGGAAGCAACGCGCTCACCCCGCCCTGGACGTACAAAATGGACCTGGTCACCACTCCTGGACGATGTCGACGGTGCTCGTCCAGATCGCGGGGTTGTTCACGCTGAACGAGACCTGACCTTGGTGGTTGGCGGTCTCGTCGACCAGCTGACCGATAGTGGCGCGGACGATGGTTCCGTTGTTGTAGATCGAGCCATCGCCGGAATACACGCCCCAGTATTCGCCGGGGATGGCGTTGAGGAAATCAGCGGCGTTGGTGTCGGCGAGGAAACGCGTCTCGTTCTGATCGAACCGAACACCGACATAACCATCTCCGGAATACGGCGTAGCGGCAGAAGCGGCACCCGCCCCGAGGAGAGCGACAGCACCGGCCGCGACCGGTACCAACAGCGCAGCTACTGCCATACGTGAACGGGACATGGAAACCTCCTGTGACGCGAAGGCTGCATCGGCCGCAACCAACTTTGATGTAACTGACGGTATCGCAAAAAGTGGTAACCGAACATTTGCGACAAGATGACCTCGATCACGTTCGAGCGGAGGGGAACTGCCACCGAAGGTTGCGCTAGTGCGAATTGACTAGGCCAAAGGTCACAGGTGCGGCGAAAATCCGCGATGCATCCGTGCGGCCCCCGCTGGATTGGTTGCTCTCCAGTGAATGCTGGGCACTCAATCCGGCCGGTCGGGTCGTGCCTCGTCTGGCGATGACACTTATTGTCGAGGTGCTGCGGAATAGCGCGCAGGTGACTGCGTGAAACTTACCTCTGAACTGCAGAAACAAAAGTGTGTACCCCCCTTTGCTTGATTCGTGTAGGGGGGTACACATATTCTTTTGGCGAAGCGAACGGAACTTCTCAAAGAGATACGAGCATTCGCCAAGGAGGCGGGGCTCGGGATCGATGAGACCGAAGCGGAAATCACACCTAAGTGGTGGTCGGGGGACGGCGCACCGTTGTCGCCCGGCACTCGGAAATCCCCGAGTTGACCGTCAAGGCAATTCGCAAGCAGCTCGGGATGACCGAGGCACGGAAGGGGAAGAAATGAAGGTCACAGCACACGCAGTCCGATCCGGAGACTGGTGGTCGGTGGACGTTCCCGAGGTCGACGGGCTGTTTACCCAGGCCCGGCGTCTCGATCAAATCCCGGCGATGGTCGCAGACGCAGGAGAGTTGCTCACCGACATTCCTGCAGCCGAGTTCGAGGTCACCCTCGACTACGACTTCGATCCGGCCGCACGCCGCGAGATCGAGGAAGTCAAGCAGCTCAACGCAGCCGCTCAGCGAGCGGTCGACGAAGCCTCGCGCCAGTCGCGTGCAGTCGTTCACGACCTTCGGCAGCGGGGTCTGTCTGTCCGCGAGATCGGCGTCATGCTGGGCATCACCCCCTCGCGGGTCTCGCAGCTCGGTAAGGACAAGGCCACGGCCTGAACCATCCATGTGTGGCGTTGCTCGCGCAGGTTGTCGAAGTGGGTGGTTTCACGGGTTCGTGAGAGTGGCAGGGACCTGCGCCCAGACAGCTCTGTGTCGTCGCGGAGTGCGGGCTTTCCTTGCTGCGTTGATCCATTCGATGGCGTCAACAGGCACTGCGCGTGTTCGAGTGGGTCGCGGCGGGGCGTCTGCCTGTCTTCTGTGCCGCCAACAAAGGGCCGTGATGACTGCTGTTGCGACGAGGATGACGGTGGGTGCAGTCAGGTCCTCGGACCTGGCCGTGGCGATCATGGCGGCTATAACGCCGGCCAGCGTTGCGATGAGCGCGGCCGTTGCCCAGTGATTCTTTACTCGGGCGGTGCCGCTGGCGTGTAGTTCGTTGAGGAAGGCGCCGCGCCATTCCTTCGCGTGTGAGGAGTTCACCGCGTTCATTTGTTCGAGTTCGCGGCAGCGTTCACGTTGCGCGTCGAGTTGTGTTTGTGCGCTTGCGGTTTGTGAGGCGGGCGCAGGCACTGTTGCGGCGCGTGGCTTTCGCGCCCCGTTCCTTGCGAACAGCTTGCGGACGAGTTCGTGTCCGAAAGCTGTTGGAGTCGAGAAGTGATCTACTGCAAGACGTTCCGCGTTGCTTGTGTGATCGGCGGCGTGTCCGATCGCAACCATGACCGGTACCGGGCATTGGTGTATGGCACGAGCGAGTTCCGGATCGTTGAATGACCAGAGATCGGTCCAGTGGCCTCCGCCGCGAGTGATCAGGATGAGGTCGGCGCTTCCTTGGTCTATAGCTGCGAGGGCCTTGACGAGCTTTTCTGCAACAGTGTGGCGGTTCATCGAGACGGGTACATGCGTGAACTTTGGGAGTTGGATGGTTCCTTTGCCCTTGTTTTCGATGACCGCTTGAATGTCGGTGACTGCTTTAGAGTTGTCGGGAGACAGGACTGTGACACGTTCGAGCTTCTCGGGCCATGAACCCTTGGGAATGTCGCCGCGATGGGTCAGCTGTTGCACGGCGGTGAGGTGCAGCGTCTCGGCGGCACTCACTGGGCCTTGAATTGTTTTCTCGGGTTGAGCCTGCCGTGCCTGCAACACCAGTCTGTGAGTTGCGGGATGGTAAGTGAGGTCGCCGGCGATGGTTACTCCGGCTCCTACGGTGAAGTGCTGGAGAAAGTTTCGCTGTCTGTGACGGTATAAGGTACTTGCCTACGGCGTCTGTCGTTGGGCGGTCGAACTGAACGGGGATGCTGACTACGGCTCAGTCAACGGGGACTGCGAGTTCCATGGTCCACCCGGACTTTAGTGGCTTCAGTTCGCGGCACTCGCCGGTGATGACCACCCTCATTTTCGAGCTCGAGGCGAGATGTGAACGTACGAGTTCGCCTGCCTCTGTAATGGCAATCAAGGGCCCACGCTTTTCGGCCCACTGCTCCAAGTTTTCCATCCCCCGCCTACTTCCCCTGTGAATTCGATCTTGGGTACGAGCCTGTCAGAGGCCTCCGACAGGTTCGCCGTCGAGGTGCAGGAGGCAGACAGAGCGCGAGGTAGCGAGACGAATCTCGAACATTGCCGCTCAGTTCGTGCGTCCACCAAGGGAGATCGAGCGGTCGGTCGTTGTGGGTACTCGACGGACAGGTGTCTGAGCTGCTCGGAAGGTTCGAACGATTTCGATTCGCGTTGTTTCCGTCGCTCTGCTCGCATCGCGCTTGCGGAATTCTGCGCGTCGTTGGGATTGTTCCGAGCGTCGAAAGTGATCGTGTTCGAGCCTTCGTTCCGTCGGCGAGATGACGGTCCAATCTAGTTGGGTCATTCGCCAGCGTAGGAATTCGCTTGGTCGTGGGATGTGGTTGGGCCATGTCCAGCCTCGTTGTTGGGTGTCTGTGGTGAGTTGGTGTGCGATGTCGCGGCCGGTCCATCGGGTGGTGTCGATTCCGGTTTGTTGGAGGGTGTCGCAGATTGTTCCGATGTGGCCGGCTGGTTTCAGTGTTGGTGCGTGGGCGATGAGTTCGGCTGCTGCGCGTTGGAGGTGGAGGGGTCGGGGTGTGGTTGTTGGTTGGTGTGTTGTCTTGCCCGCGTGCGTTTGTGCGCGCGTTGGTGAGATCTTGAAAGCAAGAGCTTTAAGTGCAAATCCCCCGGAGGGGGATAGGGGGTCACGGTGACCGGATTGTGGATGGTTCCGTGTGGTAGTTCTGAATCGGTATGCGTTGGTGCGCAGTGTGGCTCGGGAGGGTTTTCTGGGTTTTGTGAAGGGAGGGGTGACGGTCGTTGCTACCGGGCGGGGTGTGGTGAGCGTCCAGGTGGAGGCTGCGCGGAATTGGCGGTGGCCGTGGTGCGATTCTGCGGCCATAGCTTCCAGGCGGCTGAGGTAGCGGCCGCGGACGAGTTCTACTGCGACTCCGAGGGCTGTGAGGACTCGTCGGGCGCGTTTGACGGAGGAGGTGCTCACTCCTGCACGGCGGGCGATGGTCTCGCGTGAGGCGGTCACTGATCGTCCGGTTGCGCTTTCGGCGAGGGAGGCGTGGGTGACGGCGACGGCGAAGACGGCTTCGGTGCTGATGGTGTGTTTTGTGCAGAGTTTCGTGCCGGTGGGGGAGTTGAGGAGTGTGCGGACTTGGTGTTGCCAGTGTGTGCGGCTGGTCCAGGTGGGGGTACGGCTGTAGGCGCCGTCGGGGATGGGGAGGGACCAGGAGTTTCCGCGTTGGTTGCTCGTCCGGTTGAGTGTTTCGATGCGGGTGACGTTTTCGGTGGCTTGTTGTACGGCGTGGGCCCATTCGTCGTCGGAGACTGGGGCGTGGCGCGTTGATGGTGAGCCGTCGAGGATTGTGTTGTGTGGAAGTGTTGAAGCTGGTTCAGGGTGTGCGTTACCCTGAGATGTACCTGTCACAGGTAAATCCCTTCAGTGAGTGAAGTAGTGCAGTACAGAAGGCGGAGTGGTTACTTCGGCTTCATCAGTGACAGCGAGCCGGGCATGGCTTTGCTGTTGATTTGGCTCAGTGTGTGGCGAACCCCCGTAAGGGGGTTTCGTCGTTTCTGGACTGCGTCTATGGAGTTGTGTCAAGGTCTTTCGGATGTCACGCTGGGTGGTGGCGGGGCTCCCTTTTTTGGCGGTGTTCGGGTCAGGCCGGGTGTTTATCGAGTGCAGTTGCCGCTGGCGGTCTGTGACGGACACCGGCCCCCGACGTGCGGATCTGTCGCGTGTCGAATGTCAGGAACGTGTGGTGCGAAGCGAAAACACCGCTCCCACAACACCCGCACTCCCCAACGCGACAGCGAGAACGAGCGCAATCACGAATGATTCGCTCGAACGGGGATGTGCAGATCCAGAAGCCCGCGCAGCGCAACCGCAACCTCGTGAATCTGATCGACCGACGCAGTTTCCGGATCGGAGGCAACGAGATCTGCCACGTCGATGAGGTTGTCGCGCAACCCGACCGACAACTCGCGAGGTCCTGCCAGTGCGTCGACGGTGTCCCGGACGATCGTTTCGGCGAGTTGGCGTACCTCGGCCATCTTGGCGTCGGTGGGGAAGGTGATGCCTACTTCTTTCAGGAGCGCTGTGGAGGCGGTGCTGATCATGGATTCGATCAGCGGCGATCGATGCGGTGTTGTTGTCATGATGCTGCCCCCAACTGTGTGGAAGCTGATGATGTGGTGGTGCTTGTGGGATGAATCCAGTGTTCGACGGCCGCAGTGATAGTCGTGCGGGCGGTGGCAGGGTCCTGTGCGGTGATGATGGCGGTGAATGCTGAGGTGACTGCTTCGATCGCGGAGGTCTCGAGTCCGTTGCAGTGGTCGAGTCCGTCGGTGATCAGCTCCAGTGCGGTGTTGAGGACTTCCCAGTGACCGTCCTCGTGCGGTGTATGCGCTGCGATGAGTTCGGTGGTGGGGAGTTGTTCTGCGGCCCACAGTTCTCGCACGTTGAGGGGGTGGATGGGGTGGGCGGTGAGTTGGCACAGTCGGGCGACGGGGGCGCAGACGTGGTCGAGTCCGTCGACGATTGGGGTCATTCCCCAGTGCGGGTGGGTGAGGAGGTCCGCGAGCCATTGCCATCGTTCGGCGGTAAGGCCGGTCGAGGCAGGGGAGGGGAGGGCCCCGGTACTGATCCCGTAGATGATGTCGGGGAGGGGGCGGTGGGGGTTGTTCAGTTCCTTAAGCAGAGGGTGTGTTGTCATGTGGGGCAGTCCAATCGGGTGACGTCGAACGAGGCTTGTGACGTGCAGGTGGGAAGGTCCGCGGAATCCGTCGTACCAGTACGGATAGGTGCGAGGACCGCGGCATGGGAGGGGTCGACCCTCAACGGGCCGTGGGCGTCGATCAGATCGCGGGCATGAAGAACCGCGCGGGAGTCCACATCGATCAACCCGTACAGATCCGGTGAGTCACCGATGTCCGGCTGATCGTGAATGAAGGCGCGGCGACTACGCAGGCGGCCGGCGACTTCGACGAGGATCCACAACCGGTCGTAGCGGTCCCGTACCGGGACATGGCCGTGCGTGTCGGCGAGGATTCCGTACACAGACCACGCTGATTCGAATGACCTCAAGATCAGCGCCGGGAGCTCTTCCGATGCCGGTGTGTTGAGCGATCGGGTGAAGACCGGATCGAACGCCCCCACTATCGAGCTCACGCAGCGCTCCCACGCGAAGTGCCGCGATGCCCGTCGACCCGCCGGTAGTACGAACGCAACACCGCATCCGAGGTAATCGGCCGGCCACGATGACTGAACGGCACACCCGCCCAAATCATCGACCGAGGCGGAGTACCCGCCGCCACCATCGACGACAACTCCTTCCGGCAATCCGCCAAACGCGGGCATCGGAAACACTCAGCCTGCGCATCCACACCCGCGCGATACGAGCCCTCATCCAAATCCCACGATTGAGGATCGACCGCGCACGCCAACACAGTCGGCGGCGGCACCGCGGCCCTCACGCGGCCACCTCCGCATTCCCACGACGGCGCGTTGCTGTCGTCAACGACTCGTACAGGCCCAAGCGTTCACCGTCGACGAGATTGCCGTGACTGTCATACGCATTGCCCGCCATGATCATTCGCTGCGGACCATCCCCACGTTCCACCGACGCGGCCGCATCTATACGGCACTGCGCCAACAACGGGCACACCTCACACGAGGAGATCGCGCGGCGCCACTGCACCACCGTGCGGCCATCCATCTCCCACGACCGCGACTTCCCCGCGCACAAACCCTTACCCGGCTCGGCACCCACAATCGGCACCACGCCCCGAACCTCCAACTCCACACGAACAGCTCGCACAGTCGGGCACACATCGCACTCCGACGAGAAAACGAACCCGCACCGCGCGCACCGACCAACCCGATCAGGATGATGCGAAGCAGCAACCCGAAGAAGATCGTCAGTACTGAACTGCGGCAACACGACCGCAGATGATCCGCGGCCCTCACGGTGCGTCAACTCACGCAACGCGGCCGCAGCCTCCGGGCACAACGGAACAAGCTCCGAACCACTGAAACCGCAACCATCGCAACGCCCGCCGATCGACGAATGCCGCGCAACAAGCCGACGAAGGGCAAGTGTGGAGAGAGCCGCATACCGATTGCGGAACACGTCATCCGGACCTGAGGGGTCCACTAAGATAGACATCGCAGAATCCTTTCTGCATCTGAAGAAAATGCTGGACGGGCGCCAACCCGTTCGGTGCCGTCCCCTGGTCGTTCGCAGCGGTCAGGGGACTTCTGAAGTACTAAATCGTCCGGTGTAGATAAATCTGCGCGTATCCTTCGTGCCTTTCACCTCCCTGAACTGCAGTGTTTGTGGCTCGAACGTCGCGATGTGATTGACTTCATTCTAAACTAGCAGTCTAAACATAGCATGCAAACTGTCGTAATGTGCTTTGAGGCAAGGTGAGGTGGCACGGTGTCTATTCATGGCGATCGACCGAGTCGAAAAGTGAGGCGCGAGCTGCGGGGATTCGACCCCGAGCGGCTTCGGATCGCCCGCTTATCAGCGCGGCTGAGTAAGTCCGAACTCGCTAGGTTATCGCGCGTTGCCGTGAGCACTTACAACCAGTGGGAGTCTGGGAAGTCCAGCCCTCGGGTCGATGCGCTCGCCCGTTGCGCCAATCGGCTCGGGTTGGAAATAACGGATCTCGTCGTGGTTGACATGGCCATGGCTTTTTTAGGGGATTTGCGCGTATCGAGAGGTCTGATCCAATCTGAGCTTGCCCAAGAGATGGGTGTGTCAACGCAATTGGTCGGGTTGTTGGAGCGTGGGCAGGGGGCATTGACCCCGGAGATGGCAACTAAATTCGCTGTCGCCCTAGGCTATTCGCAGGACGAAGTTGTTTCTGCGTACGAGCGAGCTCGTGATCGGCCGCCTCATATGACCCCCTAGTGATTAATGTCGACTGAACGTAATTCAGAATCACACGTAGGCTCATATTGCGCTAGCCATTGAGGTGCTACTCCATAGTAGTATCGCCAAACCGTTGCGAACGGAATCGCATTGGTGTACGGCAGCAAGATTGGGGGAAACGCCAATGTCAAGGGCGAGGCCACCGAGTCTCGGTGACTACATTCGCGTTCTGAGGGAACGCGGCACTGAAGTCGGCGGAGGTATGACGCGGCAGATGTTAGCGACGGCAATGCATACCAGTGTGGCGTACGTGGCCAAGTTGGAAGCAGGACGCGCCAAATCTCCGAGCGTTAGTGTTTTGCAAGCTATTTCAGAGACATTTGAACTGACTCCGCACGAAGTGCGTCATCTCTACAACCTAGCGCGGCAGACCCCGACTGAGCGAGAGTCGGAGCCTGTCACCGACGGTGTTGGCACCCAGATATTCGAGCTCAGGGAGCGCCGTGCGCTGGATGCGCTGAACCCGCATCCTGCAAGCTATCTGGACGAACGGTGGAACCTAATCGCGTGCAACAGCGCTTACGATGAACTCTTTCCTGGCTTGGTTGAGAATGGAAATGTATTGCGCTGGTTCTTTTTCGGTGATCAATCGAGGTCAATTATGGTGGATTGGACCGACGAAGCCAAGCTCACAGTTGCGTGGTTTCGTGCGCTGATGGGTCGGTACTACTATGCAGATTGGGCCCAAAGTCTCCTTTCGGAACTGAATGAAGTCCCGATTTTTAGGGAATTTTGGTCCTTGGGGGAGGTGTCATTCGGGAGAGATAATCCTTTGATGAAAGTGCGGCACCCTGAAACTCGTGAAGTGACAACACTTCACGTTCGTGTCTATACCCATATAGATGGGTATGGCGGTGCTGGCCAGTTCTATCTGGGAGTGAAGTTGCCCAACCGTTGATTTGTTCGTCGCAGAAAACTCTCGATGGCGACATTCACTGGCTCTGCGTGAGTCCAGTTAACTGCGTGCCCAGCACCCGGAATGTCTTCAATGCCTGTCGAGTTCACCAGGGCGCGATGGAGAAGTTCTGCGTGGGCCCTTCTGAAGGACTGGTCGTCTTCGCCGCGAATGATAGTTACAGGGCAATTGATCTCGCCCAAGCGATGCACGACGGAGTCGCGATCCATCAGACACTTGGCTGATGCCCGAATGCGATTTCGATCACTCGTCATCCATCGTTCGATCCAAAGTTCCTGGTCGTGGGATGTGCCGCCGATCAACTGAGGTGCGAGAGACTCCGCGATGGGTCTGAGTGGAAGGTCGCTCATCCACGATTCGAAAAGGGCCTTGTACCCTGTGTTTTCCTCGGTGGTGCTCGAGCATGCGGTGGTGGCTATCAAAATCAACGACTGGACACGTGAAGGAGCGAGGAGAGCGGCTCGCAAGGCGATGAATCCACCCTGCGACATACCGCCAACCGAGGCTTGATCGACGCCTGCGGCGTCGAGAACAGCCAAGAGGTCCGCAGCCTGATCCCAGTAGTCAAAGTCGGTGTGGGTCGAGTACTCGCGTGTTGCGCCGTGGCCCCTTGCGTCATATTGGAGGATTCGGTTGCCCTGGGCGAGATGCTCCCGTTGCTTGTCAAACATCGAACTATCCATCAGGAAGCCATGGGAGAGAATGAGTGCGGGCCCTGGGCCGCCGCTATCCGTAAAGTAGATCTCGGCATCATTGGCGCTGGCGTATGGCATATGCACCTTCCATGCGTGGGTTAGTGAGTACATCAACCACTACACGACGCCGGGTGCTTTGCGAAGTTCGGAGCAACACGAATTGCTAGTTTGGAACGGCGGTTTAGGGTAACCAGCTGTATCGTTCGGAGAGCTACTCGCCACCACAGCTGACGTGCAGATCGATGGTGACTTTCTCTCGTGCTTTCACCAACCAGTGTGGCGGCGTCTTCTGATTTAACTGAACCTCTACGTCACCTGTTTGGGGTACGTCCCAGGTCACACCCGATAGATACTGTTTGTCGCTGCCGAACTTGTTGTTCCATTCGATGTCGTAGTCGAGTGAGCTTTGCGGGGTGGTGAATTCTTGCGCGGCGTAGCTCAGTTGAGTGTTTTCGATGGTGACGGTTTGGGATCCGTGGGTGAGGACTGCATGCCAGCCGTTGGGTGCGGTGATGTCGACGGTGAGGTTGTCGCCTTCGCCTGTGCACTGTGCTTGGACCTGGTTGGCGGCGGGGAGGGTGATCTTGTCGTTGGCTTGTTGGTCGCCGACTCCGATTACCAGGTTTCCTCGCCAGGAGGAGGTTTCAGCTGGTGTGACGGTGCCGGTGCGACCATTGCTTGCGCTGGTGGTGGAGCTGCCGCCCTTGTCGTTGGTGGGTGTCGAGTCCGAGCACGCGGTCAGGATCAGTGGTGCGGCAAGGATCCCAGTGACTGCGATGGCGGTGGTGGTGGTGCGCTTCATGTGTGTTCCCCTCCAATGTGGGTTCGCGGGTCTGTTCGGGTCTGTTGTCCCTGAAACCTTTTGTGCCTGTGTCTCGTTCGGCGCCCTGTTGGTTACGAACCTAGTCGATCGGCGCGAATCCTTTGTCGTGCAGTCACGGTGGGGATTGGTGGTCAGTAGTGGATGGTGTCGAGTCGCCATTGGTCACCACCTTTGGTGAGGGTCGCCCAGACCGTGGTATCGGGTGTGACAGTGTTGGTTTCGTTTTCGGTGATTGCGGTTTGGTGGATGCTGGCGACTCGCTGGATGAGGGCGTCGGTGTCGGGTGGGCAGCCGGAGCATCCCAGGGTCACGTCGGCGACGACTTTGGCGTTGTCGGAGGCCCATTGGTTCCATTGCGCTCCTGGCCCTCGTTCGGTGTGCGTGTCGACGAGCAGGGTCTGTGCCAGGGGGTCGGTGAACCATTCCTGGGCGCGCATGTATCCGTCGGTGGGGCTACGGTCCGTTGCCGGGTACCAGGTAAAGGCGACGGAAAGTGCCTGGCGAGCGATATTTTCAGCCACCTCCGTATCCGGATCCGCGGTGACGTCGATTGTTGTCGGAGCCGGCGAAGTCGAAATGGTCAGCGGCGCCGGTGCTGGGGCGATCTGTTCGGCTGTCTCGGTTTCCGTCTCGTTGCCCCGACCGGAGAGGAAGTACACCAGCCCGCCGACGAGGAGGACAGCGACGGCGAGCAGAACCAGCTTGCGTGCGTTGCTCACAGAACCCTCCTGGCTTTCATATCGCTCTGCAGTGGAGCTTGTTTGACGACGTCCCCGGTGGTGGGGGCGTGGATCATCTGGCCTCCGCCGATCGCGATGCCGACGTGGCCAGGACCTGTTCCGGCCCACGAACCGAACACCAGATCCCCGGCTTGTGCTTGGTCGATCGGGATCTCGACTCCGACGTTCCACTGCTGTTCGGACGTCCGGGGCAGGGTGATCTTGTTTCCGCTGCCCTTGTAGATGGCGTAGCTGGTCAGTCCGGAGCAGTCGAATCCACCGCCGGTCGTGCCGTTGATGTTGCCGCCGCCCCAGACGTACGGGGTGCCGAGGAATTGGCGGGCAGCTTCGACGACCTGCGATCCGGACGCCGAACCGGGCGAGACCACGAGTTCGCCGCTACCGCCGGGGGACGCGAACTCTGCTTCGTATGCAAGGACTTTCGCGACGTAGGGCTGTGTCTGGGTGGTGTAGTCGCCGCCGCTGGGCATTCCGCCGGCATTCTTCACCGCGCCTTCGCCCGCGTTGTAGGAAGCGATGTAGAGCGATTTGGGATCCCCTTTGACTGATCCATCGGCGATCCATCCGTCGACCTGGGCCGCGATGGCGCAGAAGTATCGGCCTTGAGCCATGATCGCATCCCCGTCGTCCCAGATCGAGATCTTGCCGTTGCCGTCGTCGTCCTGGCCGTAAGAACCAAATGTTCTAGGCATGAACTGCGTGATACCTTGCGCTCCGCTGCCGGAGGTCAGTCCACGGACCAGGCCGGATTCGGCTTTCGCGTCTGCCGCCAGCAGCGAGGGCTTGATCTGGGGGCAGATCGATCCGGCTTTGCGGAACCACGGCTCCATTTCCAGAGGAACGGAACCGGCTTTGAGATCGCCACCACCTGCCACGCCGAAGCCGCCGCAGTCGATCGACGATGACGAGGCGGCCAGCTCGATGGCAGGAGAATCACTGCCCGCTTCGCCGGCGGGGGAGGGCACTCCGCCGAGCTTGGTCATCGGATCGACGGCGGTTCCGCCCTGCAGTCGTCCCCCGTCCCAGTATTCGAAATGCAAGTGTGCGCCGGTGGATTGGCCGTTGTTTCCGATGTTCGCGATGTGGTCGCCGGCCTTGACCTGCTGGCCTTCCGTGACGAGGACACCGTCGTCGAACATGTGGCCGTAGACGGTGCTCACAGGTTTGCCGTTGACGAGCGAGTCGAGCACGATCCAGTTCCCGAACCCGGATGCGGGCCCGGCCTTGACCGCGACGCCGTCGAGTGCCGCGTAGATCGGTGTCCCGACGGGGCCAGCGAAGTCGACGCCTTTGTGTTCGGTTCCCCAGCGAGGCCCGAACGGGGACGTGAACGTCGTCGTTCCGTCCTTGGTTGGCTGGGTGATCGGCCCCGATGCTTTCAGTTCGGTGTTGCCGGGCGCCGAGGTGGCTTTGTCGTCCCCCTCGCTCGACGAGTTTCCGCCGCAACGGTTGTGGGGGATCACCGGCTGCTGGGTGCATCCGGACAGCCCCAGGATCGCAGCGGTGGCAGCGGTGAAGATCAGGGCCACCGCCTCACAGCGGCGACTCACAGCGTTCCTGGGAGCGGTGTGTCGAGGTCGGGAATCGGGATGGGGCCGGGAACAGGAACAGGTGCCGGTTCGAGGTCCGCCGAGGGAACAGCGACCGAGGTGGTCGCGGTCGGCGTCGTGGTCGAGGTAGCGCTCGGCGAGGTCGTCGACTTCGGAGCCGTGGTGGTTGTGGGAGCTTCCGAGGTCGGTGCGCTCGCGAGGGAAGGTGCGCCTAGCTTGTCGATCTCGCTGCGGTCCAGGGTGGGCAATGGATTCTGGACCTGCCATGTCGAACCCTTGTCGGTGCCCGACACTTTGAGCGTGATCCGCAGATTCCCCGCCTGTGTCGGGACGATGACCTGCACGGCGCTCTCACCGCCGGTGCCGGCCACGATCTCACTGCGCGTCGGGCCGGTGATCGCGACCGGTACGAGCGGGCGGGCATTGACCACCGTCACTCCGGGCGCTTCTGCGGTGTGCACGCCCAGCTTGGTCTTCCATTCGCTGTTCGAGAGTGACTGATCGATGTAGACGTGCGCGTAGGCCATCGCTGTCGCCGGTGCGCTCTCGGCTACCGAAGCGATCGACTTGCCGGCAATGGAGGATTCGGTCACTTCGATCAACTCGTAGCTCAGATCACCCGGGGTCGCGGACGCTGCTCCTGTCGTTGATGCGGTGGAGGCTGGGATCTTCGAGGCAGTGTTCGACGGGGTCGGGGATTGGCCGAACACTGCTCCCGCCACGAACAGCACACCGAACGCAGAGACGATCGTGATCGTCAGGTTGGTGCGCGAGTACAGCACCCACCGTCGGATCGGTGCGAGTACGGGATTGGCTGCGCTGGAGGGCATCAGCTGAACCTGTCGGTCGAATCGGGCGAAGTACCTGCGGAGGTCAACGACGGTGTCCACAGTCGGGCGGTGGACCGCGGAGGCGTCGACGCGTTCGAGCGCGTCGCACCCGAACGGGGTGTCGTCGACCCGGTGGAGACATCCCGCGAGGTCGGTGTGAACACCTTCATCGGCGCGATACTCGACCGCGGGCCTCCGTCCCATGTCTCACTCACCGACGAAGAGCCGCGCGGCGAACCGACTTCGGTTCCGACCAACTGGCGAGCGAGTGCCTGGCCTCGATTGGCGGCGGTACCTGCGGTTTGCGGCTGATCGGCGACGGGCCGCTTGAGGCCCGTAGAACTCTTCGCGGTACCGGCCAGGCTTCGGCGGCGCACATCGTTTTTGCGTGAATCCGTCAGACGCTGTTGACGATCCATCGTCTTACGCGCATCGACGCGCGACTTGTCGACCTCGTGGCGACGTCGCTGATTCAACTCACGTCCTTCTGGACGCACTGGTGTCACCGAATCCTTGTCGAGGTCACCACCGCGATTGGTCGCCTTCCGAAGCGCCCCGACACCTTCCTCGACCATCGACGCCGCGGGACCGCCCACGACGGCGCTCCCGGCCTTGAAGAACTTCTGCTTCATCGACGTCTGCGCGTGACGAGCCTTGCGATTGAGTGCGCCCGCCTGGTTCTGGGTGAAGGTCTGAGTCATCCGCTTGAACGGACGCATGATGAACCAGCACACCGCAGTCAAGATGACCATGAACCACAGCCGCCACGTACCGTCGACGAGACCGTTGTCGGTGTCGTACAGCTTGACCAGCGCCATCAGATACAGCGCGATGATGACCGCGCCAGCCACGCCCCACATGTAGGCGGTGGCGATCATGCGGCACACGCGAGAGAGGGTGCCGCCGTGTGCGGCGGCGATCGGAACCCAGATCGGTGCGAAGAGAATTGCGAGTCGAATAGCCAGTAGCGCAGTGAGTTTGAGTATGGATGCGCCGATCCAAAGGATGGAAGGCATGGCGAGTTTGATCATCGCCATGAACCCTGTGCCGGTGCGTCCGGAGTCCTTGCCCTGGAACTGGCCGTACGAGAGGTTCAATCCGTCGAGTTTATCGATGATCTCGTCGTCGAACTTGGCTGCTTTCTCTTCGGCAAGCTTGCTCGCGGCTTCGTTGTCGCCGGCCACTTCTCGCTGCTCCGCGTACGAAAACGCGAGGGTATCGCGGAGCTTCGGTCCGAGTTGCAGTTCCTGGTCGTTGAAGTTCGTGCCGAACCATCCTTTGCGCCAGTCGTCGAGGAAGATCTTGTCGATCAGCACATTGCGGGGGTCTCCGGTGTTTCCGGACACGGACAGCATCTGACCTTGTGTGTCGGTGATGATCGAGCCAAAGGTGTCGTCGGCGGCCTGGATGGCTTTTTGCGGTGCGCCGACGAACAGTGCTCCGATGGCCATTGCAGCGCCGGCGATCGCGACGGTGCGGGTCACGGCCGCGGCGTTTGATTTGAGGGCGTTCCAGATGATGATCGTCGCGGCCACCATCAATGCCACACCCAGCCACGTTCCGTAGACGCCGAGCATTCCGTTGGAGATCGAGGCGACGATCTGATCGAACTGCACCATGGCCGGGGCGATCCCGGCCTCTTCTGCAGCTGGCCCGGTCTTTGTCTGGTCGTCGAGCCAGAACGCGGCAGCTGCGAACCCCTTGCCGATTGCGAGGAATGTGTTGCCTAGGGTGGTGTCCGCGACTGCGTCGGGTGCGCGGACCAGGTCGTTGCCGCAGCCGAGGTCGTAGGTGTACCAGCGCAATCCGGCCCATCCGTAGGTTTCGTAGCCGGTGCCGCCCTGTTTTGGTTCGCGGTCTTTGCTCGAGGAATCGAACTCGGCAGCCATGACCGAGTTCGGGAACTCGGGGGAGGGGACGTCTTTGCAGTCGAATCCGCCGGCAGATGCGATCGGCCCACCCGGGGCGACCAGGGGCACCAGCGCCAACGCTAGAACAGCGAGAACCCGCGCCAGATTGACGGTCAGCGCCCGAACGCGCGATCGGTGAGGGATTGCCTCATCCAGCTCTGCCGAGGGCGCTCTGAGCCCTCCGCGGGTATTCATGCGGCGCCGCCGAGCGCGTTCTTCGCCGACGAGGAATTCAGCGCCGCGAACACATGCGCGAGATGCACGTAGTGAATCCAGCTCGAACGCACCAGCTCCACGTCGTCGGCCATCCGGATCATCCAGCGCCGCGCTTCGTCCTGATAGGAGGTGTCGGTGTCCTCGTCGAGAGTGTCCTCGCCGCCGCTGCCCAGTTCAGCGAGGAACTGCTCGAACCCTTTCCCGGTGGGAAGTTTGAGCAGTTTCAGAGCACCTTCGATTGCATGCGGATCACCGCCGACGTCACCGACGAACACCTCGTAGGTCAGGGCGGTCTTGTCGTCGCTGCCGTCCAATCCGAGGAAATCATCCGGAAGCTGCGAGCAGACCAGGGCGCGGACCTTGAATTTTCGTGAGTCGCGCGCAATTCGAAGGTTGAGGGTGCGGCCGGCACCGGTGGATTCGAGATATTTGTTCTCGTCGAGGAAGAGCACCTTGCGCACGTGGCGAGGCTTTTCGTAGACGAGTCTGTTCGCCAGCCACGCGGCCATGTGCATCAATGGCGCCGTCATCCGTTGCTGTGGTGTCCACTGCGAGGACGGCGTGCCTTCGGGCGGTAGCTGCAGGCCCGGCATTGTCAGGATCGTCAGTCGGATGTCGGCGTCGAATGCATCCGCTCCACTGCCGATCGTGCCCGCTTCCGGGAATAGCACACGCGCTTCGGTCAGTTCCGACATCAAACTGAGCTGCTGGTACAGCCCGTTCGCGCAGGTTTTGACGGCTTGGTCCGGATCGCTCACTCCGATGGATTGGATCGCGGCCAACACTTCTCGGAGGTTGTGGTTGCTGTCGCCGCCTACCATGTTCGCGGCCATGTGCAGCACGGGTTCGGTGTGTTCGAGATGCAGATGCCGTTCGGTGAGCATCATCTTGAGCACCGAGACGGCGACTTCGACACGCTCGGCGGCGGCTGCACGCATATCCGCATCGAACTTCGACTGCGCCGCCGCGAACGGATCTGCATCCCGGGCGTACTCGACGTTGTGGGCGTCGTACTCGGGATCGTCGCGACGTGGATCGGTGATCACGCGGTACGGGTTCAAGGCGCCAGCGCGTGAATCGCGACCGGTGAGGGCGTAGACGCGGGCGATGTCGCGAAACTCCGGTAGTCCGGCCAACGCTGCGAGCGGACCGGAGGGGTCGAGGACGACGCCGTACGCGCCGGCTCTGACGGCTTGGTAGACGATCATGCCGGCCAGGAATGTCTTACCCGAACCGGGTACGGCGACGATCGGTGTCAGCCCGGACTTGTGCTTGATCTCGTGCGCGGCGAACAGGTCCCAGATCACCGGGCGCGGCGAGATGGATCCGGTCTCGCCAAGGACGACACCGCGGCGGTCACCGATCCGGTCACTGACGGTCGCCATCCCGGCGGCGACTGCTTCGACGTCCATGTGTCGTTTGTTGGCGATGTTGGCTTGCGGCTCACCGGGTAAGAACTCGCGCAGCAACTGGTATTGGCCGTGCTCTTGTTCGAGCGCGATGTGAGGGGAGTACATCTCCTGCAGATCGGAGACTTTCTGCCGCGCATCGTCGGGGTCGGTGCCGACCACCGCGAGGCGGTACCACCCGGTGGTTCGAGTCGAGAGTCCGGAATGGTCTTCTTCGACGTCGGAGATCACGTCCTGTGCGCGGGCGTGCTGCTCCGCCAACTCTTTCGGCGGGACCTGATCGTGTTCGACGGTGTAGTGGTCGAACTGCGATTCGATCTTGCCGGTCAGCGAGCGCATGGTGCGGATTGTTTTCGCTTTGTCGTGTAGCTCGATGCGATCGGACCATTCGAGAGGTTCACCGGACGGATCGCCGATGATCTGCCACGGCAGCATTCGTTCCGGAATCGGTAGGGGAGCCATGCGGCCGATCGTCAGCACGATCACCACGCCGGTGTACTTGCGGCCGTCGACGACGCCGGAGACGGTGGTGTACCCGTCGCCTGGGGTGAGGGAGAGGTCGGTGAGGTCTTCGAGGGCGGCGACGTCGGTTTCTTCCCAGTCTCCGGCTCCGGCGATCGCACCGCCAGATTCCAGTGGCAGACCGATGGTCGCTGATCGGCGCAGCAAGTAGTCGATCGCCGCCGGTGTGGCCGGTGTTGCTTTCACTCCGCGGCCGGACATGATTCGTTCGAGTGTTGCGAGGTGGTCGGCAAGGGCCTTCTGCTCGCGTTCGAAGGCGTCGTCGGCCCAGCTGTTCACCTCGGTGCAGACCCTGCCCAGCAGCGGCCAGTGAGCGAGGTGGCGCAGCATCCGGGCGGTCCAGTCCAACCCCTGGCCGAGTGAGGAGCGTTGCGGCAGTTCGATACCCCAGTAGCGGCCTTTGATCGTCGCGTTGGACCACAACATCGCATGCTGCTGCCCGCGCAGGTAGTCCGCCCATGACAGTGCGCCGGGAACATCGGGAATCGGGGTTGCCCACTTGTCGTGATCGACTGCCCACTGTGCGACGGGGAACGGGGTGCGCACGAGGCGGCGATGCACCTTGTTGACGCCGGCCTTCTGGAGGTTGGTCAGGATGATCGCTTCGTCCTGGATGAAGCGGCGCTGCTTTCCGGTGGTGCGGAAATTCCACGGCCCCTGGCGTTGGACGAACCATGCGGTGGAGGTGGTCGCGGTGCGGGTGATGTTCGCTGAGGTGCCGGTCAGTTTCAGGCGTACCGCTTTTCGTTCGCGGTCTGCACGTTTCGTCGCTGCGGCCTTGTCCCGATCTGTTGCCGACTTTGCCCGTTTCTTTCCTGTGCGGCGACGCCGACGGCCCAGCGCTTTGTCCGCGACGTGGTCCGGATCGGATGCAAGGGAGGTGAGGCCGTCGGTGTCGTCCTCGCTGTGGTCGTATTCAGAACCATCCGGAGCGTGTGCGGGTTCGGCTTCGGACCACGCCCGCACCGGTTGCGGAGCATGTGACTGCACTGCCGCCCACGACGGAGGGAGCGCGCCGGGAGGAATGACCGGAACCGGGTCGTCGAGCTTCGGATCGAACAGAGCCGCAATGTCGTTCTCGGGAACGGTCATCGGTGATCCTCACCGTCGAGGCGAACAGGTACGACGGCACGTTCTCCTGTAGTCAACCGCTCGGGTAGCGAGATGAACACGGGTGCACCGCGCTTCGGTGGGCGCGGCGCAACGAGGTCGTTGAGGGCGGCCTTGAGAACCGACCGCAGTGGGCGGTCCGGGGTGACGAACTTCGCTATCCGGGTCGTAAGCCACACCGTGATCACGGCCATCACCATCAGTGATTTGAACCCGAGCGGGACGTGCAGAATTCCGCGACCGATCACGAACACCACCACGAAAGCAACCACGCCGACGATGCCGGCCGTGTAGCGGATCCGCACGGGCAGTGGATAACCGGTCGGACCGAGGTAGTGCCGGTCCACGCGGTACATCAGGTCGTCGTTGTCGATCACCGAGCATCCCCTTCGAATGGTCTCTGCGCAGGCATCAGCGTTAGGTCGAGATACCGACGAGCCCGAGAAGCCAATTGCCGATCCCCGTGGCCGCCGATTCCGATGTCGCGATACCGAGGTAGGCAAGCCCGAACAACCCGAGTCCACCGACGGTGAAGACCCGCGACAAATTGCCCTTGAGCCCACCGACGAGAACCACACACGCGAGGGCGATGAGGATGGTGAAGACGATGTTGTCCTTGATCCACGCGCGCAGACCACCGGTATTGACGTCCGTCGACTGCGCGAAGGTCACAGCATCTGCGGCGAGCGGTGGATGCGTCGCCGGGATCGACACGTCGATCACGGTGGAAGCAAGAGAAAACATGAGCACTCTCCAACACAGCGGTGAAACCAGACCCCACGAATGTGGTTGCGCGGAAACGTAGAAGAGTGGTGGCAGGAATTTCAATGCAACCTGTGGATAACTTTCGACCCCGCAGTTTGGCGCGCTTGTCGATCAGCATTGGTGCGTGTCGTCGTGGGGAGTGTGCTCAGGTGTCGCGATTCGCCCGTCGGGGATCTCGATCTAGGGAAACTATCTGGAGTGTGGGGCGTGCGTGTCTACGCCGTGGTCTTCGTTGCGGGTGTCCGCGGGGACTTCCCATATCTCGACGGGAGCGTTCCTTCAGTGGAGCGGCAGACAACTGTGAATGGGCATCGTCGACGGACCCGCCACAGACCATAGAGATCGACACGTGTCTCCCTCGCTGCGCTTCGTGGGCATCGCCCGCCTGAAGAACCTGGCACAGAACCATTTTCGGAACGTGTCCGCCAGCTGTGCGAGTCGCCCCTGCTGGAACTTGCTCAATGCACCCGCGCCGTGGCCACGGTCTGAAGTTCGAAGAACAGTTCCCCGCCACCACCTGCGTGGTGTGCATGCTCTGCATGCGTGGCGTGTTCAGCACGCACACGCAGCAGGCTGCGCACCCCGTGCTCGAACAGTCCCGCATCGAGGGTGCGCGCAGGGTCACGGACGGAGGTGGAATTCAGGGGCCCGATTCACTCTTCCCCTTCGGGGTCACTCCCCCGGCCCTTCGGGCCTAGGGGGAGTGTACTTCTCAAAATTGCTTCACGCCAACATATTTCGATCAACTGCTGGTCAGAGTCCTGTACGGAGTATCCCCGGATCATCCTGGCGCGACGCCTGCCACGGTGTCGTCCACACCGCTCTCGGCTGTTCGAGCACCGGGTTCCGTACCCCGCGAAGCGAGGCGTTCGAGAGCCCTGCAGGGGTCCGCGAACAGTGACGTAGGAAGACACAAACCACCCGAGATGTACATCGTCATCGGGCCCGTGCCGTAGGGGGTCGAACGAGTCCTCACGCGGTGTATCAGCCATGCCGTCGCGCGGTCTTCGGCCGGTGATGCGCAGCGCCACAAACAGAACCAGCCGCGGGTAGAGGCGATGGGTGTCTATCGCGCCCCGGTATCACCGCTCGGGCATGTGATGCGCGCTCCAGCCATGCACCCGCGAAACAAGTTATCCACAGGCGGGTTGAGATCGCTTCCCACGCTCTGTGACAGTGCACCCCACACGCCCCGGCGATGACCGCCTCGGGACTGGATTCGAGCGAGAGGAGTAGACGGTGAGCAGAAGCCAGCAGGACCCGCTCAAAGACTTTCTCGTCGACCTCTTCGGCTCCGACAAACCCCACGCGCGAACAAACCAGGCGGGGGAGTCCGCCATCCGCCCGTACACGGCATGGGCGCCTTTCGCCGTCATCGCAACAACACTCGCGTTTCTCGCGCCGCAACTCCTCGAACTCACCGAACAATTCTCGAACCCACAGCTCGACAGCGCAGTCTCCGCAGTCCACGAGTATCGGTGGCCGCTCGCCGCTCTCACTCTCGGCCTGCTCGCCTGCGATATCGCACGGTTCCTCACCCACCGTCACCGCGCCGGACTCGACGCCCAAATCCGGCAAAGCACCCGCCACACCCCGGTCAAAATCACCATCGGATACCCGCCGGGCATCACCACCCTGCGCAGCGCCACCATCACCCTTGCCCGCGGCGCCATCATCCGTCCGAAAGAGCTCGACGAATTCACCACCGCAGTACGAGCTTCCGCGAGCCAGCACGCCAGCACATGGACCTACACCGTCATCCACGACGCCCACCGCGACCGAATCCGCATCACCCGCACGCTGACTCAACCCGACCTCCGATCACCGCGGCACAAGGCACTGGCGAACTCCCTCAAAGACGGACCGCTGAAAGAGCCTGCCGTGAGCGTCGCCTCGCTCGACGGCGACGTCGAAACCGCCTTCAAGATCACCTTCACACCCACCCTCTCCAGCGGAGCACGCGGATTCCAAAAGAAAGTCGACGAAGCCCTCGCCGCCCTCGCCGGCGAGCACGAATCCGGCCGCACCTGGGCCACCGACTGGTTTCCCTCCGAGGGCTACCTCCTGATGAGCCTGCGCGCCCCACTACCGACCCGCGTCGATCACCCTCTCGAACTCGTCGACGAGAACCTGCGCCACCTGCCCTACGCGACGGCAGCATCGGAGGTGAACATGTTCTGGGACATCTCCACCAAGTCGAACAAACCTCACTGCCTGATCGTCGGACCCACGGGCGGTGGCAAGACATCGGTGATCCGCACCCTGCTCACCGAAGCATCGCGACGAGGAATCCCGTTCCTGGGCGTCGACCCGAAAATGATCGAACTCGACGGACTCGAGGGCTACCCCGGGTGCGCCGCTATCGTCTACGACGCCGTCCGCTCCGCGATGCTCGTGCGTGCCCTGCACAGCGAAATGATGGCCCGCAACCACTACGTTCACGTGAAGAAGATCGAGCCGTCCCAACTTCCTCTCCTGATCGCCGTGCTCGACGAGTTCTTCATCCTCTCCGGCAAATGGCAGCGCCTCGCCAAAACCGGCGACGACGAAACCCGCGATCTCCTCAAAGAACTCGACCCACTGGGCGCGTGGGCAGACCTCGCCGTCCTCGCACGCTCGGCCGGTATCCGGCTCCTGCTCGGTGTGCAACGACCCGACGCGTCCCTCTTCGGCGGCGCCTCGGGCAACGCGCGCGACAACTTCGGCACCCGCATCTCCCTCGGCAACCTCTCGCAGGACGGCGCGATGATGCTGTGGGGCGACTCGCAGATCGGCCGCGAGATCGACACCTCCGTCCCCGGCCGCGGAGTCGCCCTCGGCAACGACGGCGTGCCCGTCGATGCGCAGATGTGGTGGACACCGAACGTCGACCCGCACCCCAACAAATGGAACCAGCTCTCGACCTCGGAGAAGAAGATCATCGACGGGCTACGGCCCCAGCAGGAACCGCACATCGCGTTCTACTCGACCGAACTGCGCCACTTCATCGAATCCGAGCGCTCTGTCGCCGTCGCTGCCCGCGCCTACGGCCGAGCTCCCGAGCCCACCGTCCTCGGCCACCACGACGACACACCTGCCGCCGACGCAGGGGATGACTTCGCTGACGCGATACCCGCCGCCGCGGTCACCGAAGGAATGACCGTCCTCGTCGACGACGGCCGCGGCAACGAACACCCGGCCACCGTTGCCGCGGTCACCGTCATACGCGACGAAGACAGCGGCGCCGTCACCGAAACCACCCTGACCTTCAACGGCACCGGACGGGTCAAGAACCACATCACCTACGGACCACACGAAGTCGTCCTGCTCCCCGAACCCGACACCACCGCACCCGCGCCCTGACACGGCGACCCGACTTCGCTGACACACCTGCACAACCCTCACCCGAAAGGTCCACCCATGAGCCGCCGCATCTCCCAATCGATCACCCCCACCGCCGACGACATCACCGTGCTGCGCAACCCCTTCGCAGCACCCAAAGGCGGCGGCGACCCCGTCATCACCGAACTACGCCGCGTCCTCAAAAACGCCACCCCACATGGCTACCGAAACTCAGCGAAGACCAGGAACTGACCGCTCCGCGACTCGACGAAATCAAAAAAGCCGTCGCCACCCGCCGCCAGATCATCGAAGTACTCCCCGACGGCAAAGCCCGCGACGACGCCCTGGCCGCCCTCGACAAGGCCGACACCATCGTCCTCGAAATGGACACCGAACTCTCCGGCGTCGGAGCCTTCACCGGAACCACCGCGTGATGTCGACCCTTGCCATCGAAATCACCTCCGAGCGAACCGCACTCGTGAGCGGGGCAGGGGACGAGAAGGTGGAACTGTCCGCCGAAAACGGGCAGTCGATCCACGCGGTAATCGCACAGTTCAGCCGACAACACTCCGCCGACGCAGGCTCACCCGTCGAGGTCACCGTGCAGGAAGCGGGCCGCTCCCGCCAACTCACCGTCGCACCGGACGGGAAGGTGGCGCAATCGCTGCCCACCGGACCCATCCCCGCACCCGCCGACACACCACAGACGCGGCCGGATCATCATGTCGACGAACCGGTCACGATGGCGATTACACCCCTCGGCGACTCGCCGCCACCCATGGGAACCGACACCCATGCCCGGCCAGTCCCCGCGGCGCGCACACCGACCTCCACATCCGTGCTCGCAGCACCCGAGATCGCGGCCGGCTCGCACCAACCCGCCCGCACCGGACTACGCGGCCGACTCAACACCATCCTCAACCTCCGAATTGCTCCGAAACCCGAGTCCGCCGAAATGCGCCACCGCGCCGCCATCGCATCCATCACCGGCCCCCTCCCGGGGTTCTCGATCGTGACCATCGCCAACCCGAAAGGCGGCGTCGGCAAAACCCCACTCGCGGTAGGGCTCAACGCGATCATCGCCGAACACCGCGGAGCCGCAACCACAGTCTGCGTCGACGTCGCCGACGTCAGCGGCAGCCTCGCCGACCGCGTCAGCACCCCACCCCGCGGCGGACACGACGTGCGCTCACTGATCGCCGCAGGCGCAGCCGCGCCAGGCAGCATCCGACCCTCGGCGCTCTCGCAGTACCTCACCCGCCAACCAAGCGGGGACGACATCCTCGCCGGCAACAACGGCGCCCACGGATCCAGTCTCGGCTACGACGACACCCACGCCGCGGCGCAGATCTTGTCCCAACACCGCGAGATCCTCATCGCCGACACCGGCAACAACCGCCTCGCCGGCAGCTGGCACTGGGCAACAACCCACGCGGACGTCCTCCTCGTGCCCGTCCCGCTCCGCCGCGACGCCGCCGCAGCCGCGCACCGCATGCTCCTCGACCTCACCGCCACCGCATGCCCGGCGATGATGGCTCGCACCATCGTCGTCATCACCGACGGACCCGGAGACGCACCGATGGTCGAAATCGACGCTGTCGACGCCTTTCTCGACGCCGGAGTCCATTCGGTCGCCCGGATGCCGTTCGAACCACTCTTCGCCTCCGGCGAGCGCATCTCGCCCTCGAAGCTCCGGCGCAGCACCACCGAATCCCTGACCGTCGTTGCCTCGACCGTCATCGATCTCATCGCCCACGCCGCTGACTGATTCATTTATCAGCCGGATTCCGCACACCAGACCCCCGCCGGCACCCATCCGCACCCTCCTGAACGAAAGGCATCACATGAGCATCGACACCACCGCCGCCAACCGAGCCGCCCGCCGCGCACACCGGCTTGGCCGACACCGCCGCCGCACCCTCGCCCGCCAAAGCATCATTGCAGTCGTCGCTGCCGCAGCAACGGCCGCCGGAATCGCCCTCGCACCACCGGTAATCGCAGCGCCCGGGCAAGCCGGCATCACCGACGGAGGAGGACAAGCAGGCATCAACGACGGCGGCGGACAGTCCGGCGTGACCACCGAACCCACCCCGCCGCCGGCCACAGAACCTCCAGCCCCCACAGAGCCCATCTACTGGGTCGACCCACCCGCGCAATACCAGAACATCGACTACCAGCCGCTACCGAACTGGGACTACGACACCAACACCTACACACCACCCACCTACAACGACACCACCCCGACCGACTACACCCAGCTCCATCTCCCCGGCCCCGTCGACGTCGTCGCACCGATCATCGCCCCCCGCGACACCCTCCGCATCGGAACCTTCCACATCGCACAACCGAACTGGGTCTCCGACGTCGACCTCGAACGGACCAACAACACCACCGCCATCATCGAATCCGGAGTCGCCACCGGCTGGAACTCCTTCGGCGTCCCAATCGACAAAGCCAGCCGCGACGCCGCCACCCAAGTCGGCGGTGCCGCCGCCGGAGCACTCGCCGGAGGAATCGGCCTCGCGACCCCGTTCGCCATCGGAGGAGCGCTGATCGGCGGGACCGTCGGCGGAAACATCGGCCTCGGACTGGGCAACGTCTTCGTCCCCGGAATCGGCTGGATAGCGGGTGGTCTCGCCGGAACCGCCGTCGGCGCCGGTACGGGTGCCCTCCTCGCCGGCGCGCCCGCATTCGTTCTCGGCGGTCTGGGTGGAGGAATCGCAGGATTCACCGCCGCCGTCGCGTACGGCGCAGGTGAACTCGGCGAACCCGTCGAAATCGAGGTCCCCGACGTGGACCAACCCGCCGTTACCAGCCAGACCCAGGACACGCTCACCGACTGGGAGAGCTCCGGGCCGATCGGTGAGGCCGTGGCCACCACTGTCCGCGACACCGTCGCTGCTGCCCCCACGATCGACCGGCAGGCACGCGACTTCGTCGCAGCCCAGCCCGGAGGCGAGCAGATCATCGAACACGTCGACACCGCACTCGCGGAATTCTTCACCAACGCGACCCCGGGCCTGGCGTCCTCGCTGATCAGCGACGCAGTCGGAGCGGGTATTCCGGCGTAAAGCTCGCATGATCAGAGCCGTTCAGGGCGGGCGGCAACGCGCCGCCCGCCCTGAACTTGTCTATGCGCCACTGCAGAACCAGGCGCGAGCACCGAAAGGACGACAGCGATGACGAACACGACAAGGCACCCCGCAGTGATCGACCTGCTCGGTGGCGCGCCCATGCCCGCAAGTGCCGGCACGACTAGAACCGTTTCTCCCCCCATGCCTCCGAGGCCGCCGAAGTTGCCGTTCAAGAGGGATTTTCGATCGCCTCGCCTGCGTTACGTCGCCGCATTTATCGCGGTGGTCGCGCTGCTCGGTTGGTTCGTCCTGCGTCTCCTCTCCAGCAATGACGAGAGCGCACAGGAAAGAATCGCCGACGAGACAGACACGTCGGAAACGGCGCCCACCCTCGACGTCACCCCACCCGTTCTCGCTACGGCACCGCCGACTGAAACCGACCCGACCGCATGCCGCACCGACCCCGGCGACCAGAAAAGCGGCCCCGGAGTCATCACGGCCTTCGAACACGCCTACTACGTCACCCGCTCCGGAACAGCCGTCCGTGAACTCACCACCCCCGACACCTCCCTGTCAGCGAAGGAGAAGATCCAAGCCGGAATCGACACCGTCCCAACAGGCACCACCCACTGCGTGCGCATCACACCGATCTCGACCGGTATCTACTCCGTCGCTCTCACCGAAATACGACCTGACGATGCGCCGGGTCAGTTCTCGCAGACGATAACAACCAAGGACATCGACGGCCGCTGGTTCGTTGACAGCATCAGCTGACCCACGACAGCGACGGCATTCTTCGAGAGAGATGAATTCCCAACGAATGCTCTGTCAACCGAACCCGCCGCGCCGTAACTGTCGCGGTCGCCGCCGTTGGCGTTACTGCCGCACCGCATGGTGACACGAGTGCAGTCGCCGGGGTGCCCGCCTCTACCAAGCGGAACGATGGTCACCGATTCTGCCGACGATCGCCCGACCAGGCCGACATCAATTTCGCTGCCGACGTGCCTCTCGACTGGAAACTCTCTATTCGAGTAGGGCACTTCTACCTATCCTTCCACGTCGGCTGAACCTAACCAGGAAAGGGTGGATAACGCGAAAGAGCTTTCGAAAGTTGTTGTTCGGTGAAGTGCGGGACCAGTGCAGATCAGAACCCTCGGCTTCGGTTTTCAGGGGGAATAGGGCCATGTAATCTTCAGTCATCTATCGAAATTTGAGTGGAAGTATCGATGGTTGGAACAATCGTCGAAAATGTCGTCATGAATCGACCGGCGATTCAAATCCCCGCCTTCTGTGGTGCAGCAGCGCGGCCTGAGAAAGGCGAATATGGCAGAGACTGGACTGGCGTTGCAGCGTGCCGTCGAGCAGGCCGTGCGTAGTGGAGAGCGAGAGTTGGATAGTCTCGATTCATTGGCTGACTCGCTTATCAGTCAGTTTGCCGCAGCGTCTGATCCTGCTTTGGCCGCTTCGGTTGGTGCAGGGCTGACGGTTGAGCTTGCTGAACTGGCTGACGGTTTCGCAAGTAGCCTTCGAAATCACCTCACCGAGCAGCGCAAGGCTCTGTCGACGTTCAATGTCGCGTTCTTCGGCAGAACAGGTGCGGGCAAGAGTACGTTGCTTTCTGCGTTCGGTGGGCTTGACGGTGGTTACGTATCGCCTGGTGAAAGCGATTGGACCACAGATGTCACGGAAATCGCTTGGCATGGATGTCGACTCTGGGATACGCCGGGAATCAACGGCTGGGGTCGTACTCAGACGCGGGTTGACCTCGAGGAAACTGCACGGCGAGCTGTTGAAATTGCCGATGTAGTTCTGCTGTGCTTCGACAGCCAGAGCCAGCAGGCATCAGAGTTCACGAAAGTAGCTCAATGGGTGCGTGCATACGGAAAACCGGCAGTGGCCGTTCTGAATGTGCGTAATCTGCGGTGGCGTCACCCGGATAAAGTGGCCAGTCATGTTGCACGACAATCATTGTCTCGCGGGGTCGGTGAACATGTCGACAACATCCGGACTGAATTGTCCAAGATCGACCTTCCAAGTACGCCGGTCGTTGCTATCCAGAGTCGACGCGCCCTATTCGCTCGTGCGAGTACCCCGTTCAAGGGCCCTGCGGAAGCCAACTTCCTGTCGGATCGCGAAAAATTTGGCACCGAGTATTTGTCGCGTTGGTCCAACTTCGCTGTACTCGAAGAGTTGCTCGTTGCGTCGATAGTTGAAGGAGGGTCCGACCTTCGGCGGACGTCCTTGCGGGAGGGGTTGCGCGGGATGCTCGACGCAAAAGCCACTGCACTCGATCAACTAGGGCAGTCGATCGATCCGCGGATCGATGCTGCAGAACGTCGGATCGCGCAGCTTCTGGATGTGTTGGGGTACGTCGACGGTGACGAACGCACACGATATCTCGGCGGCGACAGCCCGGACCTGCTTTCTGCTCTGGAAGAGGCGCGGGGTCGGCCGTTCACAGCAAGCACCGAAGGTTCGCTGGATCGGCAGATGAATCGTCTGATCACCTTTCATCTGTCTGGACTGCGTGAGGACTCCATCACGAGGGCCAAAAAACTTGTGGAAGCTGTTTTCGACGACGACAAACAGATCGGCCAGGGAACCTTTCAAGAGGCAGTCTTCACAATGTCTGCCATTCAGGCCGCGGTGGAGAGCATGTGGAAGTCCAAGACTTCGTTCCTCTTGCGGGAACTGCAACTGGCCAGGACCGATGAGGCGCCCGATATCACCGGGACTTCAACCGACTCGGCGAACCTGGATGGCACAGGGGGTGCGCTGACGTCGAATCTTGCACGGTCGATGCAAGCTGCCGGCATGTTCGCCAGCGCCGCTTCGGGCGCCCTACTCCTACCCGCTGCGGCCAATTTTTGGAACCCTGGGGGGTGGGCGGGCATAACCGCATCCGTCAGTCTCGGGGCAGTGTCCTTTGTCAGCCGTTTTGCCGGAGATCGTATCGCAGCCAGTACTGAAAAGCAGGGCGCAGCAGCCAAATCAAAGGCAATCAGTGAATCTTTAGCCGCAGTTCATCAAACTTATGATCGAATCGAGCAAAGCTTGCTGGTCCAGGGCCGCGTCCTGTCCTGGCAGGTGGCTAAACCAATTTTGACGGAGTTACTCACGGAATCGCTGTCTTTCCGTAGCGGCAAGGCCGCTACGAGAGAGTTGCTTGTGAATCTTCGTGAAGTATCGGCGTCCTTGCCCGTAACGGTAGGCGTTCAAACGGTGATGACGCGCGCGCAAGATCGTGTTCTTGCTGATCGGTTGGCACTCATGCTGCAGGACAACGGTTCTGAAGGCCCTGACGTCGAAAGATCAGCGTGTGGTCGCAAGGTCTGGTTAGGTGAGGATTGGTTCGAATACGACAGCGGAAACGTCGACGAGATTCCGTCGGAAGCCTCGCGTCTGCCTGTGTTCGTCGAGCAGGAGAATACTGATCGCGCGGATCTAGTTCAGGCATTGACGCATGCCTGGCGCATACCGTCGAATGACTCTGTTGCCGAGTTGATTCGGGAGATCGAAGCCGCTGCCCGCCCTGATGCTCAGGTTGTCAAACCTACGTCGGCGCAGATGGTCACAAAACCGACAGTTGTGGTGCTCGGAGACTACAGTTCCGGCAAATCGAGCTTGATCAAACGTCTTCTCGTGGAGATGAGCGGTAAAGTGCCTGAGAATCTACACGTGAGAGGTAGCGCGACAACAAGTTCGGTTCAGCGCTACAACCTCGGACATGTGCAACTACTCGATACTCCCGGGTTCCAGAGCGGTAATCATGACCACGACGCACAAGCTCTTGCGTCGGCCGGCGACGCCTCGCTGATTCTTGTCGTGCTGCACGTCAACCTCCTTATCGGGGATATGGCCCTGCTTCAGGACATCGTCCAAGGGACGCGAAATACCATCGCCAAGAACAGCCGAACAATCTATCTGATCAATCGGTCCGACGAGTTGGGCGTAGACCCCACCGCTGCACCCGACGACTTCCTGCTGCTGAAACGCCGTAAGGAATCGGAACTCATTGCGGCGTTGGCCTCGCGTGGCATCGAGGTCGATCCGACTCATGTGCACACGCTCTCCGGTGACCCGTTCGGAGAAGTAGGCGCGCGCGTGGATGTCAGTCGCGCAGACTATGCCCACCACCGTGATTGGGATGGCGTTGCTCCACTTGTTCGGATGCTCGATTCGTTCTCGGCCAAGTTGGGGCGTGCGGGGGTTGCCGGCGCTCAGCTTGATACAGCATTGAATGCAATGTTGAACGAACGCAGTCGAATTGAACAGAAGATCATCGACCTCGAATCCGAAACAACGGCTCGCGCTTCGGTACAGCAGTCGATCAAGAACAGCGTGCAGGATTCCGAACTCTTGGAAGCGTCGGTGAGGGAGCGGGCGCGTCGCATCGTTGCTCCGCATGCGAATGCAGCCAGGGCGAAAATACAAGCGGCAGGACCGGACGAGATCGACAATCTTGCTGCCACGATCAATTCGTGGAAGTCCAGCAGTGAACTCGACTCCGATATCGAACGATTCTGGATCAAGGCGCAGGCAGAGATTGAAGACTGGTTCCGAACTCATGCCTCGACTATTGGCCGTGAGATGGCATCTGTTGATTTTGTCTCAGAGTTACGCCTCGACGACGGCGTCGACGGAGCGCTCCCGCCGGCACTGGATGGAGCCGAGCTCGCGGCCGACATAGCCAAGGGAGGCGCGAAAATCGCGAAGGCACTGGGCAACCGCGATGTCATCTATGCAATCGGCAAGGGCCTCGGCCACAACTTCAAGCCCTGGGAGGCTGTGAAAACCGCGGGTAAGGTCGCCAAGGCTGCGCCGATCCTGGCTGCAGTAGGTGTGGCAATGGACGCGGCCGCGATGATCAAGGGTGAAGTTGCTCAGAAAAACAGGGAGTCAAAGCGTCGGGAATGGGATGCAGACATCGCGGAGGCGGCAGACGACCACGTCATATTGATATTGAACGGGGCGGCAGAGGACGGGTTGATACCGGTCCTTCATGGATGCACACGTTCACTGGCTGATTACGGCGAACTCCTCGAGGCCGAGCAGACGATAACGGACGCTGAGAGAGCCGCGTTGACGGCAACACATTCTGAGATCGAACAGTTGCTTGCCCGAACTGAAAATTTGCGCCAACACGAACGGAGAGCGTGAGTGAACGAAATCGACATCCTGAAGGTCAAAGAATGGCTAGCCAACTTGCCAGGAGGGTCACTCGCAGACGACTACCTCAAGGGCTGGCAGCAGTTCGCATCGACAGAGCTGCCCGTCATCACGGTATTCGGCTCGTACGACACGGGAAAAAGCTCGTTGATCCGGCGGCTGCTGGTCGATGATGATGTGCCGGTACCGGATTGGCTGACAATCAGCGCCCGGCATGAAACATTTGGCGTGAACAGTGTTGAATTTGCCGGCGCGCTACTACGTGATACCCCAGGGTTGGCAGTCGGGGCGGACGACGTCCGCGGCAAACTGAACACCGAACTTGCACGCGAGGCCATCAGCACAACTGATATCGCGATCGTCACCGTCACACCACAATTGGCAACCGGTGAATACGAGTTTCTACGGCAGATCGTGGAAAACGGGTGGACTCCGGAGAATCTGTGGTTTGTCATCTCCCGATTCGACGAAGCCGGTGTCGACCCGGACGGCGATCTTGACGGATATCGACAACTGGCGGCACGAAAAACGTCAGAATTGGTGAATTCACTGAAACTCTCGTCAGCGTATCCAGTACATGTCGTATCGCAGGACTTTGCTCAGATGGCTGGGGGAGCAAGAGATGTTGAGGCAGACACGTGGGACGACTCGCGTGAGTGGGACGGTATGGACGGCTTCGGAGCGGCGATCAAGAATGTCACGTCGGGTGATGTGGCTTCCCTTCGGGCTTCGACTGAGCAGCGGTATTGGCGGCACGCTGTCCTACTCACAGTGGACGAACTGGAAGACCAGCTTGCAGCGTGTGAACCGCTGCTCGTTCAGGCTGATATCGCGTCCGCTCGCCGCGAGCAGTGGAAGCGTTCACTCGACGACGTCGACCATGATGCGAGGGCCGATTTGCGGGGGACACTGGGCCAGGCTGTCCGTTTGGCGGTTGCAGGTGGGGAACACAACTCCGCGAATGTCGCAAAAGACTTGCAGTCGGCGCTCACTGATTGGTTCAGGAAGCATGAGCGAGAACTTGATCGGCTGCTCCAGGATGTGGTGAGAACCGATGAGCGGCAACGACAAGAGCCGTCGTGGAAGAACTTGGAAGAACTCACAGCACTCGCTGTGGACATCAACGAGGTACCGGAGGTACGAATTGAAACGCTAGCCCCGTATGTCAGCAAGTTCGGGCCATTGCTTATCGAGGGTCTCCGCGAGTTCGAAAGGAGCCAAGCGGGCGGTTCACTGAAGAAGAGTCAGGCGCGAGCTGTCGCTGCGAAGGCGGTCGACAACGTCGGGACTTTCGGCAAGGGGTTAGCTTTAGCCTCCGAATTGCTGCCGCTCGCCGTCGAGATTGTCGAGGCGATCGATGGTTTGCGAGCTCAACAAGCCGTGGCAGTTCAAGAACGTCGAGCACTCAACAGTCAAACTAACAAACTGGCTGAGGAAGTGAGCGCACTAGCTCTTGATTCATGGGCGGAAATACTTGCAAAGACACGCAACGAAATCGATCAGACGGCAGCACAAGCAGCGCTTTCGGACACCCTGCATGATTCGGTCGAGAAGTTGCGTGCTGCGATCGCGGAGGTCGTTGGGATTCTGAATCTCTGAAAAGAAGCCTGATGACCCTCGATGGGACGGGCTGGCGCTATCCCTCGATGTTGTCCTGATCTACACGGTGTGGTGGGTGCCGAGGATTGTCACCGAACAGTCCACTGTGGTCCCTGCGGCGGTCGATGTCTGGGCAGGGCAGTGGATCGACGAAATATCTTTGGCGCCATAGTTTTTCGATTCCGCGTGCACGAGTAACCTCGCGGCGGACTTGCCGCTGGCGCAGATCGTTCCCCGAGCCTGACGCGCCAAGGCGGCGGAACAACGGGGCGAGTGCCGAACTGCTGTGCAAGCAATTGGACCGCGCCGCCGCCGACAGCATCTGTTGGTCAGGTGCTGCAAATCGCAGACAGGTGCTTCTGTGTCAGTATCGGCATCAGTTTCGCGTGGATCAGCCTGCAGAATGAGACTACTGAGAGCCGATTCGGCACTGCTCGAATGCTGAATCGAATAGCCAAATAGTTTGGGGAGGGCCCGAAAAACTTTCCTCTCCAAACTATTTGGCATCAGGGCACTGCATCGCGCAACGTCCAGCATTGACGTGGTGGCGTCAGTTCGAGCAGTGACGTGCCGCTAGGTCGAAGATTGCCTGCGACTGTTCGGCAGTGGGGTTGATGCTCTGGTATGCCGCTCGCTTGCCGACGTTGGAGACGATGATGTGAGGTTCTTTGTCGATGCTGATCTCTTGGCAGGTGTTTTCGAGTAGGTTCTTGATCGGGTTATCTTTGCGGCCCAGTGCGAACTCGGGGAACTGGGCGCGAAATGCGGTGACGAATGCGGCGCTGTCGGCCGCCGACGGCTCGTTGTTGATCGCGGGCGCGGGAGCGGCAGCGGCAGCGGGGGATGTCGTCGACGTGGCTGCGACTGCAGGTGCGGTCGTCGTAGCAGCCGCGGTCGATGTTGTGGTCGACTTCTGTTGGGAGGTCTCCTTGTCGCCGCTGCATCCAGTCAGGGCGACGGCGGCGGCAATGGCAAGCGGGAAGGCAATACGGATGAGTTTCACAGATGACTATGTTAAACGCTGTGTATGATCCAAGATTTCGGGTGCTGGGCGATACTCGTCTGAGGCTGTGAGTGTATAAAGGTACTGGTCTGACAAAGCTCGCCGAGGTATCTGTCGCCCGTGCAATGTACCGCCTGTGCCCGATTCGGAATTAGTTGTGAGACAACATTGATACGAAGTTCCTTTCAATGTGCGTCGAGCAACCCAATGGTGTGGAGTCCGCTCACGGATGACTCGGGAATATACGGTTCGCCACTCCCGAACAGTAGAGCGCACGTTCCTGTCGAACGTGATCACAGAGAATTTTGTGTTTAGTCGCGCGCTGGATGATCTGGCGCAGAGTCGCGGATAGTCGCTGGACCCATGGCATCAAGATAGGCGGAGGGAGCCGGTAGCGGCGGATAGCCTACCCGCGTGAACTATCGGTTCGCCGTTAATCTGTCGGTGCAGTCTGCAAAGGTAGTTCCATCCGCCACACGGTCGTTAGTCGAACATTGGCTGGCCTTGGCGGTTTTCAGTGCGGACATGATTCGCTGACGATAGGACGGATATGGGTCGATTCAAAGAAGACGTATCGCGGCAGGTCATCGATGAGACGGTCGAGTTGTGGCGGACGAAGTGCCTCATCGCAGACGGTTCAGTGACTCAGTCTGAGGAAACCGCGATATGGACGTCCGGCATCGCGGCGGATTTGGCGACACGGTTCACCGAGAATCCGATTGTTGGTTCAGACGGGGGAGGGACGTTCGCCAGTAAGTTCGAGGTCCAGCTCAAGGGAGCTTCGCCGGAACTGAGACTGTTCGCAGCCGAATTGCTTCTGGTCCACTTCCTTTTCACCAGTTCAGTGAGTCGCCGAGGCAAAGTCGACGTCATCGAAAAGACGTTGGCGGATTCCGGATACACCCTCGATGTGGACTCTGTGCCGTACCTCGCAATGTCTTCGGTGATTGGACACCCCGGTATCGGGTTCAATACGCGGCGTGATCTCCAGCTCGGATTCCTTATCGACTTCGTGATCCGGTTGAAGAAGCTCTCGGTCGAGGATCGCACAGAACTGCTCTCCGATCCTTGGGCCCTCGAAGATTTCGTGAGAGAGGCGCCAAGTCAGAATCAGCGGGAGATGATGCACATCCTGCTGCACCTTCTCCATCCCGATTCGTTCGAGCGAATCGCTTCTGGTACCCACAAACGCGAGATCGCGGACGCGTTCTCCCAGCTTCTCGATGGGGAAGTGCCTGACGACTGGTCGACAGATCGCAAACTACTCGCGATCCGCACCGCCTTGGAGGACGATTTCCTCGTCGGAGGGAACATCGACGGCAGCATCGATTTCTACCATCCTCCGCTGCAAGGGGTTTGGCAATCCCGAACAGGCGGCGAAGGCGAGGGAACCAGCGACATCGAGTCCCTCGAATGGAAGAAACAACTCATCCTGTACGGCCCTCCCGGTACCAGTAAAACTTTTACTGCGCGTGAGCTCTCGAAGACACTGATCCTGAGGGAAGCGCTCCGAAGCTGGGGACCTCGAAAGTTCTTCGACAACAAAGACTTACTCGATCGCCTTGTCATTGATCACGTCGAGTGGGTTCAACTCCATCCGGGATACGGCTACGCCGAGTTCATTCGCGGCCTCCGATTGGAAAAGGAGGAGACTCGCTACCAGCCAGGGCTCCTGCCGAATCTCATTGAAAGGATAGCGAGCCAGGAGCTGCCCGATGGGCTGACTCCGCTCCCATTCGTGCTCGTTCTCGACGAGATCAACAGGACGGACCTGTCCGCAATGCTCGGTGAGGCATTCTCGCTCCTCGAACGGGACAAGAGAGATTTCTCCGTCACCTTGCCTGGCATCAACAACGGTGAAGGACCCACCACGTTGGCGATGCCCAGCAATCTGTACATCATCGGCACCATGAACGAGATCGACCAATCCGTCGAAACCCTCGATTTCGCATTGCGCCGACGATTCCTGTGGAGGGAGTGCCCCTTCGAGCGAGACACACTACTCGAGATCGTCCGGCACAGATGGGAAGAAGATATGCCGGCGCGGTATTCGATCGAACACGCGATGGGGCAGCTCGAGATCTTCGCCGACCGGGCACAGGAAATCAACGATGCGATCTTCCACATGGACGAACTCGGACGTGCGTACCAGATCGGGCATACATACTTCGCGGACATCACGTTCTTCCTCGAACGGTGGCTCAGCACTGGCCGCTCCCGCCCACAATCGGGCACATATCTGTGGTCCCCGGCCGGTCATGTGAGGGCGCCACTGAGAGATCTCTGGGACCGTTCGTTGAAACCACTTCTCGAACAATATCTTTCAGGAACCGATGATCGGGAGAGTTCATTGTCGGCGCTGGAATCAACGTTCCTGAAACGATGACCCGCCGAATTGTCTTCCAGGACCTCGGTGGCCAGGTTCCCGGCACCGGGAGATTGAAGAAGGACGACGACAAGTGGCTTGCAACATTGGTCGCAGAACTCGATGCTTCCACACTGGTGGTACCGATCAAGTCCTCCTTCCCCAAGCATGACGATCAGGCCGAACCTGTACTTACTCGCCAAACGGACGGGACATGGCGGGCAGGCCGCTACATCGGGGAAATCCGACGAGGTGACCGGATCTTGGAGATCCGCCCACGTCTCGGCTTCCCCGTCATCTCAGCCTGGGCAAGTGCGGCACTGAACCTGAAAATCGTTCCGCGCGCTGCAGGTAAGAACGGGATCTCGTTCCTGATCGCTGAGCTGCAAGCCGCGGCGTGGCGCCGCGCGCTGGTGGATGCATCAAGGCACGGAATGCCGGCAATCCGCACCACCGATCGCCATGAGGGGCCGACCGTGCGTGGTCGACTCGATGTGGCGGGAACATTGCCGCTGCGTATGAAGCGAAGCCCTAACCTGGCCTCGGTAACTCAACCTAAGGTCGTCGATAATCCCGTGACCCGGGCGATCGTGTTGGCCGACAGGGTGCTGAACGCTCGCATCCAGCGTGCTGGGTGGCGAGGCGCACGCATTGAGGAATTGATTCCGCACTTCCGTGCCGAGACAGGTTCGCGTCCCGTTCTGCCGTCTAGACGGGAACTGCGGTCGGTTCGATACACCCCGATAACGCTGCCGTACAAAGCAGTTGCAGACCTGTCGTGGATGATCGCGAAGAACAGGGGGCCGCACGGTGACAGCTCGGCAGATAGTCATGACGGTGTTCTGCTCGACGTAGCGGAACTGTGGGAGCTGTTTCTGCTGCACTGCATTCGCGGCGCAGTGCAAGGTCTCCACGTCACGCACGGGACAACGGCAGAGACGTCGAGTCATCTGCTTCATTCCGCCAGCGGAGCGCGCCCGATGGGTCGGCTGTTGCCGGACTTCGTTGTCGGTGACCTTGCGCAACCTGATGCGGTCATCGATGCCAAGTACAAGCGGCTTTTTGACCCTTTCCCGGTGAATCGTGAAGACTTGTATCAGCTCACCAGCTATCTGGCTTCCTATTCTGGTGGAGGGATCAGACCGCGAGGGATCCTCGCCTATCCACTGCTTCCCGAATCTGCGATGTCGAGCGCCGAGGCTGGTGGACCGTGGAGTTTGCAGTGGGATGCGGGAGGTACGGCAGAGTTCCTGCGGTTACCGATCGACGAAGTTGCCTGTGTCGCACGGTTTACAGAAATACTGGCAGCTGGCGTGAACGCTGATTTCGGGCAGTCCCGTCGGTAGGTCGAGTCGCAGCATTTGCTCGGGTCATAGTTCGCTATATAGGTTGCACGAAATCATAAGGTGGGCAAAGTCTATGCGGCACGATTCAGATTTGGCGCAGAGTCCGAGTGCCGCTGGCGGGAATCCAACTATCTGGAAATGCGGCGCGTGAGGGCGCGTGAAACAGTAGATCAATCGAGGATAGATTGCGGCTGCCACGGACCGTAATCGTGAACACGCGCAACGAATGGCGCGCGGGAGAGAGTGCGTAGATGACATTGGTGGCACTGCAGCCGGCGACCCCGAACAAAAAGGAGACCGCCGATCACTACCGCAAGACGGTGGTGAACCCGATCAAACTCTCCGCCTACAGCTCACATATCCCGCCCGAGCAGATGGCGATACTCCGGAAGCTGTACCCCGCGGGCGAGGCAAGACTCTGGGGGGTGAGCCCCGGAGAAAGCCAGCTCAAGTTCAATCGTTGGAATCATCTGTCACCCGGGGCGAAAGTACTCTTCTACACCGGCGGCCCGAACAAATCGTTCACTGCCCTGGCCACGATCACCTACACCGTCGAGAACGGAGATCTCGCAGGCGCACTGTGGTCCCTCGACGAGGGGGAACCATTCAAGTACCTGTACTTCATCGACGACATCCGGGCTATCAACGTGCCGTACCAGGAACTGATCCCCTTCATCCGAACCAAGCCCGACTGGAGGAACACCAACCAACGCGCTTTCGACGTTCTTACCGAACAGCAGAGCGCTGGACTTCTCGACTACCTAGGAGTCGAGGACGAAGAACGGACTCCTGCGATCGACCAAGTCGGTTATACCGCGGCGGTCCATGCGGGCATCGCCGCAACAGATCGCGCTTACACCGCAGTGTTCCGGCAAGAGCAGAAGTACCTTCGAGCATCATTGATCCCCGGAGATACCGGGACCTGCGATATCTGCGGGCGTGAGTTCGCCCGCGAATTCCTCCGGGCCGCCCACATCAAGAAACGATCAGCCTGTACCGAGATCGAACGACTAGATGTGCACAGCATCGCGATGATCGCATGCGTCTTCGGCTGCGATGCCCTCTACGAATCCGGAGACCTCGGAGTAAATGCCAACGGCCACATCGTGATCAGTCCCACCACGCGGCCGGGCGGCCCGGAAGAAGACTATGTTCGAATGCTGATCAAGGGTCGACGCTGCGAAAAATGGGTGTCGAGCAAAGGGAGCCGTCTCTACTTCGACTGGCACTGGCGGACGACGTACAAGAACAAGCTGAGCATCGCTGGCGCCTGACACTCGAAAGTGAACAACATTGGTGCGGGATAGACGGTCGATCAGATTGATCAAGTTTGCTCTGACTTAGAAGTGAATACTGCGCAGCGACAAGCACTTTCAGGTATGATCGCAGAAGTGGCCAGCTCCGTTGTATGTCTTGGATTGAGATGCAAAGAAGCTGGTGCAGTGCTGGGGTGAATCGGGTCGACAACGTCCGGAGTGTGTTAACGGTGTGGTTGATGCTGTGTTGAGCGCATTCTCGTGGTCATGCAGAGTCCTGGAAGTGTTGTAAAGTGTTGCCAAGAAACGAAATTCGTCTAGTGTGCACCACAATCACTCCTTGATTGAAGTGCGAGAGAGCCTCGATCGGCTAGGAACCGAACAGTGAAGCCAACGAACCAGTAGACGCGCTTGAGTTGCCGGTCGGCAGTTCCTGTTGTTCGGGTTCTAGAAGTGTCCAGGTTCCACAATTCGACGAGCGGAAGTACCAGATCTTTTCATCGGTAGTGTCCACGACCACTCTATCTTGGCGGACCGAATGCTGCTCTACAGTATTGTCTTTGGTGCCGACCGGGTAGGTCATAGTCTCCCATTGGCAGACGCTGTTCACGTCAGGTCGCCCGGAGGATGCATATACCCCTCGCGGCCCTCTGTTCATGGAAAAGTTGTAGGTCTCAATCGAATCTGCAGGCAACACTACGCCAGGATTGGGAACCATGCCCGCGCCGACCGGTGAGGGGATCGTGGGCCGAGGTGGATCAACCAACGTCCAGACACCACAGTTCGTAGACGACATTGTCACGTCGCCGGGAGTCAAGTTGACCACATGACTGTCTCGATACGAACTGTGCGACTCCACAAGTCCGGCGTCGTCGTAATGACTCCAGGTGCACCGCTCGTCTTTGTCCGGTCGTTCGGTCGCGACATATTGCCCACCAGGAAAGTCCGGGTGCGCAAAGTAGAAGCGACCCTCGAACGTGAGCAGCGGCTCCCACGGTTCGGGTTCCCCTCCGCTGCAATCGATAGCCGGCGCGGGGCATGGCATTCCGGGTTCCAGGAGCTGGTCATCGGCAAATGCGGTGGTCGGCATTCCCGTCACCGCGACTGCGGCTGCAAACACTGCACCGACCGTACCCACCGCGGAACGCTTCACACTGATCTCCTCAAGCCTTCGATATCGATCACTTACTCCGACCCACACGAGCGATGCACACGGATTATTCACTTCTCGACGGAAAGGCCACCTTATCGGGTATTTCGCATCCGTCGCCGCCATTGATAATCCCGTGCCTGATGTGTCGCGCCAAGGTATTAAACGAACGGTGAGATCGGTGCCCCATTCGATCGCTACAACATAGTGGATCCACCGCTGCCGTCGTCGAAGTCCACGAACTCGATGTATTCGAAGGTCGTGCACGCCTGATCGGGCCGGCTTCGCCGCTTCTGACGATTCAATGATTGGACCTGCATCGGGGACTAGCCAGACTCTCGATGTCGCCATGCTCCGCGTCTACGCTCTATCGACCGGCCGCTGTGGTGTCGTCACGACCGTTGCTCAGTTTTTTCTCGGATGTCTTTCGTGCGCGATCTGTCAGATGCAGCCACCAGAAAAAGCGGCGAGGCGAGGAGGTACATGGTCAGCTGCACGAACATTGTCGCGGTCCACCTTTCCGACCTCTACGGGTATTCGCGGGAGGAGAGTCCGCAGCTGAACTTGCATCAGGCTGGCGCTGCCTGCGTCCGACGAGATACACGGGTAGGGGAGTGACCTTCGTCGAGCGCGGGAGTTGCAACTGTGCGCCACCGTCACGCCGTTAATCCTGCCCCACTATCTCTTGCCTTGCGTGTCGGTGAATGTCGTTAGGGTAAGCACTCGTGATAACCGTCGAGGAAGTCGTCGTCCGGCAACGGGCCTTCGCGCAGGCACGTGACTGGGAGCAGTTCCATTCGCCGAAGAACCTGTCTATGGCGTTGGGTGGAGAGGTCGGGGAGCTGTGTGTCGAGATCGAAACGCTGCTCGTCGAGACGCCTCCCCCTCTCACTCCATGGGGTCTCGAGAGCGTGCGCCATGAGGTCGCGGACGTCGTCCTCTACCTGCTCCGTCTCTACGACGTGGTGCAGATCGACCCACCCGGAGGCTTCCCACAGGCGGTGGGACACGGTGCGCCGGTAGAGGGTTCGGCCGCCGCTTCCCTCAGTCTCGCACGCGCGGTGTGCAGGCTCAGCGGAGCAGCGGGTCTGTTGCTCGAAGTCTTCCAATGGGAAGACGGTGCAGCGCACGCCCTCCCAACGCGGATCGACCGAGCTGAACTGGGTAACCGGTTGAACCGTGTCTGGACCGCCCTCAGCTCCGCCGCGGGTCTTCTCGGTATCGATGTTGGCGCCGCCGCGGCCGCCAAGATCGACGCCAACGAACGCCGCTATCCGGTCGCGTTGAGCCGCGGATCGAGCCGCAAGTACACCGAACTGCCCGGGGCGGGTGAATGAGCTCAAGCGTGTTAATCCAACCGTCCTTCGGCAATCCTCAGGCGCGGAAGAACTACAGCAAGACACTCGCGCAGCCGTTTCCATTCGGCAATGGCGCGCTCCGTCGTGCGCTGACCGCCGCGGAGTACGAGCAACTGCTCACTGAGCACCCGGAGGGGTCGGCACGGTTTTGGGCGACCCCGCGTAATCAGGACAAGATCATGTCGCGATTGAAGCACGGCGATGTTGTTCTGTTCACCGGACAGAATCATGTCAAAGCGATCGGAGAGGTCGGAGTGAGCTTCCGCAATCCGGACGCGGGCAACGCGATGTGGCCGCCGCAGCCGACACACGGTCCCTATCTGAATGTGTACTCGCTAATCAGCTTTCAGGAAACCGAGATCCCGTACACCGATCTCCGTAAGCTCACCGACTCCCCGGATTCCAAGGGCGGGGACAACTACATGGGTGCCCGGCTTTACGACAATGATCGGGCAGCGCGGATCCTCGACGGTCTGCTGATCGAGACGGCCACCGAATACGCCGCCACAGTCGAACTCGCCGCTGCCGAGATTTCCGATACCCCCGTGTGGGACCAGGGCGCCGTTGTCGGGCCGGAAGCCCACCACACCGACTCTGCCGCCGGAACATCCCCTGCCCGCACGTTTGTGGCCGATCGCGCGGAGGCGCGACTCGTCGTCGACTACAAAGACTTCCTCCGGGCCAGTGGTGACCGCCGGAGTCAGCAGCGCCTGAAATCGGTGGTGGGATTCTCCGATCTGTACCTTCTCCCCGACACCAGCGGGGCTGGTGCAGCGGAGATCGTCGAAGCGAAAAGCTCCGCATCACACGCCAAGGTTAGGGAAGCCTTGGCGCAGCTCCTCGACTACGTTATCCATGCTAATGCTGAGATCGACGCGCTCACAGCGCTGTTCGAGGGGGCGCCGAGTGCACGCGACATCCACTGGCTCGGGAACTACGGGATCGGGTGCGTCTTTCGCGACGGCCAGTGCGGATTCATGAACATCGCCCCGCCGGAATCGCGTGTGGCGGCGATGAAGGAGGTGTGGCAACCTGCGGGTTCTGTCGGCGTTCTGTAGCCGTCGACACCGGTTGTGCTCGGGTTGACTCGCAGGTGAGTCCGGAAAACTCAGGGCACATCAGTGTCCGGAACTCCGGTGCAATTCATATCGAGGGTTTTTGCAGTTCGACCATCCGGCAGTCGAAATGCGCAAGAAGCAGCACCTGCAGAATTCGAACGATCCCGATCCGACAGACCGGATCGAGCAGGTCAGCGCTGAACAGGTACCGGCGGTACTCCAGTCCGGTGGGAAAGTGCGTGACGGGTGTGGGACAACATCTGGCGACAGGTCCAATCGATCAGCTTTCCTGTCCACGTCGCTGACCTCGCCAAGGAACACCGTGGGAGGAGTCAGATGCTTCGCAACGAATCCGAGCGACTAGTGAACGATCCCGAGGGTCGCGCGGAAATTAGGCGAGTCCGGGACTACAGGAACGGCCGCAACAAGTAACTCGAGGTATCAACGGCGTCCAGAGACGAGAAGGGCCGAACCTGATCAGCGGAGCTCGGGGCCTTCTCGGATTTGAGACCAGTCCAATTGGCCACCAGCTCGACCATCATTCATTCACTTCGGCGGAGAATAATGCCGACGTGATGGCCCTGATGGTCGGCGGTCACTGCATTGCGCTCACCACAAACTCCCCCGTGGGGAAGTCGTACTTATCGGTATCAGGTGTCCTCGCCAATGCCGCATCTTCACAGGTCGTGAGCCCGGAAGGTCCGGCATCGATCAAGAGCGTTGTGCAGCAATCGGAAAGGTGTTTGTACGCGACTGTCGGGACGTGGTGCATCGCGACAAACCCTGGCCCCATTTTCCGCTGCTTCCCGTCCGGCCATCCGCCTCTCCAGCGAGGAGCGGTTATGAGCCATGTGTCGGTGTCGGTGCGCAAACGGTAGATATCTCGTCGGCCATGGCTCTGCGCCAATGCGCACCATCGATGAGGGCACCATTGCTGTCGTCCGAGGGGACGACCCGAACCGAGATATATTCCTTTGTGTTAGGAACAGGTACACCCAAATCAACCGCGATCCTCCGGTGGTAAGCGCCACTCAGAATGACGAAACCTTCTGGCGCAAGTGCGGAACGCGCTCCGCCGTTCTTGCGGACGCGCTTCTGATCGTCGAGCTGCATTGCAACCGTCCGAACCGCGCTGCGATGAACTAGTTGTCCTTCGGCGACACGGAACAGCTGATTCGTCCGCTGTGTCCCTGCCTTCAGCTCGAAGATTGCATCCACAGTGGCGCGGGGAAGTTGCAGCAAGACATTCGACGGCATCGGCGCTTCGTGCCAGATCCAATGGACTTTACTTCTGCCCAGCGCGTTAAGAGTGCTTTTCATATCGCGATTGGAGCTCGCCGAACGGTATTCAGCGTTGACTCGAATGAGGCCCAACGACCACTCAGACCTCTCGTCGTTGCCGGTTGCAACAAGGGCGAGCCTGCCGAAGACCTCCGGTGGGAGCATCCAGGACCCCTTCTTCTGGCTCCACTTTGCGTCAACCTGATGGCCGGCAATGCGGTAGTCGGTCTCGTCTCCGCCGTCGAAGCCGAACTCGCGCTGAGCATTGATCTCAAAGAGGGTGCCGAAGTGGGTCTTCTCCGTCTTCATCAACTGATCCCAGCGGTAGCGCCCAGTCTCTGCGCCGTTGTAAATCATGTCGTACGTGTGTCGGACGACAGCGGCCCACCGAGATCCATCAGGGTCTAGTCGCAGAATTTCCGCGACGACTTCGTCAAGCTCGGTATCAGCAGAGTCTGGCGGGTCGATGGGAGCGACGAAGGTTGTCAATTGAGGCTCACACTTTCGATGTCGGGGTAGAACCTGCCCGCGAATGGCCGGGAAGACCCATTGGTTGGATTGCTGGAGATCGTCTCACGCGGTCACCCCTCCACTGATCCGAGAACCTGAGTGGAGAACGCTGCCATCAGACGTTCTCGTTGATCACGGGGGAGTTGACGCCATTCGAGGAAAACGCGTTCGACGTCGTCCGGAGTTCGGCGTTGGGCGATCATCCACGAGAGCAGCCGCGCCTTTTCCTTCTTCGACCCGATGTTCCTTGCATGGCTCAACACATTCTCGTACGAGAGAGGGGGCGTTGTGTTATCTCGGGCTTCGTCGTTGCACCGCTGGCACTCCGCGCGCAAGTTGGAATCGTCGTCCAAGCCGCCGTGGGCAACCGCGTGGATATGACCGATCGTCAAAACGGCCCGGCGGTCGGGTGCGTCGGGGTACGAACCACCCGCCGACACACCGCAAATCGAGCACAGGTTTCCGTCTCGCTCAAAAATCCTGCGTCGCTTTGCTCCGCCGATCGTCCGCCGTCCCGAAGAGATGGGTCGTTCGCCGAGATCAATTCGTACGCCGAGCTTCTGCACCAGGTACTCGTCGGGCTTGAGTGAGGGGTTCACCTTGTAATTGTCGATCACCCAGCCGCACTCCCTCAGATCCCGCATGCGGCGGTCTACCTGAGAGAAGTCCGGTACCGCCTTGTACAACTCCAACTTGGTGAACTTGTTTCCTTCACCGACGCTCGAGATGTATTCCGCAACGAGAACCTTTGAAGAGCGACGAACATCTCCCTGGGTCATGTGTCTCCTGTAAGTCATAGGTTGTCAGGCCGTTCGGCCTGACCGGCAGAACAGAAGTTACCGGATATGTCCTGCCGAATGCAAGCCTGGCAACGTTCGGCAACGTTCGGCAAGAAAATTTCAGGGAAGAAACATTGCCGATGAGGGAATGCGCCACTCGAAGTTAATCGAATATAGGTTCGAATCCATCGCTTAGACTTTGAACAGCCCCGCGTATAGGAGGATGGAGCAATGCCAGCCAAGAAGAAGCCCGTGCCACCGACGACCCCCTACAAGGTTGTCGAGATATGTGCCGGTGCCGGTGGCCAGGCTCTGGGGCTGGAAAAAGCCGGATTCGAGCACGAGTTGGCCATCGAACTCGACCGGAATGCCTGCGACACCCTCGAGCTCAATCGGCCGGGATGGAAAGTCGCCTGGGGCGACGTCGCGAACCCCGAAACCTGGAACCCGAACGACTACGCAGGCATCGACCTGCTGGCAGGCGGCGTGCCATGTCCTCCCTTCTCCATCGCCGGCAAACAACTCGGTGCATCGGATGAGCGAGACCTGTTCGCGTGGGCAGTGGAGACAGCGGTCCAGATCAAACCCCGCGCCCTGATGCTCGAAAATGTGCGCGGATTGTCCGCACCGCGGTTCGCGGCGTATCGGCAACGCATCCTCGACCGGCTCACAGAGGCTGGATACGTCGCCGATTGGCGCCTGCTGCAGGCCTCCGATTTCGGTGTGCCACAGCTACGCCCGCGATTCGTCCTCGTGGCACTGCAACGCGAGGACGCCGCATATTTCCATTGGCCCAAGCCTTCTCCGACAAAGAAAACCGTTGGCACTGTCCTGAAAGACCTCATGGGACAGGAAGGCTGGCGCCACCTCGACGACTGGGTCAAACTCGCCAACGACATCGCACCAACCCTTGTCGGTGGCAGCAAGAAGCACGGCGGCGCTGATCTCGGCCCGACACGCGCCAAGAGGGCCTGGCTGAACCTCGGTGTGAGCGGAATGGGAATCGCCAACGAGGTACCGGCCAAGGACTCGCCGCACCCCCTTGATGCCCCACCAAAGCTCACCATCCCGATGGTTGCGCGTCTCCAAGGCTGGAAGGACGGGGAATGGAAATTCGCTGGCCTCAAGACCGCGACATATCGCCAGATAGGCAACGCCTTCCCGCCGCCGGTCGCTCAGGCAATCGGTACGTCCATCATCGCGGCCTTCAATCGGACCGCCGAGCGACGGGACATACCCGAACTAGCCGCCAGCGCTGTCCATGACTCCGTCTACCGGGCATTGCAGTCCACCGACGGATTCATGACGGCAAAACGCCTCCTAGCCATCTCGGAGGACATTGCCGAAGAGCATGAACTCGAACGCAGAATCGCAGATCTCTCCCGCGACTTCGAGGTAGAGATCAAGCAGAACAAGACCGGTGTGTCATACCGTCTCGGTGAGTTCAAGGGATTCGTCGGGCAAGAGGACCACCATCGGCATGAATACATCGCCGATTATCGTTCGCGAGTCAGTTAGGAGCACGGCATGAGTGAATCGAACGTCTACGGCCAATCGATCGAGTACGGCACTCTCCAGTATCTCGATGTCTTGGATCTGCTGTCGTCGAACGGGTATCGCGCGACGTTCACGCAGACGGGTGGCATGAGCGCAGCATCGAACTCGCCATTGACGAGAACAAATTTGCGCTCATCACCGACGCAGATGGTCCGCTTGCCTGGGAACGTGAAGACCATCAGGGATGGGCTGTCGGTGTCTACGAGTACCAGGACACGTCCGACGCGGTGACGTATGAATCGACAACGAACAGCAGCGGGGAAGCACTGATGGGGATTCTGCCGCCTGCGAGTTGACGATCAGCTGCGAGCCCGCGACTGCTGTTCGCCAAGGGCGGCTTGAACTTTCGCTACCGCATCCTCCATCAGCTCGTGTTCCCAGATGCGGATCACTGTCCAGCCCTCCTGCCTCAACAGCAGTGTTTGAACTTTGTCCCGCTCGGCATTTCGGCGAAGCTTCGGTGACCAGTACTCCTGATTTACTCCCGGATCCCGGCCATGTTCAGGACAGCAATGCCAGAAACATCCATCCACAAAGATCGCCACGCGCCAACGTGTGAATACGATGTCGGGCCGGACAAGCCGCCCGCCGACGCGGATGGGTAGATCTTTGCGATATCTGAGGCCCAGTCCGTGAAGAGCGAGTCGAAGTGCCACTTCCGGTTTCGTGTCCGTTCGGCGAATTGCCCGCATGTTTCGTGATCGACCGGGAGTCAGTTGGTACGCGGAGTTTTCACCCGTGCCGCTGGTGGACATAAGGCGAGCTTAGCGGGGCGGTGCTCAAGGTTGGCGTGATGTTTCTCCGCAGCTGGCCGCCCCTCGGCACTCCCGTTTTTGGCGGAAGTGCCGAGAGATGCTTTATCCCGCTCATCATCCTGCTATCTCCAGCGACATGAACCCGCTCGCGTGGCTCAGCCTCCCAAAATCACACATAGGTCAGATGCTCCACGCCCAGCCTTGCTCTAGGGGTATTTCCTGGGGACGAGGTCTGCCAGCCTGGACACCTCTGCCGGATTGCGGTCTAGTACGAAACTGTCCACGGCGAAGACCGGTTCGTCTCCTGCAAGTTGCTTGCCGATCTCGTCGAACGCCTGTGAAAGTCTGGGGGACATCAGCCCCCTGCCTCGACGGCCTCGAATGGATGACGGACGATGATGCCGATACGCCCGCGGGTGTTGCTCTTGTAGATTGCGGCCGCCACGGGAGCCTGAAGTCCCTCGATAACGTGTGCGTCATTGCCCTCTGCCCATTTTTTCAGGGCTTGATTTTCAGCAATGAGATTGCGGGGTGGAAGGTTTCCCGACAAGAGCGTCAATAAGTCGGCAGCAAGTCTCCAAGCAAGCAAAGCGTGAAAACTCATGTTCGCGTAGTCACGAAGACATCGGTAGCACGACGATGTACATACTGGAGCGTGGTCTGCATCCGAGAGCTCGGCAGGGTAGGTTTTCACCGCCGCCAGGAACAGTGGTAGTTCATCTTCCGATCCGAGGTGTGTGCTGAATCCGGCTCCGTTCTCGAGTGTGTCTGCGATGAAGGCGAACATTGCTGCTTCGTCATTTTCGACTCCGGAGAAGACGCCAGCGTTGAGCTCGTGTGGCTGCATGTCGAGATAGGATGCTGCGACCGTCCGGAGAAGAAAGGCGAGCGAGTACCACGCTGCTCTGCGTCCTTCGGAGGTGTCGGGAGGCAGTCCTCTGAAGCGGGGAATGTTGTTGCTGCACGCTTGGACTACATGTGACTACGTTACTGGGCCTCTCGGATACGCCAGTAGGGCATCAGACCGCCGTCGCGGGAGAGGGCTGGAAGCCACGACGGCGCCTTCACCACCGGATTGTTTCCGGTCGTGCTTTTGTGCCGATCGCGCGGAGTGCCGGTTGGCGCTCACAGCCCGGTACTGCAAGGGGCTGCTCCACGCCCGGGTTGACCACGGTAGTCAGCACCACCGAAATCGGTAGTGGGTTTCTCCGACGCGTATCTTCTTTCCGCCACCACAGGGTAATCGGGGAAACGGAAGATCATGTCTGCGTACTGCTTCCTTGCTGCCTGACACCAGGAGATCACCTGCTGTTCCCAGTCGACGGAAGTAGTGGGATTCCGAGTGCTGAGCCGGTGACGCGAACGTTCATCTCGACTGGGAATGGCGAGTGCGGGGTCTCGCTATCCCAGCGAATGCAGTCAATCGCATCTTGTAGGAATCCGACCGCCACACCATCCAGGTCGCGAGAAAACTTGCCGACTACGGGATATTCGTAGCGGATAATAGGCGAAACTTTCTGTGTTACAATGCTTCCTGCACCGTTGTTTGCGGTGGTGCCATATCTGATCCCAGAGTTGGCGGTCGTGGTGCTGCCGAGATTGTGGTGAACAAAGTCGCATAAGACGGCATACCGGTCTTCCGCGTCGGCGCGTTCCGGTTCGGATGCCAGTCCTCTGACGCAATACGTGATGTTGTACGGTTTGAGTCTTTTTGTTGGTATACCGCTATCAAGTAGCATAGTGCGAAATTCTGGATTGGCGGTCGCATAACGCGCCCGGACAATCAGTCCAAAGAACTTCATGCCTAGTGGCTGCCAGGTCTTGTCATTCACAGACGCCGCGGTATTTTTTAATCGATTGCGAACCTCGTGAAGGAAAGCGCTGAACTCGAACATGCTCCTAGCGATGGCATAAAGTGCCATGGGGTTCTCGTCATCTGCTGCTCGCATGAAGGCATCTAGCAGGTACAGGTGTTTGATTCGATTGGCGACGGCGTAGTGCTCACGGTGGAGCAAGGACGATTGAAGGATGTGCTTGTACGTCCGTACGTCGTCGCCTTCTCGGATCTCAAGTACGCCTGCAGGCTCAGGCAACTCGACTTGCGCTGATACCTGTGAGGCGAGCGTGTTGCGCTGCTTACGGATCTCGAAGAGTGCTTCGGCCCCAGGTGTGCCCTGCTTTAGCATTTGATCGATCAGACCTCTCAAGTCGTCGTTCATTGCTCATCAATTGCAGTACCGACCATTGAGTTTGCTCATTGAAAAGTGCCCGCAAGAACCAGGATTATTGTGGGAAGTGAGCTACGCGTGTCTGCTGGCGGTATGGCGCATTCTAACTGAGAATGATGTTGCCAAGTTGCTGTCCGTTTTGCATCCGACGCCGACCTGTCAGCGATATTTCCGCATTGTCCAAGTCTGGCTGGTCACCTGGATATATCGGGCGTGTTCGGCCCATTCGCGGCTGCGCCGGTATCTTCCGTGAGATCAGCTTCGGGTCCTCACGGTTGTGTTTCGAAACCCTGAGTTCGCCATGACGAGAGCTGACCCGAATTCGGTGGATCGACGCAATGCGACCGACATGGCGAAGATCAGCTGACGATCACTGAGATCGAAACCCTGCTGGATCGCCAGAACCATGTGGTGCCGAATTGAACCCCGAGCGAATATCCAAGGCTCACCAGCTCCAATTCAGCCACGTCGTGTACCTGGAACTGCTACTGGCCGATGAGGTATCACGGCGGGGAATCACGCTTTGCGGCTTTGCGGTCGGCGAACGCCGGGTTGGATCAGTCGATGAGGATCGACACCTGGATCACCCTCGACGATCTGCGCTACGGCCGCAGTGTGCTCTCGGATCTGGTCTCGTTGCGGTTGGCCGAGGCCGGCCAACCGGTGTTAGTCGGGGCCGGGTGGGCCTGACGATCCCGATGCGACCGGAGCCGATTGACTGCCAGGAACGCGGTTTGTCTCCCTTGTCGGGATGTTATTCAGGCACGCAGAGCGTTGTTTCCGTTGCGCAACAGGCAACACCTTCTCTTGATATTCATAGGTTGTGCCTCCAGGCTGAAGATATGTTGATCTCCAGGTCGCGGCTCGGGGCCGTTCCTGCTCTCGCAGCGCTGCTGCGCGAGCGCCGGTTGGAGAAGAAGCTGTCTTTGAGGCAGGCCACGATTGGAGTTCCGGGTATCAGTGCTTCCACCCTGTGTCGAGTGGAAACCGGCGAGAGGAACCTGACTTACGGGCCGGGGCTCCTGGCGCTTGCGGATCGGCTGGAGTTGGACAGGCAGGAGGTTCTCGATCTTGCTGGGGGGCTCACAGTTGAGGGAATCGATGAGCTTCTGGGCGCCGATCTCCGCCTAGCGGTTCGGGGGGGTCGTCTTATAGAGCGTGGGCGCGAAGCATTAAGGGAGGCTCACCTCGCAGAGTTGGCAGCTCGGGGCGGTGGTGCCTCGGTTGAGCTCCTAGCTAATGAAATTGACTTGGACTTCCGGCCAGCGCTTGAGGAGCCTGGATTTGACGGGCCGGATGTTTACCGTGTTCCACGGGACGAGGGCAACGCTGTTCAACGAATGTGGAAAGCGCACGGAGTCGCCCATGTGTGGATCGCTGCCGATGCCGGTGCCAAGCGGACTTGCACACCGCATGATGCGGCCACCGCGTCTGAGGGGGAGGCCACGTACCTGGGGCGCCGCCTGCTCCTGCCTTCAGCAGCAGTTCACGCCGCACATCGCGAGCTGGGTGTTCCCGAGCCTCGGGGGGCGGATGAGCTTAGTGACATGGTGCGAGCGCTGGTGGCGGAGTTGCGCGCTCCGGCCGGATGGGTCGTGGTGAGATTGGCGGAGGAAGGGCTTCTAGGGGTGGCGACGTGACAGAGATTCAGCTTTTCAACAGTAATTTGCCGAGTCCAATCCTGTCGATACTGGCTCTACGCAATGACGGTGCCGACTCGGTAGTCCCTCTCGGGGGACTAACAGAGCGCCAGCAACGGGTCTACCGTCCTGGGCGGCTTGATGATGCAATAGAAGAACTCGCAGCGCAGAATCCCCGCCCGCACGCGATTTTCGCCACGGGAAGTGCCGGGAGCGGCAAGAGCGCTGCCGTCGAGCGACAGGCCAGTACCCGAGGCGAGCTCTATAGTGACGTGATCGAGGACGCCACGCACTCTGACAGTCCGGGACTCGATCAGGCAGCCACCTTGCGCGACCGACTCGGTGCGCTTGCTGACGGCGCCGAGCGGCCTGATCGACCTATCCTTGTTGCGGCAAACACCGGGATGCTCTTGCAGCTGTTCGACGCTTGGACCGCGAGTGGAGCCTTTACGCGACTGGAGCAAGCGGTGCTGGCGCCGCTCGGCCTGCGGGAGCCGGAATTGGGGAACAAGTCCGGCGATCTCAGAGTGGCGGTCCTGAACCTCGACGACCGGCCGACCGCCGGTGAGGGTGGGCTGCTCAAGGAAATGCTGCCGCTGCTCGACCCGGACGGCGAGGATGGGGTGTTCGCCGACTCGTCGAGGTGTTCTAGCTGCACCATCCGCAACTGGTGCCCGGTGCGAACGAATGCCATTCTCGCCGCCGGCGCTGCCGCGGACTCGCTCGACAATCTCGCGGCGACCGCCGCCCGCGAACGCGGGCGTCACGACTCGCCGAGAGTCCTCTGGGACTGGCTTTCGCGGATCGTCGCTCCGCCGACAGCCTTCGACGGGACGACGGATCCCTGCGACGCCGTGGCGGAAGCTGCCCAGGCGCAAGATGAAACGTGGCGCCTGCGGAACCTGCTCCCCGTCAGCGTGTTTTCCGCGGACGGAGACCTCGGCCGGCGCGTCTCGTCTCTGGATCCATCACTCGGAGCATCGAAGGAGGCGTACGTCATCGTGGCCTCGGCCGGGTTGGACCCGGATGCCGATGCTGCCCGCATGGAGGTTCTGGCCGAACGGGAGCCGTCTGCGGTGGCGCTCGCGTCCGCGGCGAGGGACGTGCGTGTCGCGCAGGACCCGACACCCGGTCACACGGGGACGCGGCGCCACCTGTTGGCGCGTACAGAAATCGGCGCAGGACTGCTAGCGCGACCAGACGAATGGCCGATAGACCGGGACGGCGCAGGTGCCAAGTTCGATCGTGCCCTTTCCGCCTACCGCGACTGGCAGCAGGCAGAAGTCACCGGCGCTGACGACGCCCACGCGCGGAAACTAAGGCGGCAGGCCGCGGAGGACCTTGAGCCCGTCGTAGTCGATGTCGGGCAAGGACTCGCCCGGCTATATGGGGTCCTGGCCGAAGGACGCGCGTTCCTGCCCCTGCGGTCTTACGACGGGCGGAGTCGAAGCCAAGTTCACGTCGCGGTCGATATCGACCTCGACACCGTGCGGCCAGTGCCCGACCTCATCATGGAGCGCAACGCTTCCTCGGCGGCAGCGATCGGGCATGAGCCCTTGGAGATAAAGATCGAGATGCAAGGAGCCCAAGTCGTGCTCGACCTCCCCGCCTACAGGTTGCTGCTGGCTACACAAGGAGGGCTTACAGCGCCTAGCCAGAGCGACGAGCGCTTCCACGCACTGCGCCGCGCAGCGGAAGCGCTCGCCCGTGACGCTGCCGAAAAGGACGGCGCCCAGCTACTCGTTGAGGGCGAGGTCGCGGGACGCGCCTACCTCATCAGCCAGGTGCCATCACTTGAAGGTTCCAGAATTCTGCGGACAAGGCTGGTGACCTCGTGACATTTGACGCCGAGATGCTGCCCCTGATCGGCGCCGTGCTGGAAAGCCGAGGCTTGAAGTTCGACGGGGCAGGGCTCGTCGAGCCGGATGGCGCGTCCTTCCATCTCCCTGACGTGCCCAAGATCGAAGAGCTCGCTGACCTCCCGTCGGCGCTACCGTCGAGGGCCCGCGGCGACCTGCGGGAGAAGACCATTTACAACATCGTCCAAGACTGCGCCGACCTGGCACCAAAGGCCAGGCTCCAGGATGACGCGCTGAAGGCGGCATTGGACGACTTAGTTGGGGGGGATCGATCGAGCAAGCAGGTGTTGTCGGCGGTTATGAAACGGCAGTACTGGGTTGAGCCCACGCGCAGGGAGGGAGTGACCGGCAGCCCCTTCCTGACCCCATTCCACGCGCTGCTTCCCGGGGCCTACGACTACCAGGGAAGATACAAGTCATTCAGAGGATCGCTCTTGCTCTTCCTCAGCTGGAACGGCCACGGGTTCGACCTGGAGGCCGCGAACAAGCTCGTCACATTTCTCGCTGGCGACGAGGGTCTCACGGTCCTTGATCGTGAGTTCCTGCGAGTCGCGACAGAGCTTTTGGAGGATCGCGGCGTGCCGCTACCGAAACCGGACGCGCAGAGGCTGGCCGATGAGTTCGGCGACAGTATCCGCAAGAGGTTCGGAGCCGGCGCCTTCGACCCCCATGGGTTGCGCAGGATCCGCCAGGACCTCGTCACGATCGTCGACCTTCCTCTCCCACGCCACGATAAGGTCGCAGCACTCGTGCAGGGACTCAGCATCAACTTGGCGCTCTACTACTACAGGCTTTCGTTCACTCTCGGTGAAGGAATCACCTCTTGCATCGCAGTGGGTGGAGGAGCGGACCCCCGTCCTCGGCCAGACTTCAGAGGGCGCCTGCTCTTCCGAGTAGGAACTGGAGGGGACAGGCCGGTCCGACTCGGAGAGGCTTGCTCGCAGTCCTTCCTTGAGCTTGACGGCAAGCACCTCCTCGCACTGCCCGCCAGTATGGCTATGGCGAATCTGCTCACCCTGATTAGTACGGCAGTGGGTGCAGCCGGAGTGAGTACGCTTCCGGACCCGTACGGTTTGGCTCTCACGATGCACGAGCGGCCCGAGATTAGGGCCCGGGTGGATGGTCTCGCGGCCGCGGTTGCCGTGCTTGTCGCTGCCGAGGCCGATGATCCAGCCGCGACGGTCGATCGAGCAAGGAAGCCGGGTACTGGTTGCTTTGCACTACATGAGGCAGTCCTCCAGAACTTCAGGAGCCGCGGCAGCACCCTGAAGCAGCGCGGTCGGGACGTGGTTCATACGCTCGTCGGAGGTTACGTGGGAGGTCTAAAGAGGAGTCGCGGCCCAGTGAATTTCTTCGAGCTGGACGAACCTGTGCTTTTCCTGCTTGTCGAGCTGATTCTCGCACGGAGCGGCAAGGACCATCTCCAGTTCCGGACGGGTTTCCTCCCACAGCTCGCGGAGTACGGCTTGAGCCCTCAAGACCGGCACGAAGAAGGCAGACTTGCCGACGCACTCGAGCGGCTCGGCATGCTCCGAAGGTACAGCGACGCAGGGGAGGCGCTCTATGTCAGCAGGTCACTCTGAGCCCGGCAGGGTGAGCGCGGCTGGCCTGGCGGCCCGCGCCCTTGTGGACGCATTGGACGACGGTAAGTGGAAAGGACGCAGGCTGTTCCTCAGCGACCTACACGGGATGCGGCCAGCCGAGATCTTCTCAGGTCTCCTCCCCCTAGCTTCCGAGAGCGTGTCAATCCAAGTCAGAGATGACAAGCGAGCGGCGCTCGCGGGGATTCCGCTACAAGGAGGGACGCTCATTCCTTACCTGGTAACGACACAGGGTGCCCCCACTAGTGACAACAGCGGCGAACCTGGGTTCGCCGCTACGCTACGGACCCAGTTCCTCGCCGGGCCCGTGGAGCCGCGTGTTCTGCTCGTGCTCGCCGAGAGGCCTGACGAAACGGTCACCAGTGCCAGCGACGACGCTGCCTCGCTCCCTGCGCTCAGGTTTTCAAACCTCCTAAAGCGGCTCGCGACTGAGCGACTCGGCATGCAACCCGCTCCACGCTCACTGCTTGCCGCCCTCATCGAGGACCTCGGCGGCCGACCGGTCGGCTCGTCGGGGCGAGAGCGGCTCGAGGCGTTCGAAACCCTCCTCGCGGAGCACGGCGGGCGGGACGACCGGTCGTTCGGGACCGGCTTGTGGCGACTTGGCGATTATCTGTGTGACCCGGACGCCACACCCCAACGACTCAAGGAGGGCAGGAAGTGGCGAGCAATCATCGAGGCCGCGCTCCGGAATCCTGCCAAGAGCCTGCAAGGGCACCTCGTGGCGAAGCGTGTAACCGGAACAGGTGCAGCAAAAGTAGCGGCCGCAGTCGGGCCCATGGGGGTCGACTGGAGCCAGTTCCAGCTCTCGGACCTGCGAGCCGGGGCACATCCTGCCGTGGAGCTCAACCAGCACGCACCGCTGTCCGGTACCCGGCTCGCATTCCTCGGCGATGGCGGCTGCGTCATCGCGTGGATGCCGGCGGGCGGCGGGACAGTCACGTTCGCGCTCAATCGGGAACTACAGCCGGGGGAGAGCGTGCAGCTCAGATGGCCGGGGACTCGCATCGGCATCCCAGCGGCGTCGAGCGGCACATCGGCGTCTCTGCTGATCACAGATATCCAAGGCTCGCCGGGGTGGAGGTTTGGCTGGCTGCAATTGCCCGATGGTGGTGGCAAGTTCGGCGAGCCGATCCCACTCGCCTTCACCTTCTCTGACAAGGACACGACGGCCGTCGAGGACGGGCTTAGCCCAGACCCCGGTGCGGGTGCATTCCTCTGCGGGGAGCAGCCGATCCTACGAGCCTGGACGGCCTCCGGGCGGGATCTTGGCCTCGCCAGAGTCGACGAGCCCGAGACCGATCTTGGGGCCGCCGGTGACGAGCTCGAATCGCCCCAGCTCGTGTCCGGAACTGCGCCTAACGGAGTGAGGGTGGGTCCTGTACCGGTACTGGCGCAGCGATCGAGCGTTGGCTCGGACAATGTCGATCAGGGGCACACCTCCGGGGACAGCAGCCCAGGAGAACAATGCGTGGGCCCCCCGCTCGTGACTACGGAGGGAGAAGACACAGAGGAAGAGGAGGAGGGCGCGGCCGACCCGCTCCTCGATCCTTCGGCTGCAGCAGATACCGAGGCTGAACGCGACCTCACTGACTACATTTCGTTTCCACACGCCAATCATGCACTTCACGTGAAGGGCTGGCCTGAGGCCGGTGTGAACAATGATCGCCAACTGAGCGCGAAAATCGGGTCGCACAGGGTCCAGGTCCGACCCAGACTTTCCGGACTCGATTTGGTTCGGGTCGAGCGCGGCACGCACGACCACCCAGAGTGGGCGCACTACCGCGTCGAAGCGTCGGGCGGTGTGTCAAGCCTGGCAGAGCTTCCGGAGCCGGAGTCGATCTGGGCAACTGAGATGGCCTCATTCCGGAGAACCCGAGAGGCGTACTTCGCAGCGGCGACAGCGGCAGGTAGTGCCTACGCGGTTGACCCGCTAGGGCCGGAGGCAACCGCATACGTGGACGCCTACCGGGATCTCCTGTGGGCGCTTCCCCGTGAGGGAATGCATAGGTCCGAGTACTACCTTCTCGTCACCATCGACGCGGTGGAGGTGCAGGGGACCAGGGACCTGCTGATCAGCCCGATGAGCCCACTGTCAGTCGCGTTTCACGCTGACCTCCGCCGTAGGCTTGAAAGCGCTACGGATGCGACGCGCCCCCTCGGTCCCGGGGACCTGTCGGTATTCAGTTTGCAGTGGAGCGTGCCATTGCTGAACCACCGCGGCGCCTGGTACGAAGCCATCGCGTCGGAGCAGGCTCAGCTGTGGCGGCGGTACGAGTTGCTGGACGACGCCGCGCAGGGTTCGTACACGAGAAACGCTCAGTTCATCGCGAACCGGATCGCGTTCTTCCTAAGCGTGCACCCCAACCTTGCGTCGGCGGACAACCGCATTGCGATAACATTCACATCCCCTGGTGACGGTCGTGCTTCCATCGAGGCATTGAAAAGGCTGATGGCGACCGAAGTGGGGGAGGAAACATACCGCCGACCCAAGATAGACGTCTTGCTCGCTGGTGCGAACCCGGAAGTACACGACACACTGGCTGAACTATTCGCAGGGACGGACAACCCCGAGGCGGCGCGCATCGTTAGGACGCGTTGCAACATCCGAGTCACAAATTCCGTGCAACCCGAAGGGTTTTCGCACATCACATTCCTATTCCGCACTCCTGGAGGCCGGACGACAGGGCCCGTGCGGATGGACCTGCGGTCCCCGTCCAACTACGCCGGGGGCCTCGCCTCCAAGGCGGGGCGAATCCTCATCCCAGAAGCGGAGCCGGTCTTCGCGACCGGCGTCTTCGCGGCCGAACCAGTAGCGGGTGCTGGCGCACTCGAGCGCATCCAGTACCGCATGCTCGAACTTGTCGGTGGGCAAGGGAACGAGAGACTCGTCCCGCGCGACACACGCATGATCCGGGCTCGCGCAAGCGGCCGTGACCTGGACGCGTGGTACAACTCCTCCGCCTGGGTAGTCCACCTGGACCGCATGATCGGGATAGAGGCATTCGCCGAGCAGCGGCAGGCGGGCAGAAACATACTGGAGTACGAAGACAGTGCTGACCCAGCAACTTTCGGTTACGACGGGATTACAGCGACCCAGCACGTCGCGCCGTACCTCGCAGCCCTGCGCCAGTCCATAGCAGATCTAGCCGCACTGAAGGAGGCCCGCGGCCGCGCCCTCATGTCGCTACTCGAGTCGGTCTCAGGACGCTGGACGCTCCAGATCGTCCAGCGGCCAATCCGCGGGGTGCGAGAGCGAGTTGGCACCGCCTGCGCGGTGGATTTCCTCACCAGGGCTCAGCAAACCCTCGCACCTCGCCGGGGAGAGGCACGCGCCCTCGTAGCACTGGAAGAACTGGTTCCCGGTTTCAAGGAATCGGGTATCCCCGTGAGGTATCGGAGCTCACGCGCAGGGCGGGGGGCCATGTGCGACGACCTCCTGCTATTAAGTGTCACTGCTCGACCTGACGAGTTGCCGGTGGTCGGCGCCACGGTCGTGGAGGTGAAGTTCTCCAGCCTGGGCGGCCCCAACCTGCCGCGAGCCGCGTCGCAGGTAGAGGAGACTAACTCCTGGCTGACGGAAAGGTTCGGCAGCGAAGCGGTCGCGCGTGAGCTGCGCGGCGCTGAGTTGGCGGAGCTGTTTCGCTCTGCCGCCGCGCGGAACGGTGCCTTTGGCGTCGGGCCGGGTGTCGATTCAGCCATGGAGAGTGCGCTGGCGGACGTTAGCACTGGCAATTACCAGTTCGCCATCGGCCACATGCGTGGGGCAAACGCCAGGCGTGGCCTCGTGATCAGTGTCGAGGCCGACAATCCCGGCGCCCCCTCCCTCACACAGCTCAACGGTCAGGAAGGACCACTGGATCTGATCACGCTCGGTCGGCCCTGGATGCAGAAGGTTCTCACGGGAGAGGATCCGCTCGGCCCGGAGGACTGGCCGACATACGAGTCACCGACTCCGGGGCCCCCGCCTCCCCATCCTTCGACCGATGAGAACTCGCAACGCACACCCCAAGAGCAGCGCGAGCAACCGACTAACTGTCACCAACGCGTGCCGACCACGGGCAGCGGCCCGATCGACGGTTCAATGCCCGACGCGTCTCGGGACGCGGTGGCGGAGGTCGCAGGACGGCTGAACCAGGCCTTTGCCCGCTACGGGCTACCGATACAGGGATTCGATCCGGAGTTGGCCCAGGTCGGCCCGAGCCTCATCCGGTTCCGGACGCGGGGGCAGGGCAAGCTCGCCATCGCGGATGTGGAGCGGCGGGCCAGAGATCTGAGCAGGGAGGTCGAAGCCCCTGGCCAGATACTCATTGGTGACGAGCCAGGGTTCATTACCGTTGACGTGCCCAGAGTGGACCGGGAGGCGGTCATGCTGCCCAGCGTCTTGTCGGCACTAAACACGCCGTCCCGTCCGGGGGCGCTCGACTTCGTAGCCGGTATCACCCCGGCCGGGGAAGTCCGCACGGCAGACCTGACCCGCTTGCCCCACCTGCTCGTGGCAGGTGCCACCGGCTCGGGCAAGAGCGTCTTCCTTCGGGGGATGCTGGTCGAACTGCTTCGCGCCCGGACACCGCACGAGCTGCAACTCCTCATCGTGGACCCAAAGCGGCTGGACTTTGCCCCATTCGCATCCGTGCCGCACTTGCGCGGAGAGATCATCAACGACACCGACGAGGCGCTTGAGCGCTTGCAGAGCACCTTGCGGGCCGAAATCGACCTCCGCCAGCCGATCCTGGAACGGGCAGGTGCCAGTTCAGCCGCCGAATACTACGAGGCTGGGGGTTCCCTCACAGAGTTGCCCCAACTCGTTATCGTGATTGACGAGTTCGCCGACCTCGTCCTGGCAGGAAGCGACCGCCGCGCGTTCAGCGAAATGATTCAGCGCTACGCACAATTAACGAGGGCATACGGTATCTTTCTGGTGCTCGCCACACAGCGCCCGAGCGTCGACGTGATAACCGGCAGCATCAAGGCGAACCTGACGGCGCGAATCGCTTTCGCGCTCCCAAGCTACCGGGACTCAATGACCATCCTCGATCGCGCGGGGGCTGAGGATCTGCTCGGAGACGGGGATCTGCTCTTTTATAGGAGCGGGAGGACCGAGAGACTGCAGGCACCCTTCGCCTCGTTGACGGACATTCGCCAGGTGACCTCGTAAAAGCTGGAGGCAAAGACCAAACCCGACCGGGCGGTGCTGTCAAGTTTCTTGGTGTGCAGCAGTTTTCGTGCGCAGCAGGCCATCACGCGGAGCGGTGTTCAGGTCGGTGACCAGACCCCACACCTGAAATCGGGTGGATAGTTCGGTGCGGTGATCAGCGGCGGTCATCCTATGACGGGGTGGTCGGAAGTCCGGATAGATGCGGCTGAACGGAGCCAGGAATCGTTGTGCCGAGCCGACAGTGCGGAGCCCTTTCATTGCGCGTTCGCGTTGCCGGGTCGGTTGATGGGAGTTTTCGCACCGGTTATTCAAATACTTGTTTTACCGCCTTACCGTCGACATCGTGGTCCGGTGTGAGACCTGATAACTGGGGAGTTTGTCGGTGATCAGCACCCGCGGCCGACAGCCTTGTTTCTTCAACAGTGTCCGGAAGAATCAGGTCGCTTTACCGTCCCGCTTTCCTTGGATCAGAATGTCGAAGTCATTTCCGTGCTGGTCCACCGCTCGCCACAAGTATTTCTGTGCGGCGCTGACCTTGGTAAAAACCTCGTCGAGATGCCACTTGTCACAAGGACGGGGTGCTCTGTGCCATAGCCGACGGGCCTACTCGGGGGCCGAACCTCGCGCAACAGGTCCGGATCATCTCGTACGTCACTTCGACCCCACGCTCAGTCATGCGTAACGCGATCTCGCGGAACGAAAGCGTGAACCTGTAGTAGAGCCGTACGCAGGGAGAGACAATCTCCCGTGGGAACCGGTAGCTCTTGTTCATCGACACCCGCAGATCATCCCAGATCAGGCATTTCAACAGCCTGACAGTGCCTGCCTAACGGCGATTGCTGGTGCAGGTTCTCCCCACCAATGCTGACAAGCCGGCCATTTCCCCTTTCCACAGGCGCATTCGCGATTTCCGCGGACCGGCTTCAGGTTGCGCCAGTACGTGTGGTTGGTCAGAGTTGCCGCGCCCGTTGTTAAGCCGATGTCGTCGACAATTTCAAGGGCCTGAGACAGAAGCGAAAGACCAACCTGCACAGCAGCGACTGTAGAGTCAGCACACTGATGCGCGATCAGGAAGTCGAGTTCTTCGGACCTGCCATTAATAGATGTGGGGCGACGTGAAAAGCGTCGGCGCATCACTGTCCCAGTGGGGTGAACCATCGGTTGACTTGCGTATGCCATGCGAGAACCGATCGCTGGGTGCGCGCTGTTGGACAGCCAGGTATACCATTTCAGGAACTGAGGTTCCCCAGTTTCTTTTGCCAGCTTGTCTACATATGTTTGTACGTTCGTAGCAGGTCGGAGATTGGTTGATTCGGTTATTCCGCGAGAGCCGAAAGCGGACTGGACCATTACTGGGTGGAGGAGCTCCCTGACTGCTTGTGGTCGATTCGCCTCTGGCAGAGACTTTGATGCTTTCCAATTCTCAGCAAACTGCTTCGATTCGTAGAGGAGGCAACCCACCTCTTCAATTAGAGCGCGCGATGAAACTGCGGAGACGGTGATGTGCCACGTCGCCAGGCTCTTTATCGCCTCCTCGGCAAGATCAGTGAACCGCCACGCATGTAGAAGCCACCATGCAACCATGCCAGTGTGAAGCTCCGGAAAGAACAATGCGTCAAACACTTTGGATTGGTTGAGGTCACGTGGGGCGTCGTCGGTGCACAAGTAGGTGTCCGTTGAATCATCCCGTGCGAACAACCATTTTTCCTCCGGCGCTGATGCGGAGCAAGATATTAGTTTCTCGAACTTTCCGCGCGCGATCGGCTTTAGAAGTATATCTATGGTAGTAGCATTATCGATGAAAGCATCGAGGTCTCGTAATGCTGGACGTACTTCTTCAATCCGATCCACACGCCGTTGCCCAAGTGCTTCGGCCGGGGAGAGAAATCGATCGTTCATGGATGCAGTTTTCCATATCCCGGCTGGTTCGTCGTTACGTTCCGCCGAACCTACCCTTGTACTCCGCCTGAAAGTACGAGATCAACGCGTTTTCAATGATGCTCAACAGCTTGACGGACTCCCGGCGGCCAGCAGTCGACAGGACGACGGAGAGTCGAAAAAGGTTGTCAATCGCGGAGACGCTTTGTTGCCAGGATCCGGTGGTTTGTCTCGCTAACGGTGTTTCGACCGGTTTCCATCAGTATGTTTCCGACCTGGGTCAACGATCGGCGAACGTGATCGCAAACGCGTTCAGAGCAGGCTTCCACCGCATGATCCATCGTGCCTGGCCTTGCCTGTCGGGTCCAGTGAACGAGTCACCAGGTAGAGGCACTTGAGCGCAGCAGCCTCCGTGGGGAAATGCCCGCGTGTTTTCACCGACCTCCGATACCGGGCATTGAGGGACTTAATCGCATTGGTGGAGCACAGCACTCGCCGTATCTCGATGTCGTAGTCGAGGAGCGGAATGAACTCCTGCCAGGCATTCGTCCACAGCCGGATGATCGCCGGATACCTCTCTCCCCAACGCTCAGCGAACTCGTCCAGCACCGCTCGAGCTGTCGTCTCGGTCGGGGCGGAGTAGATCGGTTTGAGATCGTGCTTGAGCCCGTCACCGTACTGACGGCCCGAGAGCCGAAAGATGTTGCGGATCAAATTGATAACGCATGTCTGAACCGTCGTGGCCTGGCTGCATCGTGGACGGCGACGTCTGCCCGTCCGAGTTCGGTGAGAGTCATCACCGCGGGTGCGTCGAGGCTCAGGACGATCGCGATCCGATCCACCTCTGGGTCGAAGCGGTGCAGGTCAACGGTGATGCGGTCCTCGTCGGATGTTCCGGCAATTCGTTTGCCGCCATGCTGTGTGGATCGGTCGCTCGATTCGGCTTGGTTGTAGAACACGAAATCGGAGTCACCGCGCACCTACCCATCGGCGGCGAGCGGAAGCGCAGACAAGTCGGCATCGATCGAAGGGCGTTGCTCCCACGTGCAGCACACCGTGACATCTAGCCGATCGAGTGAAGCGTTCTGCCCTTTGCTCAACTGCACGTGATGAGCTCCCTGTTCGTCCCGGCTGAGCTACATCAAATCAGGGTTGACCTCGGGAACCCCGCCCGGAGGCCATAAAACCCGCCCAGCTCTGTCCAGATCCTTCTACACCACCGAAACTGACAGCAACCCAGTGTGATCGGACGATCACCGAGGGCTGCCGCATTGCCGTTTCACCAGCAGTATCGTCGCAGCTCCAACATCTCGAATCTGCCAGGAACACACCATGAACACACACTGCAGCGGAACGACACCCATCGCGTGCTGGCACCCGGCGGATCAAACATGGAAACTCCCGACTAGATACTCCGGAATCCTCCCCATCGGAGGTCAACAGAACATCCAATTCGTGTGGGATGTCCTGCGCGAACAGTCGATACGCTGGCTGACCCCATGCTGAACGATCCGATCACGCCATAACGCGCAACGGTTGGCGCCCTTCAACGGACGGCACCAACCGGTTGACCACCGCCGGAATGCACTGCGCCGTACTGCTGTACAGGCTTTCAGGGGCCGACTCGAGATTACCTAGAGCTCTATTCGGGAGCATTGAGTGAGCAACCCGAGGAGTGCGCGCAAACCAATCAAGTCGGTCCACCGTCCGCGCCGTGCACGTACTTCCCGGGCGGCACCTCAGAACGTATCACCCAACCTTGGACGGTCGCCAGACACCGGCTAGGTGCACTGGGCCGCGTTTAGTGCGAACATTCTTGATCTCTCGAATCGCCGGAACTGGAACGCGATTGAAGCGCATGATGTGAACAGTGCTGAACCCCAACACCAGCGTTGCGGCTGCACCCTGATCACAGTGGAGGACAGAGATRAGTACATCAGCCCAGGCGGATCGATTCATCAATGCATTCAACGACATCGAATCTCAACTGCGACGAAAGCTCCAGGTTGACGACGCGGTACCGTTTCTCGATCTGGTCGCGAAATACCAACCGAACAGACTGACCAACAATCAAGTGGACGCACTGAAGGCCTTTGCGAGGCTCCGCAACGCAATCCAACACAGCAAATACTACGACGGCAAACCAATCGCCGAACCGGTCCTCGACATCGTCGAACGCATCGAAAAGGTGCGCGAGCAGATCATCCACCCGCCCACTGCATACGCACAATTTCGAGGGCAGCAGCCCACAACCTTTCTGCATACTGCAGCGCTCAGCGACGTGCTCGCGGCAATCAGAAAATTCGACTACTCACAGTTCCCGATCTACGACGACCACGGACAGTACGAAGGGATGCTCACCACTAACTGCATTGCCAGGTGGTTAGCCGATCGACTCACCACCGATGGACTGGTCGAGAGCCAACCAATCAGCGCTGCAATGATATTCGCAGAGAGTCACGAAACCGGGAAGTTCCTGCCGAAAACCACATCAGCTGCGGAAGCTGTCCGCCGCCTGACACCTCGTCAAGACGGGAGCCCTCCGCCGATCGCATTGATCATCACCGAGACTGGAAAGCGAGAGGAGAAGATACTAGCGATTGTTGTTGCCGACGATCTTCCGGTGTTGACCGCAGCTCTGGACGCCGCGTAGGTCGGAGAGGCGTCAAGATGTGGAGACAACTTTTGACATTCCCATCACCATCGACGTGAAGCAGACGAGGTGACGGAGCGTCCGTCGGCAGTTGCCTCCGATACACCGAGCGCCATTTTGTGCGCCGATCCATTGTCTTATTCGTGTGAGCACTGTTGTACAGCACCGACCATGCCCGATGTGGGTTAGCCGCGATTGCCCTCGGTGACGGATCCTGCTCCGGCGTCGAGGATGCAGGCATGATTGTGTTCCGTTCGGTGAGGCAGGTCCTCCGCAGGATTCTCGCGATGGCAACTTCCAGTGGATGTTCTGATATCACTTGCGCATGGGGCGGGGCAGCCTGAGTTGCTGGTGCCCGTAGATCGAGTACCAGACCGAGGTGTCCTGCGTCGACCATGCGACGCACCCACATGTCGTGGCCGTTCTCGTCACTCATCCGCTAATCATCGGTGATCGCGTCAGAAATACCACAACCGACCGCACTCAGAGGCCGTCACTGCGGGTTTGCCACCCTGCTGTAATTGGATCAGCGCTTCCGGTGTGTGGCCGAGGACTGCACAGGGAGACAGGGCAACAGTGGCGCGAAAGTGCGATCGTCGCTATCAGAACAGGCATACGAAGGCGAAGACCGACGTTGTGAAGACAGCGACAGTGCCTGCTGCCGTGTCGGGAAGGGACCTTGCGATCCTGAATGAAGTGATGGTGAAGCATCCTTCTCCGGTCGTGTGCAGCGAGGCCGGACTCGAACCGCTGACAGAGGGAGAGCGGGTCGATCTAATCGCCTCGTTCGATGGTGAAGCCACCATTCGAGCTTTCGCCGCGATACAGTCGCTACTCGATGTCGCGACCTTCACCGACTGGACTAAGAGCCGAGTCGAGAGTGACCTGCTCGCTACCGTGGAGTTTCCTTACCCCGAGGAGCTGATCGAACACATCCTTTCCGGAAACCGTTTGATTCCAGCACAATCGGCGACGCAGCTGCTGTGCGAAACACTCGAATCGGCTGTGGTGCGACCAGAAGCTGCACCCATTTCCACTGGGACGTTGGTGCATCTGATTCTGTCGATCACCACCAGCAACCTGAGAAACGAGTTCAGCGAAGACGGCACGATCGAAGCGGACAGCATCGCGCGCATCGCGGAGATGACAGCCCGACCAAGACCGCCGCCGAAAGCTCCGACATGCTCCGAGAAATTATGGTCGACGAGGTCGTGAATCTTCACAGCAATGCTCCGGTCAAACTCGAGATGTTATTGGTCTCCACTGAGAACATCTGGTTTCGCTCGTGGCCCGGCAGCGTGACCGACCCCCGCCTCGGTACTTCGCCGGCCGAATGCTTCAGTGCCGCCAATGGAATCGAGTTGGTCGACGTTCTGGCCCTCGGACTCGCAATCGCCGATCGTGCATGCGCGGGTCAGCTTGAGTTCTGTCGCGCCGGCCTTGTTGGTGCCGGCGCAACCGACGCCACGGTGACCCTCCTGCTCAAGCACATGGCCTTGTCGGTTCCCGAGTTTCAGCGCAGGCTGGCGCGGGACCGAAGGAAGGGAGACATCGCCGACCAGCGGTACACCCTGACTCGTGTCCCTTCCTTCGCGTCGATGACGATACCGTTGTGCTGCTGCGCTACCAGTGGGGCATCGACCGGTTCTTCGGATCTCACCTGTACTGGCAAAGGTTCTTCTCATTCGGAAAGCCCGAACCTCGTTCGGTCGCAGAGGCGTTCAGTCTCGCGATGAACGACATTTTCGAGGAGGCCACGGCTGATGCACTCAGCGGTATCGTCGCCGCGAGCCGGTCGATGGTGCGGGCTAGGACGCGAACCGGAGATGCAGGGCGCGTGGGCTGCCGATCCCAGCCGCAAGCCCTCAGTATGCGATTTCGCGATACCCGCCGGAGGGGTCTGCTTCGCGCTCGACGTAACCAATCACCACCTCAACGAAAAACTGGCGCAAGGTTTGGCAGGCGTGGATGAGTACGACATTGACGCCAACAAATCGCTAGTCAGAAAGTGCAACCAGATCGCCGCGAGGATTCGTCAGCTCAGCAAGCGTCACGAGTAGGGTGTCGGCCCGTCCACAGTGTTTCTGCCGATCGTGATTGTTCCGGCACATGGTGCGCCAAATCTGAGCACCGTGGAGTGGATCTGGTTGTCCGCGCTCGGCCGATCTTTGCTCTTGTACCACCGCAGGTCGGTGACCCGACCGTACTGAACCTGTCCGACCTGGACCTGCTCGAGGGTATCGCCGAGCATTTACAGCGGAGTGGACGCGACATCTGTGGCGTTCTGGTCGCCTGGCGGCAGGCATCCATGAGAGGGGGATGTCTGGACCGAGTCGACTGCAGGACTACTTGGACAGTGTTGGACTCCAGCGTCCCATCTCGACCCGAAACCTTGAAGCGGGAAGTCGTCTGCGACGGCGCTTGCTGAGGCACTCGAGTCGGTGTTCGGGAGCAGTAAAGAAGGCGAAGCGTGAGATGAGTGAGCGCGACCTGGAACGTTTCAAGCAGGAGTTCGCGGTGATGAAGCGGCTCAATTTCCCTTACGTCGTCTAGGTGTATCAGTACGACGAGACTCGCAACGAGTATCGGATGGAGTTCTGCGACGAAACTCTCCGCGAGTACATCAAGAAGTGGAACAATCGGTTGTCGTTCTCCTCGCGGAAGCGGATCGCGCTGCAGTTCCTGTACGGCATCAACTACATCCACGGCAAGCAGTTGCTCCATCGCGACATCAGCCTTCAGAACGTGCTCGTGAAGGTCTACGAAAGCGGAGCGGTGCTGGTCAAGCTCTCCGACTTCGGGCTGGTCAAGGACAAGACCTCCGAGTTCACACGGACGAAGACCGAGATGCGGGAACCATCCGTGACCCGACGCTTGAGAACTTCAAGGACTACAACGTCCTGAACGAGATGTACCCGGTTGGCCTGGTGCTTTCCTACAGTTTCACAGGTAGGGAGTCGTTGATGTCGAGTACCGACGAGGTGAGTCGGATCGTGAAGAAGTGTGCCTCGCACGACATTCCACAGCGCTATCAGACAGCGCTCGACTCATCGCGGAGTCGAGCGCCTCGAAGTTACTCCAGTGGCCGCGCCGGCTTGATCGTTGAGGGGCGAAGCACTGAGTGGCTGGGGGTCGAGGCAGACCCCGCCCTCGGCGAGTTCGCTGACGTCTGTGACTGTAGCGTCACGCGAGATGCAACCGGCGAGTCTGAGTTTTCAGCGCTTCTCGTGATGCTTCCGGGGCGAGATCGCCTGACTCGACCCGTTTCAGAAAGTTCGATCGAACTGGGACGCAGCTTGACCGTGCGCCCTACGCCAATTTTTCGCCACCAGGCCGATATCAGGAGCATCTCCATTCGGCTCGCATGACCGGCATCTGATGACCCACAGGGTATTTGCGAGCTCGGCGCATCGCGGTGGTGGCGGTCACGACCGGATATTCGGAGATCTACCGAGCGTCGTAAGGAGCGTCGTCCTTGGTTTATCGCGCTGAACCACACAGGTGTTGCTCTGCCGGAGCGAGAGGCGGTCATGCATCGCTCTGTTGTAGCGCTCGTCGACTAGTCGGTTTCGAACTGGCTGGGGGAGACCTTCGATGGCGCGATCGATGGATGGCGGTGTCGGTCCGTTCTTGGTCAGCGCCTTCAGCAGCCGTCTGCCGACATCCCCGCGGTCCGCGAGGACTGGGATGATTCGTTCAATGTCATGTCCGCATGCTGTCGCAATTTGAGTGTCGGTGGCGGTGATTCGTTCCTCGAACAAGAATGTGTCGACAAGGTGGTTAGGCTCAAGTGTGACTACCAGCCCGCGTATTGGTCGGTCACAAGCGATGTGACTTAGTTCGGTCTTCCGGTCACGGATCAAAATTGCAGTGTTGTCGATCTGTCTGCGCGCCGAATTCATCTTTGCCGCGGTATCTGCAAGTCCATCAGGTAGTCCGGCTCGTGCCGTCGCGATGGTGCGAGCTGCCTTTACCTCGATCAGAAGAACAAGTTCTTCGAACTCCACGATGAAGTCGACGGTCTTTTTCTTGTCCTTACCGTCCTTGTACTCGATTTCTGAGTGGACCACTGCGTGTTCGAGCTCCCTGAGCTGTTCGCCGACATGGAGCTCGAATGCGTCGCCGACCGCGCCAGGAAATGTTCCGGCCCCGAAAAGTTCGATTCCGGTGAAGTACATGCCCAACGGCGTCATCTTTTGTTCGAGGAGCATGAAGGAGGGAAGTACGAACTCGGTGCCATACCTGACAAATGGGCGAGCGGTGAGCGGGTTGGGCGACCAGATCTCTTGTCCTTGAAGGCGGTGAGTGATTCCATCCGCTTCGAGGGATGGTATGTCGCTGGACAGGTGAGCGTTGAGTAGCGCGATCGCAGTCTCGACTCCCGTTTCTGCAAATAGAACCGCGTATTTCTCTCGCAGGAGAGGTGCAGTGATGACGCCGTTGTTGCGAGCGGCTGGTATTAGGAGGCTCATAATGACGCGGAGGTAGTCAAGAACGTCCACACCGAGCCGCTCGCGCCACTGGTCCTGGCTCGGCATGTTTCGAACGTCAGGTCGATCGACGAAGAGACTTACGGCGCGTCCGATGTTCTCGATGATTGAGTAGCCAAATGGAAATTGGCTGTGAATGATTCGGGAGGTCATCGCCGCAAGGGCATCGGTATCGACGGGCCCAGACGTTGGAATCTCTGCGTGATCTAGTTCGATATAGGTCGAGCACAGATTCTCGACATCGGAAATGCCAATCATGGCTTGCCTGCGATCATTTCCGTCGATAACGACGCATCCGGCGAGGGCCGTCAGGCTGAATGGAGCTGCGGCCGAGCTTAGGCCGGGGTCCTCAGCGAGCCCAAAGTCTGCTGCACGTTGAGCGGAGCTGATGGCGGCAAGTACGCGAAGTACTTGATCACGGTTGTATCGGCGAAATGATCGTCGAAGATTGTCATATGAAACCTGTGGCACCAAGTGAGTATGCCTGCTGCGGGGTCGGATGCGTTGAATACCGGTAAGCATAGCCCGGTGGGACGTGGCCTAAGCGATTGAGAGAGTCGTTCAACCCAGCTGAACATTTGCCTAACGCCAGTAGATATGTGCTGCGGTGATGAATATCCCGAGGACGTTAGGAGCTTTTTCGGAGTAGTCCGGTTACTCCGGCGAGGAGGATTGCGGTGAAGATCCAGGACAGTGTTCGTAGGGTGGGTAATCCGGTTTTGATTAAAAGGGGTGCTGTTGTGCTGAGCGCCCAGTCGGGTCGGGTGATGCCAATAGCGGCGGGGATGACGCTGGTGAGGGCGTAGGTGAATGAGTCCAGGCACGGGTAGTGGGGGTGTGTGGCGCAGTTGTCGGCGCCAGTGATCGACACCGGTGGTGTCGGCTTGCTGGTGCCTGTTGCGCCGACGGTTGTGGTGCTCGTCGCAGCAGCGGGGTTGGTTGGGATGAAGTGTTCACGGTTCGTTTCCACGAGCACGATACCGCCGATCAGGGCTATGACTAGCCATACTGTGGCGACGAGGGGGTAGTAGCCGTGACCGGCGACGGCGAGGTACGCCCAGCGTTGGATTTTGGTAGGCCAGGGCGCGGTGGCGGTGACTTTGTTCGCGGCGGTCAACCGAAGTCGTCGGGCTTCGGCGGGGTGCCCGTTGCGTTCGTACGCCTCGGCGAGTACATGCCATGGCTGGGGACTGACATCTTTGTTCCTCTCGTTGCCGTTGTTGAGCCAGCGAGTGGCGGCGGCTCGGTCGGTGCGGATGCGGCCGGTGATGTCGCCGATGGTCCATCCCGTCGCAATCACCGGGTATAACGGTTCACCGTTTGCTGGAGTTTGCAGGTGGGCGATTTTCGCTTGTGACAGGTCGATCCAGGTCAGGGAGTCTGTGGGGAGGACGAGGTGTTGGATCGTGGCATCTTGGAAATCGATCGAAAAGTGGACGCCCGATAGTGGTTTCGCGTTTGTGAGTTCAACGAGGCTTTCGAAGCGGGCACCGAGAGCGGTGATCTCACCGGCGGCAGTTGCGAGATCTTGGATGAACACTTCGCCGGTGATGTTCGCGCCGTCGAGTGAGAGGAGGGGCTCCCCGAGGTTGGTGAGGGTGGCGAAATTCAGATTGAGTTGGCCGCCTATGGTGGCACCGAGAGCTCGGATTTCGCCGTCGCTGGTGATGTTGTTGGCGAAGAGGCTGCCGCCGATAGTGGCGCTGTCGAGGAAAAGGGCGTTTCCTCTGATGTTGCTCAGGATGGCGGCGGTCAGGTTAAGAGGGCCGTCGATGGTGACTCCGGAGGCACGGATCTGTCCGGAGGTCTTGATGTTTTCGGCGACGAGGCTGCCCCCGATAGTGGCGCTGTCGAGGGTAAGGGCGTTTCCTCCGACATTGCTGAGGATGGCGCCGGTCAGGTTGAGTTGACCGACTATGCGGGCCCCCGGGGCGCGGATTTCGCCGTCGCTGGTGATGTTGTTGGCGAAGAGGCTGCCGCCGATAGTAGCGCTCTCAAGGATGAGGGAGTGGCCTCCGGCGTTGCTCAGGATGGCGTGGGTTAGGTCGATATAGCCGCCTATGGTGACTCCGACGGCGCGGATTTCACCAATGTTAGTGATGCTATTAGCGACGAGGCTGCCGGTGATCTTCGCCTGATCGAGGATGAGGGATTGGAGGTGTGAGGTCGAGAGATTCAGTTCTCGTAGTTGTGCCCCGCCGAGGTTGAGCTGTTGGTCGATGCGGCATTGGACGAGGTGTAACGGGTAGTCGAATGTGATGTGGGCGAGGTCGACATGACCGATGATGCGAGCTCCGGTAATTTGAATGCCTCTGGGGTCGAATCCGGCGTGGTCGGCGATGAGGGCGGCGCGGAGCGCGCTTGCAGGAATACACCGATCAGCGGGCCATTGATCGGCAGTGGAAGGGTCCTGTTGCACATTCGGTGCCTCGGCCTGTAGCTCCAGGATTGTTCCGCGTTTCGCGGTGTCGATCAGACGGTTCACCCACATCGTATGGTTGTGCTGCTCACTCATCTGCTTATCATCGGTGATCACACCAATTATGGGCGATTGTTCCTGCGAAGCAGGCCATTGGTAGATGCAGCTGAGACGAAGCAACCGGAGACGTCATTCTCGTGGATTGTGCGGGTGGTGTATAGCCGCGGGTCGGGTCCGTAGACGGTGGTGACCATCGTGTGGGACGGCAGTCAGGTGTGGCTGGGTTTACCGAACGACTAGATGACGCGGCCGCCCTTGCGAAGGCGCGGTCAGTTCGGTTCTCGGGCTGTTCGCGTTTCAGCCTGGAGGGCTGGCCCGTCGTCACACTTGCGGTCATCGTAGGAGGGACCTAACTTCTCCTCACAACTCAACCCCGGCTGCCGGCTGCCGGCAGTCCAAGGGAGCAGGAGGCTTTTCGCTGAACTTGGCTGTCCGAAGCACATGCAACACCTTGCGGTGCCGTCATTTCGGGACTACATGTGGAACCTTACAATTAGTCCCAAAGTTGTTCTGGCCGTAGCGATGCGAATCGAGCGTGAGTCCCTTCCCTCGCGCTTGAAGCTCAATCAGGTGACTTATGTGAACAGAGCTATCGCTGCCTTGGAGAGCAACTATCGCCACGAAGTGCGCCCTCGATGAATGCGCGGCGTAGCGCGTAGCGGCAGCCAGTTATTTCTGCGGTCAGTGCCTGCGGATTCCAGATCTTCTGTGTATCGAACCCGGTGGCGATCACGGGGGAGACACCGGGCACGGTCACGTTCCCTGCCATGTCACCCGAGGTGAAGGGCACGTATTGGATGCATTGGAGGAACCTTGGGACTGGAGCCTCCGGAGTGCTGGCAATTTCGTACAGCGACACCGTGAGCGTGTTTACGGGGCCGGGGCTTGTAACTGCATCGATGACTACGGGCTACGAACGTATCGCTGGAACGGGTGTCTTCGTTGTGCCGTGAACGTGCAACGTCCATCACTCGAACCCTGCGAGTTCGTCCGGATGCTCATCGGGTGTTTCATATTGTGTTGCAAGTCTTTTCGACATTTCGGTGCTGGGCGGTTTGTGCCTGTGCGCTTGGATGAGTGTTTGGGGTGTCAGGGTTCGGGGTGGTATTCGATGTCGACGACTTGATCGTCTCTGCCGTAGATCGGGGTGGAGCGCATGCGATGTCCGTTGGTTGCGAGGTTGCGAGGTTGCGAGGTTGCGGATTCGGTCTTCTGTTTCGTGTCGGTCGTGGAAGGTCTCGGGGGTGTGGACGCGATAGATCATGGTTGTTTCTTCTTCCTTTGCGGGCCTGGATCACGTACCCGTTGTCCGGTCTCCCCGCATCCGGTGTCACGAAGTCTGGTGAGTCCGGCACGAGCCTCGTGCGCCGCCGACGACCAGGCGATCACGAATCGTGCGCGTTTCGGTGGCGCGATGCAAAGGCTGGCCAACGCCCGTTGGTCATCGTCTGTCAGCCGTTGGCACTCGTCGATTGCCAGAATCACGTCGCGTTTGAGCGCAGTCGCAACCTCGTCGCACAGGCGTACCAGGAGTTTGACGACGTTGGTATCGCTTCGCGACTGGAGATCTCGGCGTAGATCAGCGGTCGTATCCTGGCGTATGCCTTTGAAGAACGCTGCGAGACCTTCGCCTGCGTGTTCGTCGATTCGCGCTTTCACCAACGCCATGACTTTCCTGGGTCACGGCTTTGGCCAGGCTCTTTCCGACCTCGGCCACCATTTCCTTGTCGGCGGTGTCGAGTCGGTTCTGGATGGTGCGCCACGCCGTCCGATCTGCCATCGAGGTGACCAGGGCTGTGACGAGGCCATCCAGGATGGCGACCTGCAACGCGCCGCTGTCGAACGCACAGGTGACCGGCGGCGGCGCGATGGCCGCCGCACCACGGGAGAGTTCGATCTGGTGATCGGCGAGGATCGATGACTTACCGGTTCCGGAATCACCCGTTACTACTACAACAGGATGTGACATGGACAGAAGATCGGTGAGTTCAGGCCGCATGAGCACAGTATGCGGCTGACCTACGACGCCTTCTATTGCAGGTCACCGCCGCGAGCCGAAGTCTCGTTGCGTCGAAGCGGATCCGGTCTACAGAAAATTTGAGCAAATTTAGAGACTTATGCCTGGCGCCACACTCGATCATTCCACTTGCGCAAACCTCGGACATCGAACTAGTCTGTGGTCAGTAGCTGGAGATGAAATAGTTCTCTGAGCGCTAATTCCGGAACCCACGCCCAGGCGTGGGTTTCCGCGTATCCGGAGGGCAATAATCGTTCCATGTTACTGGCGTACATTGACGAGATCGGCGAGACAGGAGCATTCGTTGCGCGCGATCACGATCGCTTCAACACCAGTCCCGCGTTCGGCTATGCCGGCCTGATCCTTCCGGCCGACAATGCTCGAAAGTTCGGTGAAATCTTCACGCTGAAAAAGCGAGAGGTCTTCAAAACCGAGATCGAGAAGGCAGAGCACCCTGGACGGTGGGAACGTAAGGGCGCGAGTATCTTTCGTCCCGATACTTTCGACAAGTATCGGCAGCAAATCCGAGTGTTCAACTCTTTGGTGGGCAGCGTCCGCAGCCTCGACGGCGCCCTCTTCTACTACGCCGACGAAAAGCCTCTCGGAACCCCGAAACAGACGGCCCTCGACACGGACGCCCGAGAAACAGCTGCGATGCGCGAAGCTCTCAACCGCATCGCCCGGTACGCCGACTACAAAGGCTCGAACGTGATGGTCATGATCGATCAGATCAACGAGAAGACGCGTGCAGCCCGACTGCCGGCCATGTACGAACACATCCTGGGTCGCGCGAGCGGATATCCAGAGATGAAGCGGATCATCGAGCCACCTATGCACATAGACAGTGTCCTGAGCTCGAACATTCAGTTCTCCGACTGGATCGCAGCCTGCGTAACGAGAGCGATCGAATACCAGCTCATCAAGGAATCTCCCTACCAGTGGGTGACAGCGGACAACGCGCTACCGTCGGTCAGGGGTGCATTCACCCACGAGTCGAAAATCCACCTGTGGCAGCGTGACCTCTCCGATCTCAATCACTCGGGCATCTTCCGCAGCGACCGACTGCTGCATCCCGCGCCGGCGGGGCAGTTGGTCGGCGACCATCTTCCGGCCGATCGATTCCGTCGGATGAAGGCCGCAGCTGAGCGAGCACAGACTCAGCAGTAGCGCACGTTCTCGGATGGCACGAGTGCGGCCTGGATGCACCTACCAATAACAAACAACTTCGGGTCCACTTTTCGCGATCGAACGTGTCGATCGAATGATCGGGCCCAAGTGCCTCACCCCCGCTGGTGAATACCAGCCGAGTCGATGATAGTTCCTGGGCTATAAGGTCGATTACGTTCGCGGACAAAGATATTTGAGATCCCGCTCGTGCCAGCGAGTGAAACGAGCTGCATCCTGACGCGACTCCGCGTTTGGAGGACAAGGGCGCGTACCGCGTCGTCTCGGTTCGCGTGAACGATTCCGGTTTCCGCAGCACCTACGCGGTCGAGGTGCAAGGCTGCTGTGGGATTCGAGTTCGCGGACGAGACTTTCACGGCGAGGGTCGATGTTCCGGAGGGTTCGATCAGGCTGTGCGGCGTGCCGTGTGGAAGTTCGTTGAGCGGCGGGTGAATGGAACGCTGAGAACCCTGATGCGATCACTCCGCGTTTGGAGGATGCCGACGCGTCCTCCTTTCCTGTGGTGGTTGGGTGCCGGCGCTTGCCGGGCGGGGTTATGGGGGAGGTGTTTTAGGGTCTGACCTGCGGTGACGACATGTCCGGGTGGTGGGTGATCGTCGAGTTGGTTGGGTGCCGGCTGGGTTCGGGTCGATCCGTTCGACGGTGCCGGCGGCGGGGGAGCTGCTGTTGCTCGGCGATTCGGGTGTGCGGCGGGCTCGGGGAGGTCGATTTCGGGCGCTTTTGAATGTTGTTTTGTTTCAGTACCTTTGGGTGATCGCTTGGTGGGTAATCTGTTTCGGTGGTTGCGCATAGATGTTTTTTGCTGAGGTTCGAATGCTATTGCTGCAGTGTTGATTTCAATGTTTCGATGTTTCTGGTTGTTTTGTGGTTTGTGGTGGGGTCCTGTATGATGGGAATCATGATGACGATGTGCCGGCAGGCGCGAGACGGGGTAGTTTCGAGCGACCACTGCTCCTCCTCAGCCTCGTTTGGCACTTGGGTACCGACTTCTCAGTTCCGATCAAATTGTTTGTTGACAAAGACAATTCAGGAATTTTGAGGAGCGAAGCGACTCGATCGACGGCAGTCTGGCTGGACCCACTGCGAGCCGCGCAGCGGCTCCCTGGCGCAGCGGCTCCCTGGCG
>NZ_JBFUJB010000008.1:0-223355 GCF_056401575.1 Rhodococcus sp. P4_E4 | reverse complement strand
CTCCGGATCGAGACCGTTGACCGGCTCGTCGAACAACAACACCTTCGGATCACCCAACAACGCACCCGCCAACCCGAGACGCTGCGACATACCCAACGAGAACCCGCCGGCCTTCTTGCCCGCCACCTCGGACAACCCGACCAACCCGAGCACCTCGTCCACGCGGGACTTCGGGATCCCGTTCGAAGCAGCCATCCACTGCAGATGCGCCCGCGCACTGCGATTGGGATGCACCCACTTCGCATCCAACAACGCGCCCACCGTCCGCAACGGCGTCTTGAGCTCCCGGTACGGCTTGCCGTCGATCAACGCCGCACCCGACGTCGGCTGATCCAAACCCAGGATCATCCGCATCGTCGTCGACTTACCCGCACCGTTGGGGCCCAGAAAGCCCGTCACGATGCCCGGCTTGACCGTGAACGACAAATCGTCCACCGCTTTCGTCGGTCCGTAAACCTTGGTCAATCCCCTCAACTCGATCATGAGGACCAGTCAACCATGAAAAACCGAACTGTCGGAACTTTCGGACGCCAACAGAGAAAGCCGTTGCGTGCGTTCATTGTCGACGGTAGTATCGAATGTATGTTCGACACTACCGGGGGGTAAAAGTGACGACGAAAGTATCTGAACAGGCGATATCCAAACAGGCGATATCCGAAGAGACGATCGGACAATTCCGAGCGTCACTCGTCAGCATGGATCGTTCCATCGACAACGCAGCTCGCGTGGATCTACTACGCGCACTGGAAGAGCTGAAGGCCAGTTGCGCTGGCGCCCAGGCATTGCTGGCTGCCGATCTCGACACGGTAACCCGCAAGGACCGCGGCGAACGGGGAGTTCCGCGCCCACACCAGGGCCGTGGAATCAACGCGCAGATTGCCCTCGCACGGCGAGAGTCGGCATGGTTCGGAACTCAGCATCTCAACCTGGCCCGGGCACTGAACGACGAGATGCCGCACACACTTCGACTACTCGTCCGTGGCTCCATCAGTGAGCATCAAGCAACAATTCTCATGCGTGAAACTGCGTGTCTCACAGTCCAGGATCGCGCTGCATTGGATCGCGAGTTCTGCTGCGACGCTGCAATCTTGGACGGATGAGGCACCCACCAACTGACAGAAAGAATCCGCGCACGCACTGCGGAAATAGACGCAGACAGTGTTGCCAGACGAGCACGCAAAGCCGTACGAGACAGACGTGTGACGTCTCGGCCTGCGCCCGACACGATGTGCTGGCTCAATGTCCTACTTCCCGCTGCCGCGGGTACCGTCGTATATGCCACGCTCGGCCGCGATGCAGATTCCGTACTTGCCGGCGGGGACGAGCGCACGCGAGCTCAGATCATGGCTGATCTCCTGGTGGAGCGAGTCACCGGAATCGGCCGCGCCACACCGACACCCGTTACGGTGAATCTGATTGTCTCCGACCAGTCGCTACTCGGCGACGGTTCCGACCCTGCCCACGTCCACGGGTACGGACCTGTTCCAGCAGCCATCGCACGTGAATGGATCACCTTGTCCGGCGAGGACTCCGAAACCATGACAACGGTTCGAAAGCTCTACGCACGCCCCGACACCGGCGCGCTGACCGCAATGGAATCCACGGCGAGGACCTTCCCGAAAGGACTGGCGCGATTGATCGAACTTCGTGATCGAAGCTGCCGCACTCTGTGGTGCGACGCGCCGGTTCGCCACCGCGACCACATCCGCGATCACTCCAGGGGTGGCCTCACCAGCGCAGCCAACGGTGCCGGGTTGTGCGCGGCATGCAACTACGCGAAACAGGGCTCGGACTGGTCTGCCGAACCTGTACCAGGTACCCGGCACACCTTCACCACGACGACACCTACCGGGCACCGATATTCGTCTGAGGCTCCGCCACTTCCGACGCCCTGGGCCGGTCCCGACGCGGCCTGAGGTCCTCGGCGTGGCTCACGATCCTCGGTGAGCAAGTGCGTTCACAAACACCTCGGAAATCTCCGAGGGGTCTCGAGCGATGTACGTCGAACCGCCCGTCACGCGGGAGATATCGGCGAGTGCCGCCGCATCGGCGTCATCGGTGATGCCGATGGTGACGATGATGACCGGACGCGCCGGATCCTGCTCGCGTGCAAGAACATCGAGCAGCTGTTCACGGCTGATGCTGTCGGGATCTTCGTTGGCACCGTCGGTCAAGATGATGACGCTGTTGACCGCTCGCGGATCGTACGATTCCTGCACCTTACGGAAGGCGGCCAGAGTCGTGTCATACAAACCGGTGGCGCCACGCTTGAGCTCGGTGAGACGGTTCGCCTGATCAGCCATCAACTTTCGCTGAGTCATGCCGTCGACGATGGTGTCGTAGCGCCTGATCGGCACCAATTCCTGAAAGTCCTGGGTTCCGTTCATACCTTGGGAGAACGCCCAGAGACCGGCAGCGACACTGTCCGGGAAGACCTGATTGCCGGCGAGAGCGGCAGCAGTGGTCAACTGCATGCGCGTCTTGCCGCCTGCTGCCGGGTAGTCCATCGACGCAGACACGTCGATCGCAACGAGTGTCCGGATCGGCTTGGCCATCAGAGCCCAAGCGCCCAGCGTTTGATCGGCCACCGACTGTTCGGAGACCGTCAAGGCCGTCACGTCACCAACTCCGCCTTCGACAGCCCCACCGGCGGAGGTACGGAAACCGCTGCGTGTCAGCACTTCCTGAGCAGATTCACTGTGCAACAGCTCAGCGATGGCGTCACTCTTCTTCGCTGCCGCGTAGTGCCGATCCGGTGCCGAGGCACTGACCACCAGGGGGTAATCCATGATCATGGTTCCCGTCGCCGGTACTGTCGCGGAAATCTTCGACTCGGCTTTCGTGAACTCGACTACCTGCTGCTCGGTCGAAACACCGACCTTGCCGGAGCTGACCAATTCGGTGAGCATCTTCTGCCCAACCGGCTGATCTTCGGTACGAACGCTCTCTGCTTGGGCATGGGGCACCAGGGCCGCTCGAACCGATTCGGAGGTGGCCCCGGTCTCCGCGAGGGCTCCGAGAATGGGCGCCGACGCAACCCCGGTGAACAACGGATTGCCCAGCGCGAGATCGGGAACCTGAAGCGCCGTGAGCCAACTGGCAAACTGCTCGCCACCGCCGGACGCGAGGACGACAGGCGAGGTGGCGATCGAACCGCCGGCGGCAGCGACCGGCCCCTTGGCCGTCAGTGCAGCTTTGCCGACCCACGCTGTCGAATCCGGTATCCACATGTCCGGTGCGTCCACGCCCTTGCCCAGGGTTCCCGCTACGTCGCCTGGCAACGCAGAGGTGACCGTGATCCGCGAACAGCCTGTCTGCTCCGGCGACGATTCTGCGAGGATCTCCGTGACTGCAGGCGCGATCGCAGGATCTGCTGCCAGCGAGTACTCGTCGACACTCTCGCAGGAATCGGACTGTGTTGCCTTGAAGACCACCACCCCGGTAGCGACTACCGCGACGGCAACCAACCCACCCACTGCGTAGAACCCGATCGATCGCCCGCTGTCAGGACTCGAATGCCGTCCGCCCGCCATGAAATCTGCCCTTCCGAGGCCACTCGCACTAGGACATACCGACGGCATGCGTGCGACTGGAGCTATCCCTACCGGGCGGTAGTGTAGCCAAGAACACAGAAATTCCAACTAGCGCTGAATCGTCGGAGAACCGACGAGCCCATATTCCGGGACAGTCCGACCGAAGTCACGAACCTTCAAGCGTCACAGCGACTTTTCAGCAAACCACTCTTCTCAGAAGAGCTCGCGCTTCTGGACCTTGCCCATCGCGTTACGCGGCAGAGTCTCGGCGAAGCGAACCTCACGGGGACGCTTGTGCGCCGACAACTCAGCCCCGACCAACTCGACCAATTCAGCTTCGGTGACCTCGGGGCTCCCGGGCTTACGGACTACGACGGCGATGATCCGCTGACCCAGATCGGCGTCGGGGACACCGATCACCGCAACTTCGGACACCGAAGGGTGCCCGAGGATGGCGGTCTCGATCTCGCCGGCGCCGACTCTGAATCCACCGGTTTTGATCAAGTCGATGGATTCGCGGCCGACGATTCGGTGGAACCCACCCTCGTCGATGACGGCGACATCACCGGTCTTGAAGTAGCCGTCCTCCGTCCAGGACTCGGCGGTTGCGACTGGACGGTTCAAGTAGCCGTCGAAAAGCATCGGCCCACGTACCTGTAGACCGCCGATACTCTCGCCGTCGTGTGGCACGTCGTTGCCCTTCTCGTCACGAAGACGAGTCTCGACTCCGCGCAGCGGCACGCCGACCCACCCTGGGCGTCGCTCGCCGTCGAAACGTGTGCTCAAAGTCAGCATCGTCTCACTCATGCCGTATCGCTCGATGGGCGTCAATCCTGTTCGGTCCCGCAGCTTTTCGAAGACAGGCACAGGAAGCGGCGCACTACCGGAAACCAGAAGTCGGGCACCGGACAACGCGCGGGCAGCTTCTTCGTCTTCGGCGATACGCGACCAGACGGTGGGAACACCGAAGTAGAGGGAGCCTTTCGCCCGGGCGTAATTTTCCGGCGTCGGCTTGACGGTGTGGATCACCCGGCTGCCGATCCGGAGGGGGCCGAGGATTCCGAGGATCAGTCCGTGCACGTGGAAGAGCGGAAGCCCGTGCACGAGCGTGTCTCGCCACGTCCAGTCCCAGGCCTCGGCGAGCGCGTCGATCCCGGCTGCGATGGCCGAGCGACTGAGCAGAACGCCCTTCGGTGGGCCAGTGGTTCCGGACGTGTACAGGACGAATGCTGTGGACTGCGGTGCCGGTTCGGGATAGCTGTGCCACGAGCGAGCGTGCAACCGGACGGGAACTACCGGCAGAGTGTCGCAGTGGTCGTCCGTTTCACCGAGCCACGCCTGAGCACCCGAGTCACGCAGAATGTGCTCCCGCTCAGCCTTCCCCGAGTCCGGCGGGACCGGCACAACGGTGACACCGGCAATCAATGCCCCGACGACGGCGAGGATCGTTTTTGCTGTGGGAGTTGCCAATACGGCAACCCGATCGGCCTGCGCCACTCGTTCCGCGACCGAGGTCGCGGCACCGAGAATGGCACTCCGCGAGAGAACTGTGTCACCGATCGTCACGGCGGCGTCGAGGTCGTCACCGCGGGCGACAGCAAGGGGGTTCAGTGATCTCAGCAGCACCACGACAGCATCTCACAGCGCCGATGGTCGCAAACTTTCTCCTGCCCGACGCGCATCTATCGAGTGCGGAGGGAACAGCGTCACCAGCGCCGCCCCCAAGAGCGCCCCGGAAAGAACGGCGAATCCGTGCGCGTCATCGACCGTCACCAGGGTTGCGCCGCCGACGACAATCACGGCCGTCAGAACAATCTCAGGCATTCGCGGGCGCACCAGAACACCGATCCCCGCGGCCGCCGCTGCCAGAGCAAGTGTGGCACCGGAGTTTCCTGCGCCGGTCGACGGAAAGACTGCGGTGGTCAGCAAACCGAACAACAGTTGACCGAACAGGAAGAGAGCCCAGCCACGTGCGGCGCCCCAGAGCCGGAACGCAGGCGGTGCAACCACGGCCAGCGTCACGAGATTGGTGACGGTTCCTGCGACCCCTCCGTCCTGGACGAGCACGGAGGTCAGAATGCGCCACCATTGACCGTCGCGAATCAACGCGGGATCACGACGAAACATCTCGAGTAGTCCTGGTATCAGCGCCTGCAGGATGGACGGCACTGCAATCATCAGCCAGAGGAGAGCTGCCGAGAGTGGGAATTCTCCGAAAACTCGACGACTTTTCAACCACACGAGCATCAGTGCAACCGAGGCGACAACGACAGCAAAAATCAGTACCGCGTCCAAGCCGCCGGTCCCTGAGGTGGTCACAGCGCGACCTTACATCGGACCGATACCGACATCAGGGAACCTGACACCTGGGAAAGCACACGGTTCAGGCGGAGAGGCGCTTTGCTGCCGCGGCGATTCGTTCGTCTGTTGCAGTGAGCGCGATCCGCACGTGCTTGCTCCCGCTCGGACCGTAGAACTCACCGGGGGCAACGAGAATCCCACGATCGGCGAACCAACTGACCGTCGCTCGACATTCCTCGCCGCGCGTCGCCCAGAGGTACAGACCCGCCTCGGAATTGTCGACGGTGAATCCGGCGCCTCGAACAGCTTCGATCAACACGCTGCGACGCTCGCGGTACCGCTCGCGCTGGATGTTCTCGTGTTGGTCGTCGCCCAAAGCTGCGGTCATCGCCGCCTGGATCGGCAGCGGCAGGATCATGCCCGCGTGCTTACGCACCTCGAGCAGTTCCGACACCAAAGCCGGATCACCGGTGACGAACCCCGCGCGATAGCTCGCGAGATTGGACGTCTTCGAAAGCGAGTGGACCGCAAGCAAACCGGTCAGATCGCCGTCGTTGACACGGGGATCGAGAATGGAGAGCGCATCCGCTTCCCACGTCAATCCGAGGTAGCACTCGTCGGAGACGACGATCGCGCCGCGCTCGCGCGCCCAGGCCACGACCTTCTGCAAGTGCTCGAGGCCGAGCACTTTGCCGGTGGGGTTCGACGGCGAGTTCACGAAGATCATCGCCGCCGACTCGGGACCGAGCTTGTTCAAGCCGTCGGCGCGCAGGACGCGAGCGCCTGCCAGCTTCGCCGCGACCTCGTACGTCGGGTATGCCAACTCCGGAATGACCACGAGATCGTCGGCTCCGAGACCGAGCAATGTCGGCAGCCACGCGATCATTTCCTTCGTGCCGATCGCCGGCAGGACCGCTGCCGGATCGACGTCGGGAATGTTGTAACGGCGATCGAGTGACTCCGCTACGGCCTCGCGAAGTGCGAGCGTGCCGTGCGTCGTCGGATATCCGGGTATCTCGGCAACAGAGGACAAAGCCTCCTGTATCACCGGATCAACGGGATCAACCGGCGTTCCCACGGACAGGTTCACGATGCCGTCGGGATGAGAGTGCGCCTTCGCCGTGACGTCGGCGAGCGAATCCCACGGAAAATCAGGAAGCCCAGCGGCCACCGGAGTACGAGACAAGATCTCTATTCCTCACCCATGGGAGGCAGCGCCTTGATGAACGGCGTGTCGTAGTCGACCTTGCCGAGCTTGGCCGCTCCACCCGGCGAACCGAGATCGTCGAAGAAATCGACGTTGGTGCTGATGTACGCGTTCCACTGGTCCGGGACGTCGTCTTCGTAGAAGATGGCTTCGACGGGACAGACAGGCTCACACGCGCCGCAGTCGACACACTCGTCGGGGTGGATGTAAAGCATGCGTCCACCCTCGTAGATGCAGTCGACAGGGCATTCTTCGATGCACGCCTTGTCCATCACATCTACACACGGTTCAGCAATCGTGTAGGTCACTGCCGATCTCCCTGCCTTCCTGTCGTGCATCGCCGCCGCAACACGCAGTTGCAAGGGGCCGAAAATCCGATACGACTCTCACGTACCGCGGGAACAGCCTATTATCCCCCTGCCAACCGACTCTGAGCAGGCGGGGGTAACACATTTCAGCCTACTGCGGTGATGTTCCTCGACCGAATCGCGATCCACTTCTCCCCCGCAGCAGCCGCGCGGACCAAAGCGCCGCGCTCACCGAGATAATCCGCCACGACGCCGACCACCGGAATCTTGCCGAAAATCTCGTACGGTTTTGTCCGCGACGGCCGCTTGTGCAGCTCGTCCGTGATGGCACGAAAAGTCTTGGACGTGCGCCACAAGGTGCCGATGAGCGCGAACGGGCGCCAGGTCTCGTCGGCACCGCTGACCGACTTTTCGGCGAAATCCTCACCGGCGAGCAGATCTCGGGACTTGGTCTCACGCCGGCACAGCACCGACGCCAGGAGGTCCACCTGCTGATCCCGCTCAGTCACTCCGTGTTCACGGGCAACCGCAACGAGCACAACGGCCTGATTCGCGAATGCCAAGAGGTCCTGGATCGGCAGCCGATTGAGGAGGACGCCGAAGATGCCGGGGAACGCGACGGCAACGGTGTTGAGTGCACCCAACCGGGTCGTCCACCACTTCGAGCGCTGCTCGTCGGTCATCACCGACCACGCCGCCGTCCCGGGGAACTTGACGACGTCGAGGACCCAGGCCGCCGCGTCCAACACCATCGCTGCGGCATTTCGCTCGGGATCGGTCGGCTCGAAGGTCCGACGCTTGATACCGAGCGGATCACTGTAGGCGAGATCGAGAACCGGGTTGATCCCCCACACCGCTCGATCGAGAACCTCGACGACCTTGCGGTCCCCCAGTACGTCAGCCATCAGGCAATCGCTCCTTCGCGTCGTGCATGTGTGGTGGTTCGTTCGCGCGCCGGGCGTCCGATTCCTTCGGCGATGGCGCGCAGTTCCGCGACGGTCTTCTCGGACCCGTGTTCGGAGCCTGCCATCCGCGAGATCGTCTCCTCCATCAGCGTTCCGCCGAGGTCGTTGGCTCCGCCGTTGAGCATCATCTGCGTTCCGGTGATCCCGAGCTTGACCCAGCTGGTCTGGATGTTGGGGATACGACCGTGCAGCATGATGCGTGCCAGTGCATGCGCAGCGCGGTTGTCCCGGTTGGTCGGCCCTGGCCGTGAAGCGCCCGCCAGGTACAGTGGCGCACTCTGGTGAACGAACGGCAGCAGCACGAACTCCGTGAATCCTCCTGTACGGTCCTGGATTCCACGAAGAACGTTCAGGTGCCCGACCCAGTGGTGCGGCTGATCGACATGCCCGTACATCATCGTCGAACTCGACCGCAGTCCCACCTCGTGGGCCGTTGTGACCACTTCGATCCACTCCGCCGTCGGCAGTTTGCCCTTGGTGAGGATCCAGCGCACCTCATCGTCGAGGATCTCCGCTGCCGTACCGGGAATGGTGTCCAGGCCCGCCTCACGCAGAGCGGTCAGCCAATCCCTGATGCTTTCACCGCTGCGCGATGCACCGTTGACGATCTCCATCGGCGAGAACGCGTGGACGTGCATCGACGGCACGCGCTTCTTGACGGCCCGGACCAGGTCGGCGTAACCGGTGACGGGAAGTTCCGGATCGATACCGCCCTGCATGCACACCTCGGTCGCGCCGGCGACGTGCGCTTCCCACGCACGGTCGGCGACCTGCTCTGCCGACAGTGTGAAGGCGTCGGCGTCGCCCTTGCGCTGCGCGAATGCACAGAACCGGCAGCCCGTGTAGCAAATGTTGGTGAAGTTGATGTTCCGGTTCACCACGTAGGTGACGTCCTCGCCGACGGCATCCTTGCGTAGCGCATCCGCCAGTGCCACAACAGCTTCCAGGCCCGGGCCCTCCGCCGTGGCAAGGGCCAGGTACTCGTCGTCGGAGCATCCGGCCGGGTCGCGTTCGGCACTGCGCAGCGCAGCCAGCAGATCGGTGTCGACGCGAATCGGAGCACTGAGCTCGAGGACCTGTTCGCGCACGGTCTCCCAGTCGCCGAACGCACTGCCCAGGTCACTGCGGGTCTCGGTGTTGCGCCCGTCCGTGTCGATCTCGGTATTGAGATCGACGCGTCCGCTCGATTCCCACGACTCGTCCGGTTCCTGCCACGGTCGACCCACCGGTTTGGTGTCGGGTCGGGCGAGGCCGGTTTTGGGGTCCGCCAGTGCCTGCACGTGGCCCGCAATGCGCGGATCGATCCACGGAGCCCCGGCCAGGACATATGCAGGCTGAGCCGCAGTGCGTTCGGTCAGGGTGAAGCCGCCTTCGGCGCTGATCTCCGCCAAGGTCTCGAGATTCGGCCACGGACGCTCCGGGTTGACGTGATCGGGGGTCAACGGTGACACCCCGCCCCAGTCGTCCACACCGGCGCCGAGCAGTGCGAGGCACTCGCTGTTCGAGACGAGATTCGGCGGACTCTGAATCCGCATCGTCGGCCCGAGCAACAGGCGTGCGACGGCGATGGCCGCGAGAAATTCGTCGAGTCCTGCATCAGGGGTATCGCGCATCGCGGTATCAGGTTTGGCCAGGAAGTTCTGGATGATCACTTCCTGGATGTGCCCGAACGCCTTCTGCGACTTGCGTATCGCCATGATCGATTCGGCACGCTCGAGAAAGTTCTCCCCGATGCCCACAAGAATTCCCGTGGTGAACGGGATGTTCAGTCGGCCTGCGTCGGTCAGGGTGCGCAGCCGAACCGCTGGGTCCTTGTCCGGGCTGCCGTAGTGGCATTCGCCCTTGTCGGTGAACAGGCGGGTAGCGGTCGTCTCGAGCATCATGCCCATCGACGGAGCAACGGGCTTGAGCCGCGAGAGTTCCTGCCAGCTCATCACACCGGGATTGAGGTGCGGGAGCAGTCCGGTCTCCTCGAGCACCCGGATCGACATCGCCCGCACGTAGTCGAGGGTGGAGTCGTAGCCGCGTTCGTCCAGCCACTGCTTTGCTTCCGGCCAGCGAGCCTCGGGGCGATCACCCAGCGTGAACAACGCTTCCTTGCAGCCCAATTCGGCGCCTGCCCTGGCAATGTCCAAAACCTCGTCCGGCTCCAGGAACATGCCGTGCCCAGCGGCACGCAGTTTCCCGGGCACCGTGACGAACGTGCAGTAGTGGCACTTGTCCTGGCACAGACGGGTCAGCGGAATGAAAACCTTCCGCGAATACGTCACGGTGTTCGGCCGACCCGCTGCCAGCAGCCCGGCATCGCGAACCTTGGCTGCCGAGGAACACAGATCGGTCAGATCGGTTCCCCGCGCCTGCAGCAGCGTTGCCGCCTCGTCGACGTTCAGGGTTGCTCCATCGCGTGCGCGACGGAGAACTCGCCGCATCGCCGACGCTGACGGGCCGGGCGACGGACTGGACGAGGCGGACGCGGAAATACCTGGCATCGGAAGCATGGTGGGTTTGCCGGAGTCATCACCAGTTCGGTTCACCTAGCGATCATGCGCCATGTGGGACGACTAGTGCCACCCGGTGCCAGAAGTAGGAGGCCTTACCGCCCCGACACGGCCTCGATCACGACGGCCGGTAGTCGTCGTCGACCGCGACCTCGACTCGTTGATCCACCACGTCAGCCACTGGCGCGTCGAGTGGAATGTCGGTCAGATCGGGTTCTTCGGGGGCGTTCGGATCTACGGGTGTCGATTGTTCGAGCGCATCTGATTCCGGAGCCTCCGGGTCGAATGTCGCATCTTGTTCGGTCATCACGTGCTCCCTTCGCAGTCGCCACACTCCACGATAGGGCCGATGTCGACAGATCGCCCCTCACTCGACCAAAGTAGTGCCCATGACTGCCCCGCAACCGCTGACCATGGCCGACCCGTTATGGCGACCCAGCGCCAAAGCCCCGAGGCTGTGGGCAATCACTGCCTCGCTGTTCTGGGTACCCGTCATCGTCGCCGAAATCGTCTGTGCCGTCTTGATACCCGGAATCCCGTCCTGGGTGGTGGGCCTGGTCTTCGCAGTCACCGTCCTATTCGCGGCCACCTACATTCTGATGGTTCCGGCGTGGCGGTATCGCGTCCACAGATGGGAAATCAGTGACTCTGCGGTGTACACACGCACGGGGTGGTTCACCCAGGAACGACGGATCGCACCGATATCGCGCGTGCAGACCGTGGACACCGAACGCGGACCGATCGACCGCATGTTGGGTCTGGCAACCGTGACCGTCACTACGGCGTCGTCGGCCGGGGCTGTGAAGATCTCCGCGCTCGACCAGGAAATCGCCGACCGCACAGTGGCCCAACTGACGGAGATCGCGGGCACCAACGTGGGAGACGCAACGTGAACGAGAAGCAGTTGGGCGACCCGACCGCGATCGAAATCCCGGTCGAGGCGGAAACGGCAGCTGCCGAGGCAGCCGAGGAGGAACAGCCATGGCTCCGCCTCGACCGCCGCATGCTTCTGGTCCACCCCGTCAACGAAGTCGTCAAACTGCTCCCGGTCCTGCTCGTCTCCGTAGTTCTCGGCAGCCAATCCGGAAACCACTGGTGGGGACTCGGCGTCGTCACTCTGCTCGTCGTCTTCGGTCTGTTGCGGTACTTCACCACCACGTACCGAATCGGGCCCGTTCACGTACAACTGCGCACCGGGGTATTCCAGAAAAAGCTGCTCTCCGTCCCGCGTAGCCGCATCCGATCCGTCGACGTCGAGGCCGGGGTCATGCACCGACTGCTCGGGCTGTCGATCGTGCGCATCGGGACCGGCCAGCGCGCCGGGATCGGCCACGATTCGAACAAGTTCGAACTCAATGCCCTCTCGACTGCCCTGGTTCCGGACCTACGTGCCGCACTGTTGGCCGGCGCGCAACAGGCACGGCGACTGGAAACCCCGGGCACACCGGTCGAGAACATCGCCGAACCGGTCGACACCGAGATCGGTCACTGGGAGCCCAGTTGGGTTCGCTACGCTCCCTTTTCGTTCACCGGAATCGCCATCATCGCAGCGATCATCGGCATCTCGTTCCAATACGGCATCGGCACTGCCGTCGCGAAATCGTCGGCAGTAAGCGACAGCTTCGACTCACTCGAGAGCCTGGGCATCGCGCTGATGGTCGTCATCGCACTCGTCGTGCTGCTGGTGCTGTCGAGTGCACTCGCCTGCGTCCAGTACCTGATCGCGTTCGGCAACATGAAACTCACCGACAACGGCCGCATCCTGCATGTCAGTCACGGCCTGTTGAAAACTCGGCAAACCACACTCGACCGCGCCCGCCTCCGCGGCACGACGCTCAAGGAACCGCTTCTACTGCGATTGGCCCGCGGCGCGCGGCTCGACGCCATCATGACCGGGGTCAGCGCCGAGAAGAAGGAATCTTCGCTGCTGCTCCCGCAGGGACCACGCAGGGAAGCCGAGCGAGTGATGGCCACCGTCATCGGTGATTCACGTCAGGCGTCCGCCCCGCTGATCCCGCACGGCCCGGCCGCGCGGCGTCGCCGGTACACCAGGGCACTGTTTCTCGCGACAGTGGCGTTTCTGGTCTGCGTGGCGTGCACGGCTTCTGGTCTGGATGTACCGATCTACGCGTGGTTCGGGGTCGCCGTACTCGCCATCGCTGGCGCTGCCCTCGCCTACGACCGATACAACGGCCTCGGCCACGCAGTCCTGCCGGGATGGTTGATCACCCGAAGCGGCTCGCTCGATCGCCAGCGCCACAGCCTCGAATCCGAAGGTGTCATCGGATGGACGGTGCGCGAGACGTTCTTCCAGCGACGCGCAGGCGTGGCAACCGTCATCGCCGCGACGCCAGCAGGCACCGGAAGCTACGAGGTGATCGATCTCCCCGCCGAGAACGCGTGGGCATTGATCGAAGCCGTCACTCCGGGCGGTGGCGACGTTTGGGCAGGTCGTCGATGATGAGCCTCGCCAGCGAACCGAGACGCGATCGCTCCGGCTGGATGGTCGGAACGCCGAGCAACTCCAGCGGGGCGGCCGTCACCGGTCCGACGCAGTAGGTCGGTACCGGTCCGCGCATAGCTGCGACGAACCGCTCCAGCTCGCCCATCTCTTTGGCCGTGCTGAGCATCGAGGAGACCGCGGGGGCACTGGTGAAGGTCAGTGCGTCGATTGCACCGGAACGAACTGCAGCGACCAACGCGCGGACCGGTGACTGATCCGGCGGCCGGATCCACCGATAGACCGACACCGGGGTGACAACCGCGCCGATGTCGGCGAGGGATGCGCTCAGGTCCGTCAACGGCTCCCATTCGGTGATGGTGCCGTGCAACTGGACCGCGACGCGTAAGCCTGCCACTCCCTCGCTTCCGAGGTGCGCCAGAACTTCCTCGGACGACTCACCCGAAGGCGACCATTCCTCACGCAGTCCGGCGCCCCGGATGGCGCCCGTCGCCTTGGGGCCGCGGGCGATGATGCGCGTGCGGGCCAGAGCTCCGAGGAACTCGTCGGTCAAACCCCACGACGCGACGGCGTCGAGCCAACCCCGAAAGCCGATTCCGGTGCTGATCACGACCAATTCCGGCGGATCGGCAATCAACGCGGACGTCTGAGTGCGCAGGTCCCGATCGTCCACCAACGGCAGCACATGGATCACCGGTGTCCGCACGATCTCCGCGCCTCGACGTTCGAGGAGCGTCGCAAATTCTTCGACACGCCGTTCTGCGGTCAAGGCGATAGTCGCGCCCGCCAGATCATCTTCAGCCACAGGCTGAGTGTCCCTTATGGATGGGTTACTTTCCTACGCGCGCGCCGAGAACTATTGCGAACTGAGGGTGGCAAGCCTGTTGATCGCTACTTTGAAGAGGAAAACCGCGGCCGGAGCGATCGCGCCGACCAGCAGCAAGAACGTCAGAGGGGACGAGAGCACCAGCACGTCGCCGCCCGGACCGCCGACCATGCACACCAAGAACCCGACGATCCAACCGGCGAGCGGCAATGCGGCCATACCCGGCGTCGTAACCGTGCGGGCGGCGATCACCAATACGAGGTTCGCGGTCGCTGCCACGAGAATGCTGATCGGAAATGCCGTCGTACCGAGATGAGTCGGCAAGAACAGGACTGACAACACCGCGCACAAGAACCCGTCGAAAATCAGGACACCGAGGATGATGGGGTCGAGCCACGACAGCGACGTTTCTGTCGAAGCGTCTGTGTTGTTCTCGGCCGTGATCATGGTTTTGATAGTGGTCTATCGACGGCCAACGCGCGAGCGCGGGGTCCCTCCCGACAAGCACCCCGGCTCGCGCCCGAAAAGCACGAAGTCGATCAGGGAACCGGCGGGAACCCGAGCAGCGTCAGCAGATGACTTTGCTGATCTGCAAATGCGTAGAGCGATCCGTAATACATGTCGTGGTAGTAACCGGCCATCGGACGCAACGAATCAACGAAGGCGACGATCTGGTTCTGCAGGTCCCAGTTGTACATTTCTTCAGCCCCCAGGCTTTGCTGTTACCGAAAGGACCACCCATCCGGTGACACGCATCACACACCACTACGGCGTCGATCGCAATGCCTGTGAGCCGACGCCCAGGTCAGCTGTGCAGCCCGCCGAACAGATCGCGCTCGCGACCGTCCTCACCCACCGGACCGAGCGTGCCGGCGGCCAATACGAAATGCTCGACCGTCAGGATCGGTTGGACCACGTTGTTCGACAACGCGAACTCGGCTCCACTCGGGGCTACCGTCACCTGAGTGGCGTGGGCGCTCAATGCCCTCGCCTTCGCATCGACGACGCCTCGAACATCGATTGCCGTCGTCACGTCTGCGTCCTCGACGCTCGGCAATTCACCGGGCTCGGGCAGACGCCAGTTCTCCGGGAACTCGGAAATCGCAGCGATGCCGCGTTCGAGTCCGCTGCGCTCGGTCACGGTCCAGTAGAACTTCGGAGTCGACCACGGCTCGCCGGCCTCGGGATATGCGGTCGTTGCTGCAGCTTCCACGGCCGCTGTCGTGATCGCGTGTGCCTGGATGTGATCCGGGTGCCCGTAGCCTCCGTTGGGGTCGTACGTGATCACGACGTGCGGCCGAATCTCACGAATGACGGCGACCACCGCGCCGACTGCCTCGTCGAGTCGAGCATTGACAAAGGCACGGGGATTGGCGGCCGAAGGTGTGCCGATCATTCCGGAGTCGCGATACCGACCGGCACCGGCGAGGAAGCGAGGAGCGGCACTGCCCAAAGCCGACAAAGCAGCGCTCAATTCGGCGATCCGGTAGCCCCCGAGTTGATCGGCCTCGGCAGCCACGAGCCCGGCCCACGCGTCACCGATCACTTCGCCTTCCTCCCCCAAGGTGCAGGTGAGGACCGTGACGTCGGCGCCTTCGGACGCGTAACGCGCGATGGTGCCACCGGTGGTGATCGTTTCGTCGTCCGGATGTGCGTGCACCAACAGAAGTCGCTTTGCCGACGCGGTCACTTTGCCACCCTCACCCAGTCCGTAGCGTTTCCGAATATCCCCACCTGCACCGGCCCGTCGAGGACCACGCCCTCGACTCCGGTCCCGACTGCAACCAGCGCTCGGCTCTGCACGATCGGCAAAACCGCCGCAAGATCCCACAACTTGGGTTCCGCATCGGCGATCAGCGACCCGAGATCCCCGATGCCACTGAGCGCTTCGTCGATCCGACCTTGCAACGCCGGATCACACAGCCCGGACAGGTTGCTCGGAGCCTCGACGCTTGTCGTTCGGACGGGCTCCGGAGACTGCGACGGCGTCGGTGTGGGTACCGCCGAACCTGTCGCAGGAGTGGAAGGCGCTGTCGGGCAACTGAACCGGGAGGCCAGTGAAGTTGCGGTGTCGGCGCCTGCTCGGCTCCAACCGACGATCATGTCGACGCGTCCTGTAGTCAGATCCTCGCCGTAGAGTTCCTCCGGCGGCACCGATTCGACGGTCGCCAGGATACCCACGTCACGCAATTCGTCGGCAGCGGTGTTTGCCACGGCGATCGCGATGTCGTCGTTTTCGGGAGCGCCGATCAGCAGCGTCAACTGAGCGCCGTCCCGGACGATCGATCCGACCGTTCCAGTGCCAGTGACGATTCCGGTGGGCGGTGCTGTCAAGTAACCGGCTGCGGTCAGCTCGCCGAGCGCCTGCTCTCTCGTCGGTTTCGGCGGCGCGGTTGGCGCATATCCCGGATCCGACGGCGCGAGGATCTGGGCTTTCACCGGGGCCGACGCCGATTCACTCCCGGCCGCCACTACGGCGAGCAGGTCCGGATCGAGCAGTCCCAGAACACCTTTACGCACCCGAACGTCCGCGAAGTTCTTGCTGCGCCCATTGACGTTGATGTCGAGAGTGCGCGGAACGTAGGAGAATGCCGTACTGACACCCGGGATTGCAGAAAGCTGAATATCCGTGGCACTACCCGAATGAACTTGCGCCACTTGAGCATCGTCGGTACGCAGTGCATCCGCCAACTGCGAAGCCGTTCCTCCGCGTCGCAGAACTATCTGATCCGGATCTGAAGGCTTGCCCCAGAATCGGTCGTTGCGTTCCAGTACGATTTCGTCTCGACCACGGTCGACCGAGCGCACGTGAAAGTGGGCTCCAGACACCGGAATCCCCTCACTCAAACCGGTGCTGAAACCGCCGGGAGTGTCCTTGATCAGGTGGGACGGAAGAATATCGGTGAACAACTCTCGCCACGCCGGATACGGCGCACGCATCACGACGTTGACCGTCTTGCCACCGCCGGACGAGTTCACGTCGTCGATCATCTGATAGCCGGCGGGGTTGACCACACCGGGAACCGAGATCATCTGCTGCCAGAGATAGCGAAAGTCCTCTGCCGCAATGGGAGCGCCGTCCGACCATTGGGCTTCGTTGCGCAGTTGGTAGCGAATAGTGAACGGAGCCTCTGACGTCACTTCAGCCGAAACGAGAAAAGAATCGTCGATCGCCCACTCCGTCGCACCAGGCTGCGTCGGCGAATTGATCGGGCGAAACGCACTGGGCAACACGAGGTTGCCGACTGCGGAGTTGACCGGCGACTGATCCGCGAGCAGGTGCGGGTTGAATCCGCCTCCTACCTCGTCGATCGCCACGGTGACCTGCTTCATCGCCGGAACAACCGGAGTCGGTGTGGGCTTGACGGTTTCGGTGCTCTCGACCGGAGGCGGCGGATCGGCCGTACACGCGGTCAGCGACAACGCCGTCACTGCCACTGCCAACGCCAGGTAGCGACGTCCTGAGGCCACAGACAATTCCTTCCGTACGGGGCCGCGTCGCCCCTTCGCACTCGATTTCCGGGCAGAACTTTCGCCCGGAAACCATGAAGGCGAATGTACCTTTCCGCCGAAAACTCGGCTGAAAGGCACATCCGCCTGTCAGGTGGTAACCGACGAAAGACTACAGAGCAGCCTTGTCGCGAGACTTGCTACGCGAACGCTCGCGAGCGCGCTCGGTTGCATTGAGATGCACCTTGCGGACGCGGACGTCCTCGGGGGTGACCTCGACGCACTCGTCGCCGGAGCAGAATTCCATGGCCGCTTCGAGCTCGAGCTTGATGGGCTTCGCGAGGGTCTCCATCACGTCTGCGGACGACTGACGCATGTTGGTCAGCTTCTTCTCGCGGGTGACGTTGATGTCGAGGTCTTCCTGACGGGGATTGATACCGACGACGTGACCCTCGTAGGTGTCTGCGCCGGGCTCGACGAAGAAGGTTCCGCGGTCAGCCAGCTGGATCATGGCGAACGGCGTCACCGTGCCGGAACGGTCCGACACGAGAGAACCGGTGTGGCGTGCACGAATCTCGCCGGCCCAGGGGCCGTACCCGTCGAAGACGGCGTTGGCGATGCCGGTTCCGCGGGTATCCGTGAGGAATTCCGTACGGAAGCCGATAAGACCACGCGAAGGAACGATGAACTCCATACGAACCCAGCCCTGACCGTGGTTCGACATCTGAACCATCTTGCCCTTGCGGTTTGCCAGAAGCTGAGTGATGGCACCGAGGTACTCCTCGGGGCTGTCGATGGTCAGCTCTTCGAAAGGCTCGTGGATCTTACCGTCGACAGTCTGAGTGACCACCTGCGGCTTTCCGACGGTCAGTTCGAAGCCTTCGCGACGCATCTGCTCGACGAGGATGGCGAGCGCGAGCTCTCCACGACCCTGGACCTCCCACGCATCGGGACGTCCGATGTCGAGGACCTTGAGCGAGACGTTACCGACCAGCTCCTGGTCCAGGCGAGCCTTGACCATGCGCGAGGTGAGCTTGTGACCCTTGACGCGGCCGACCAGCGGTGAGGTGTTGGTACCGATCGTGACCGAGATAGCCGGCTGATCGACAGTGATGCGAGGCAGCGCAACCGGGTTGTCGAGGTCGGCAAGCGTGTCGCCGATCATGATGTCCGGGAAGCCCGCAACAGCGCAGATATCGCCGGCAAGCGCAACCTCGGCGGGAACACGCTCGACACCGATGGTGGTGAGCAGTTCGGTGATCTTGGTCTTGGTGATGACGGGCTCGCCGTCGACCTCGCGGCACCAGGACACGGTCTGGCCCTTGCGCAGCTCGCCGTTGTGGATGCGAACCAGCGCGAGGCGACCGAGGAATGCCGACGCGTCGAGGTTGGTGACGTGAGCCTGAAGCGGCGCGTCGACCGTGCCCTTGGGGGCCGGGACGTACTCCATCAGAACCTGGAACAGAGCGGTGAGGTCCTCGGCGTCGGGAGCCTGACCGTTCTCGGGCTGCACCGTCGAAGCCTTGCCCTCGCGGCCGGAGGCGTAGAGAACCGGCAGCCCGAGCGCAAGCTCGGCAGCTTCGGCGGCCTCGTCGGAGAGATCGGACGCGAGGTCCAGGAGCAAGTCCTGAGCCTCGGAGACAACCTCTTCGATGCGAGCATCGGGACGATCGGTCTTGTTGACAACCAAGATGACGGGCAGTGAGGCAGCAAGTGCCTTACGCAGCACGAAACGCGTCTGCGGAAGCGGGCCCTCGGACGCATCGACGAGCAGGACGACGCCGTCGACCATGGACAGACCGCGCTCGACCTCGCCACCGAAATCGGCGTGGCCCGGGGTGTCGATGACGTTGATGACGGTGACCGAACCATCCTCGTTGCGCTTGTGCACCGAGGTGTTCTTCGCGAGGATCGTGATGCCCTTCTCGCGTTCTAGGTCGCCGGAGTCCATGACGCGATCGACCAGCTCGGCGCGCTCCTCGAACGCGCCGGACTGACGAAGCATGGCGTCGACGAGGGTGGTCTTGCCGTGGTCGACGTGTGCGACGATGGCAACGTTACGGAAGCTGGTGGTGGTCACGCGATGGCTCTCCTGGCTGAGTTGATTCGGCCACGCGAAAGTCAAGTCGCACGGCTCTTCTGGTGGCCGCTGCACGAGTGTGTGATCCGAATCAGGGCACGAATCGCCTGAATAGGCACCGCGGCCTAGTAAATACTACTCGCTCCGAGCGGATACTCCTGCATTGTGCGGCCTCTATCACCGCCCCCACCAGCCAATAGTGATCTGCACCACGCTGAAGCGAGTAGGATTACGACCTGGAGAAACAGGGTGTTTAAGGGTACGCTAACCTCGTTCCAAGAGCGGGCTCTCCGCCGTAGTGAAACAGGAAAGCCGCAGCGTCACATGGGAAAAATCAAGGCAAGCAAGGTCTCGAAGCTCAAGCCGAAAAAGAAGTGCTGCCGGAAGAAGACACGGTGCATCAAGTGCCCCGTCGTCATCATGCGGATGAAGAAGCTCGAGAACGAGGGCGCATCCAAGAAGGAACTGAAAGCCGGTCTCAAGAAGGCCCGCGCGGCGTAAGCGCCCTCAGCTCCTCGAGCAGTTCGGGGATCCAGGCTCGATCGTTGTCGACCAGATCCATCGACAAGAGTTCATCGGCATCGACCCATGCCAACTGAGCGTGGTCGAGCGCGACCGGTTCGCCGGACACCAACTCCGCCCGGTACGCCCGCAGGACCAACCCGGCCGACAGTTGCACATCGACGCCGATTCTTGTTCCGCATCGAACCTCTACCGCAAGCTCCTCGCGCAACTCGCGGGCCAACGCAGCCTGCGGCGTTTCGAACTCCTCGACCTTCCCGCCCGGCAGTTCCCAGCGACCGGCCAACGCCGGCGGACTCGTCCGCTGCGCGAGGAGCAGCCTTCCCCCACGGAAGATCGCACCGGCGACAACTTCGCGATCCCTTGCAGGCACATCACTCATCGCACCATGATGGAGTATGGCCACTTTGTTGTCCGACTCCGCGATCCAAAGCGCTCTCGACGAACTGCCGGCCTGGCAGCTGTCGCCGGGCTCGATCACTCGTACCGTCGATTCCGCGACTTTCCCGGATGCGATCGCGCTTCTTCAACGCATCGCGGCAGTCGCCGAGGCCGCAGATCATCATCCCGACATCGACGTTCGCTGGCGAAAGGTCACGTACACGCTTTCGACACACTCGGCGGGCGGTCTCACGGAACTGGACTTCGACCTTGCCCGTCGAATTGACGTACTCGTCGACGATTCGGTCCGTTTCGCCTGATCTCCGAGTGAACAAACCTCGCAATCTGACGTAACAGTTGCATCAACTTTCACATAGATCACTCCAGTCACAGGTATGGTCGCCGTAAATCACGATCGAGGCCGGTCATGCCATAGACTCCCCCCGGTGCGTAGCTGCTCAGCAACTGAACAGCTGTACAACCCGGGGGCTCTGTACATAGAGTGACCCCTCGAGCCGTCAAACGCGGAGCTCGCCTAGGCGCCCGCGCGGTATGACTAAGGATGGGGAAACAGTGCTTCGAACCCGAGGTATGCGAAAGGCGTTCACCGCCGTCGCTATTGCCGCAGTAGCAGGACTGGCATTGCCGGCACAGGCAATGGCCGATCCGGCAGCACCGCCCGCACCCGAAAGTGTGCCGATCGAGTTCCTCGCATCGTTTGCGCCCGCCATCATCGGCGCCGCTGCAGGTCCGGCTGACGTCGCCGGCGGCCCGCAGCAAGCGTTGCTCGACCAAGCTCGCGCGATCCTGAACTCTCCCGGCATTCCGCCCGAGATCAAAGCCACCCTCGAGAAGGTCATCACCTTCCTCGACGGCAGCGGCGGCGGCGGACCGGAAATCCCGAACGAGAACGCCCCCGTCATCGCGCAGTTCCTCTACCCGACGCTTGGCAAGGGCTGCATCTCGGCCACCGCCGATTCGGTCGGAACCGCGCTTGCTGTTCCGGGCCCGGCTCACCTGCCTCCTCCCGGCCCCGCTGCCGGTCAGGCTGGATTCGTCTTCACCGCTCTCGGAACGGCTCCCGCCGTCGACGACCAGCCGGTGCCGATGACCGTGACGTGGGTCAACATCGACAACCAGCGCAGCGCCACCCAGAACCTGACCAACGCATCGCGCATCAACCCGGATGGTCCCGCCACCTTGTCGGCTATTGCCGATACAGGTCCGGGACGCGTCCTCTCGGTGATCAGCGGTTCGCTGACCACCCAGCCGGAAGGCGCAGATCGCATCACCTGCAGCTTCCTCCCGACCGTGGGTATGTTCGCGGTCGCTTGATCGAAGTCTCGTGAAAGGGACCCGCCGAATTTCGGCGGGTCCCTTTTGCATCTCCGATCACCGTGATAGACCCGATAGATGGGACATCTACGAGTGGACATCACGCATGGCCGTCCAGACAAGGCATCGAGCCCAGACGACCAGTCGATACGGTCTCACAAGTCGAGTCGATCGATACTGTCCATCCGATCCGAGGGGTCCATTCTCTCGATCGGATCGGCGTATTCGATCCTCTCGATCGGTAGCGTCGGCTCTTTCCTCTCCATCGGAAGCATCGGGTCTACGGCGTCGGTGCTGAGTTCGGGCTCGTTCGCCAGCCTCGGGTCGGCACTGTCCGGCCTCTCACGCTGGTCACTGCTCTCCTGGCGTGGAAATCACGCAGCACCTGAGGAACATCCGAAACTTGTTGTCATTGCGCCGGAATCGGATTCGAGCGATCCGGGTCGATCGCTGCGGTCCGTCTCGCACTCTCAGACCTGATTCGGTCGCGGCCAGTCGCGGCCTTCCAAGGACTCGACCGAGGTATTGAATTGCCGCAGTAGGTCACCGAGCGCGAGGCGCTGCTCCGGCGTCCACTCACGCAAGACCTTTTCGACGCCGGCCGTCGAATGTTCGCGATCTGCACGAAGTTTCGACAGACCCTGCACCGTCGGCCGAACCTTTCGCGCCAGCCCACCGTCCGGATCCTCCACTCGCTCCACCAAGCCCTGACGCCTCAGCGCGCCGATCTGCCGGTTGATGGTCGAGATGTCGAGCGAGAAGGCACAGGAGAGCTCTTTGAGGCTCATCGGTTGTTGCAATTCCAGTCGTCCAAGCAGTAGATACGCGGACCGGTCCAGATGAAGTTCCGCCCGTTGAGCGAGCGCGTGATAGCGCGAGAGCAGGGTCAACTCGTACTCGATATTCACCAGTTCGGGTTCCCGATCCACACTCATATTGTGCAGAATACACACGATGTGTAGCGTGCACACTGGGGCGAACGCACCGAAATCGAACACGCCATGGCGGGAGCCGAATGTCCGTTCACGCAGATTCGTCGAGCGTCGACGAGAAATCCCCGGACAAGAAAACCACGGCCACGAACTACGCCCCTTCTGGTCCCGTACTCACTGTCCTCGGGCTGTGCGGAATCGTCGTCGCCTTGATGCAGACGCTGGTAGTCCCCATCATTCCGCAGTTGCCTCACCTGCTGAACTCCACTCCCGCCGACACCTCGTGGGCGGTCACCGCAACGCTCCTCGCCGCCGCGGTGATCACGCCGATCAGCGGGCGCCTCGGCGACATGTTCGGCAAGAAACGAATGCTGCTCGTCAGTCTCGGGATGGTCGTTTTGGGCTCGGCCATCTGTGCGATCGCACCTTCACTGATCGTGCTCGTTGTCGGCCGCGCTCTTCAAGGAGCATCGGTCGGGGCAATTCCATTGGGCATAGCCATCATTCGTGATGTTCTTCCACCGAAGAAGGTGGCCGGAGCCATGGCGGTCATGAGCGCCACCCTCGGCGTCGGCGGTGCGATCGGACTGCCGATCGCTGCGGTGATCGCTCAGAATGCCAACTGGCACTTCCTCTTCGTCACTTCGGCAGCGTTCGGGCTGATCTGCATCGCACTGGTTGCGTTCGTGATTCCCGAATCGACGGTACGACGCCCGGGACGCTTCGACTTCGTCGGAGCGTTCGGCCTCACCGTTGGTCTGATCACTCTGTTACTCCCCATCACCAAAGGCGGAACCTGGGGATGGGGCGACCCGAAAACCCTGGGCCTCCTGGCAGTTTCCGCTCTCAGTTTCCTCGTCTGGGGTTGGTGGGAACTTCGACGCAGCGCACCGCTGGTAGACCTCCGCGTATCGGCCCGGCCTCAGGTTCTTTTCACCAACTTCGCCTCGATCGCCGTCGGTTTTGCCATGTACGGCAATTCCTTGACGCTCCCCCAACTCCTCATGGCACCGACGTCCACCGGCTACGGACTCGGACTGTCCATGGTCGCAGCGGGACTCGCACTGGCCCCCGGTGGACTCGTCATGATGGCGCTCTCACCCGTCTCCGCTCGCATTTCGGCGTGGCGTGGCCCACGAATCACGCTGATGCTTGGCGCCCTCGTCATCGGATTGGGTTATGCCTTTGCATATTTCACGGTGTCGAGCGTCTGGCAGGTCGCCGTGGCCGGAATGTTCATCGGCGCGGGCGTCGGGCTCTCTTACTCGGCCATGCCCGCCCTGATCATGGGAGCAGTCCCCATCACGGAATCTGCAGCCGCGAACGGACTGAACTCCTTGATGCGATCGATCGGCACGTCGACGTCTGCCGCGATCGTGAGCGTCGTTCTGGCCGGAATGACCATCACCGTCGGCACCGCAGTGATCCCCTCGTTCGAGGCGTTTCGTGCCACGTTCCTGATTTCCATCGCCGCCGCCGCTGTGACGATGGTGTTCGCCGGGTTGATTCCCAAACAGAAAGTCACGTAAGGGAATCAACCCGGCAGAGGACTCACTTCTCCGAAGAGCCTTCGATGCTGCCAGTCTGCAACTTCGACAAAAGTGTGTAGATGAAATTGATGATGATCTCCACGTGGTGCCCTCTCACATAATGGGTCCCCGACCCGTCAACGACGGTACCGCAGAACTCTTCTGCATCGAATCGCCGACAATCAATTCTGCAACGTGTTCTAATCTGAAGCGACGACAAACCGAGGAGCCCTTCATGACCTGGACGCGTACCGAACTCGAAGACGCCTTCGCGGGGTACCAGAACACCGTTGTCGAGTGCACTCGTTCCGGCGATTGGAACGCCTTCGCGGACATGTTCACCGAGGACGTCGTCTACGTGGAACACGCTTTCGGAACCCTCAATGGCCGAGAAGCTGTACGCAAGTGGGTCACTCGCACAATGACGGAGTTCCCGGGGCACCGCATGACCGAGTTCCCGACCAACTGGTTCGTCGTCGACGAGCAGCGCGGATGGATCGTGTGCGAGATCGACAACCCGATGGAGGATCCGGGCGACGGATCCAAGCACGGAGCCGCCAACATCACGATCCTGCATTACGCCGGCAACGGATCGTGGTCTCGCGAAGAAGACGCCTACAACCCGATGAACTTCCTGTCGATGGCAAAAGCATGGTGCCTCGCCGCCGAAGCGGCGGGCACCCTCCCCGATGACGCCAAGGCCTGGCTCGCCAAATTCGGCGCTATGGTGCGATAGATCCTGTCGGTAACGAGGAACCAACCGGTTGGGCCGGCCCGACCGAGCCGGCCAACGACCACTGCCCGTAGTCGCGAGTGAGGATCGAGTTCAGATCCACGCCGACGCCGTCGACCTTGCGCTTGTCGATCTCGAACTGGTGCAGGTTTGCCCTCGGGTGCACATATCCTGCGGGCGAACCCCAATTGTGCTGCCAGAACCAGGTTCCGATGCCGGCGCTGATCATTGCGTCGATCACGCGCGTGTTTCCGTAGATACCGAGTGCTCCGTTGCCGACGACCGAGGCCCACCCCTCGAGGTACGGCGCGATCAGGGTGGTGATTTCGGTACTGGTCGGGTTGTCGTCGATCGACGCGTAAATCGGCCGACCGGACGGCCCACCAGCCGCAGCGTGTAGTTCGAGGCCACGGGAAGCATGACGCTTGCCTGCCTCGCGAGCCCCGCGCCAGTCCGCCGTTCCGCCCTTGCCGAATTGATAGCAGGAAACGACTTGGAGTCCGGCCGCCGTCAACGCGTCGGTTTCCCGCGCCAGTACGGGCTTGCCGACCATCCAATCGGCTCCCGGGCGCCTATCCGAGACATATCGAATGGCGCCTGCATACCCGGCGGCCTTGATTGCCTGAGCGGACGGCACACCGGCGGCGTAATCGAGCAGGGTCCCCAGCGAACCGGCATTGGCCACCGACGTCGTACCGCTCAATGCAGCGAGTCCGGCAGCTGCCGATCCAGCCGCTGCGTACTTGAAGAGGTTTCTTCGCGAGACGTGCACAAAGCTCCGATCATCGGCGTGTCCCGCTGGAAGTGGCGGGCAGGCAAGCTATCTTCTTTCGCTCGCATTCCACCACAGTCACATCAACCCCGCCATGCACTTGGCCAACAATGCTCACACCCCCGAAGACATCGTCTTCGGGGGCCACTGAGTCGGCCTAGCGGCCGGAAGCTATCAGCTGAGCGAGGTGAAGAAGCTCAGAGCGCTGAAGAGATCAGACGCGTTGCTGAAGAAGTCGTTGAGGAAGGTGAAGGCATCCGAGAATTCTGCGCTGCTCATGCGATGTGCTCCTGTCGAAGATACGGTCCAGAGGATTGCCGCCACGTGAGTGGCTGCTGGCGATAAGAGTAGAGGTCTTCCGTTACTTCCGCGACACCAAATGTGTCCGGGACGTTACATTTCGACCCCTTCGGGACACGGACATACACACAGGTGACGCCCGCCGGCAGTGATCAAACTGTCACCTACGGACGATTTATTGACGTATTCCGAACATCGTTCCCGATAACAGCTATCTCGCAGCATCAAACCTGTAGGCGGACCACAAGATTGGCAAGCCTTACTTAACAGAGGGGGCGTTGCTCCCGCTAGAGCGCGTACCAGCAGATTGGCCAAATCCCCCGCGGCAATGTGGCCACGCGAGCTTAGTCCGGGCGCAAACATTCAGCCACAGTTCGAGTTAGCGAGATCTTTACGCCGAAAACGACCATCCCGACTGACCGCGGGACCGTACCTAGCGGTCATCATGGTGACGCTATTCACACCGATTTGCGGAACTCCAGGCACCGATAGCAGCCCTATCTCGACACCAATCGGACGTTCGAGGGCACAGTGGAGTTCATGAACCTCACAAAAAAGAAATCCTGGAGTGAGCTTTCACCCGCGCAGCGCCGCGTCGCCGCCCTGCTCGCAACGATTCAGTCCCTGTTGGCGATCGCCGCGTGGACAGACCTGGCGCGACGCCCTGCCAATACGGTCAATGGCAGCAAGAAGAAGTGGGCGGCGATCATCTTCGTCAACTTCTTCGGACCGCTCACCTACTTCCGCCGAGGCCGGATTCAGTCGAAGTAGTCCCAGAACTGCAGCCACTTCACGGAGGCGAAGAGCGTCAGAGTCACGACGTACACCGCAATTACCGCTGCGACACCGCGCCAGTTGGTGCGGGGAACGGCGCCGTCGACCGGGTCGAGCCAGTGGCGGAACCACCTGGTGACCGTCGGCATCAGGAACCAGGTCATGGCGCCGACGCTGACTATCTGGCTCAACCACATCGACAGCCACGGCGGCGCTCCGATTCCGTCGAGCAGCGGACCGAGAAATCGTGACAGCGTCATCACTGTCGGATAGAGAACGAGCAGGATGATCATCGCCGTTTTCCAATTCGGCGTCGCACGGGTCTGCCCGTTCTCCGTGCGCAGAATGGTGCCGAACGGTGTCGACCGCGTGGTCTCAGTGAAGTCCTCGGCCAACTCGGCTCGCAGTTTCGGCAGTGCCGCGGCCCTTTCGGGCGACGCCATCCACTCCGCCAATTGCTGCTCGGTCCGGAACCGAAGGACGGACTTCCACTGGGTGGAGTCGGTGACCGACCGCAACAACATCACCGACTCGTAGCCGGAAAATCGCGAACTGAGATCGATGAGGTGGCGTTGCGTTCGCAGAAACTCGTTCTCCTTGCCCACGACGACGACGTGGTCGTACACGCCGATACCGGGCGGCGGCAGAACTCCGTCGACGAGGACCAGATCACTCGTCTGTGCCAGAATTCCCGTTGCCGCAGCGGCTCTTTCGAGATCGCGGCGATCACTCGACTCCAGCCAACGGTGAAGATCGTCGGCACTGTCGAATGTGACAGACATGCCGTGCGGCACCGGTTCCGGTTGATCACTGATGCCACAGCTCAGGTAGCCGTCGAATCGACCGGCGGTCTCGGCCGCACGCTCGACCCACGCCCGGAATCCCGAACTCGTTCGGTGATACCCGGTGATGGCGGTTGCCGACACGTCAGCCCGACACCCGGCGCCCTTGCACGTATACGTGCGCAATCGCGGGCTCGCGCATCGCCATCAGGAGGCCGAAGAGCGTCTGGTCGCGGGCGAGTACCGGATCATCCGAACGCGTTCCGTGGCTGACGAGCCCGGCGAGCGGCGGCCACCCGGAGGGATCGATCACCAGGAAGTCGGCCTCTTTGCCCTCGTCGAAGTTGCCGATCCGGTTCTCCATGTCCAGCGCGCGAGCACCGGCGAGTGTTCCGGTGAACAGCAGTTCGGCGGGGTGCATCGACACTCCGTCGTCGCCGGCTTCGGAGATATGAACCTTGAAGGCGTCGCCGAGGACTCGGGTGAGCAGGCACTCGTCGCCGCCGCCGAAGTCCGATCCGATCGCGATGTTGACCCCTGACGCAACGGTTCGCTTCCACGGCATGGTGCCTGAGCCGAGAAACTGCTGGGACGTCGGGCAATGTGCGATCGAGGTTCCGGTCTCGGCCATTCGTGCGAGTTCGGAATCCTGGCAGTGCACCGAGTGCGCGAGTATCGCGCGCGGACCCAGAAAGCTCTTTCCGCCGACCTGTGAGCCGGGGAGGAACTTGCCGTCGTACGTGTCGAGATAGGTCTCGACCTCGTACTCGGCAAGTGTGGTTGCGACCTCGCCGGTTCCGGGCCGATTGTTCTCATTGAGGTGACTGTGGAAGTAGACGCCCCTGTCACGGACCGAGTCGTACAACTCCCCCAAGTCTTTCAGCGTCCGTGTTGTCACCGCGAGGGAGAAGCGGGGAACCACTGCAACGTGAATGAGTGCAGTGTTCACGTCGCCGGTGTCGGCCGCGTGCCACTTGTCGATCTCCTCGCGGGTGAGTCTGATCGCGTCCTCTTCCGAGGTGATCAGCGCGGCAGCGGAGGACGGGCCGGTGGTCTGAATCCCGCGGCCGCTGACCACTCGAAGGCCGCGTTTCAGAGTTTCCGAGAACAACGCGTCCTGTGCATGTGGGAAGGCCGATCCGAACACCATCGCGGCCGTGGTTCCCGTGGCGATTCGGCGAGCGCAGAAGGCCTCGGCAGCGTGCTGGGCGAACTCCGGATCAGCGAACCTCGATTCGGAGGGAAAGACGCACAGGTCGAGCCACTCGAGGAGTTGGCCGCCGCCGTACGCATCGCCGGCGTAGGTCTGCGGGAAATGAATGTGGGCATCGACGAATCCGGGCAGCAGGAAACCCGGTCGATGATCGTGAATTTCGCCGCCCGCGAGGTCTCCGGGGAGCGATTCGAATTCTCCGCAGTAGACGATCGTTCCGGCATCGTCGATCGCCAAGACGCCGTCGGGGATCGAGACGAGCGACTGCGCCGCATCCTCAACCGTCGGACGACCGGAAATGTGGAAGACATGGCCTCGATGAAGGTGCGTCACTTACTGAGCAAAGCACAAAACTACCCGGCGCCGCGCGGCGAATGCTGTCCTTTTTGTCAGATATTGGGATCAAGCAAGAGTTGCATGCCAAACAAGAGCCGCAGCCAGTGCACCTGCACCATTCAACGACCAATGCAGAGCAATCGGCGCAATCAGGCTGCCGCTGCGATGACGAAGCCAGGTGAATACGAGACCGGCCGCAGCGGTGGCGAGAACAGCTCCGAGGATGCCGGCGACCTGGCCGACGACTCCGGTACCGAGAAAGCCGGACAGCCCTTCGTTACCACTGGTCAAACCCATCGACGACGCGATGTGCCACAGTCCGAACATCAGAGAACCGGCAGCGGCGACGCCGCGGAATCCACTGACCCGGTTCAACGTGCCGTGCAGGACGCCACGGAAAGCCAACTCTTCGGGAATGACGGTCTGCAGCGGGATCACGATCATCGACGCGATGATCGCGCCGGAAATAGTGGCGTAGCGATCCGCCATGAAGAAAGGACGTGTGAGCGGAAGCAGAGCGCCGACGGCGACAACGGTCAGGACCAGGCCGACGGCAGCAAGCGCGTACTTCGAACCTCGCCGCAGGTCACGAGGGGACAGCCCCAATTCCGCCCAACCCATTCCCCGGCGCTTGGTGAGCGCCAACAGGACGAGAGCAGAGATGGGTACCGTCGCGATGCTTGCCCAGGCGGTGGTGAAATGCGCGATCAGATTGGTTCCCACCAGCACCACGATCACAACAGCGATATCCACGTATGCATGCATCCGCGGAAAACGAGGAGCGGTCGCTTCGATCTCCACTGGGCCGCCGCTCGTTAGCTGAAAGTTCACTTTTTCCAGTGTACTGACGCACGAGAACTGCCCGCCACTGTTTGCGAACACGCTCACAGGACGGGCAGGTCCCGAAACACCTCTGATCAGGCGCCGAGCGTGCTCGCAAACTTCGGAACGGCGTTGTCGATTGCGTAGGTCAACCCCGGTACCGAGCCACTCGAGAACGCATTGACGAGTGCCGGGTCATCGAGGATCAACAGATGTCCCTCCTGGGCCGACGGGATTGCGCGCAGCAGCGGATCGTTCGCAAACGCACTGCTGTCGAGGAAGATCGGAAACAGCACCGTGAGATCCGCGTCGAACAAGTTCAGGTTCTCGTTGGCGACCGGGATGTAGAAGTTGCCGGTGGCTTTTTCGGTGATCGCCGTCGGGATCGTGAAGCCGAGGCGCGTCATGAAGTCTGCGCGTGCGTCGCCGGGTACGTACGCGCCGTAACCATCGGAACTGTAGGCGCCGACGGCCGCTGTCTTACCCGCAAAACTCGGATTGGCGGCAATTGCAGCGTCGAACTTGGCGTCGAGGCCGGACAGTAGCGCCTTTCCTTCTGCTTCCTTGCCGAGAGCCTTCGCGACGAGTTCGGTCTGCTGCTCGACCGTCGTCCCGTACGCAGTGGCCAGACCCGGGGGCGGCCCGACCGTCGGCGCGATGGCGCTGAGCTTGTCGTAGGTGGCCTGCGTGTTGTCGCTTCTCGTCCACAAAATCAGGTCCGGGTCGAGAGCAATGACGTCCTCGATGCTCAGGTCCATGGTTCCGAGGATCTTCGGGTCCGTGGTGAACTCGTCCGCAATCCAGGGTCCGACACCCTTGCCACCGAACGCCATCCAGTCCGCGACACCGACCGGCTGTGTTCCGAGGGCAAGTGCCGTCTCGGCGTCCGACCAACCGAGCGCGACGACGCGCTGCGGGTTGGCCGGGACCTCGACGTCGCCGAACATGGTCGAGACGGTTGCTCCCGCCTCCGCGGGTGCGTCAGCGCTGTCGCTGCTGCAGCCGGCAAGCCCGGCGACGGCGAGCGAGGCCGCCAAGGCGGTGACTGCAATCTTCATTCGAGAGACATTGATTCGCATGGTTACCAGCACTCCTCCAACGCTCCAGCGAGAATTAGGGAAGGCTAGCATCAGCTAACGAAGGCTGTCGCCCATCGGCCAGATCGTGTTCAGGACGCGTCTGCGGCCCGTTCGAGCTCCGCGATGTCGATCTTCTTCATCTTCATCATCGCGTCCGTGGCGCGTTGTGCCTTGGCCCGATCCGGATCCTTCATCAGTTCGAGAAGACGATTCGGGACCACCTGCCAGGACAATCCGAACTTGTCCTTGGCCCATCCGCACGGGCCCTCTTCCCCACCTTCGGTCAGCCTGGACCAGTAGTGATCGACCTCAGCCTGATCGACGCACGGAATCTCGAACGACACTGCTTCCGAGAACGTGAACATCGGTCCGCCGTTCAATCCGGTGAATCGCTGACCGCCGAGCTCGAAGCTGACGGTCATCACCGATCCCGCCGGCATTCCGGAAGGCGATCCCTCGACGTATCTTTCGATTCCCAGGATCTGCCCGGAACCGAACACCGAGATGTAGAAGTTCGCTGCTTCTTCTGCTTGGTTGTCGAACCACAAACAGGGAGTGATGGAAGGCATGTTCTGTCCTTGTCGATGAGGTTACGAATCAGGTGTACAGGGTTATAGACCCGGCCCGAAGCGGAAACTCATCGCAAGGAATTACTCAAGCCGACAACGCAGAGTCGAGCATCGGCCAGGAGCGAACGAGTTCGTCGCGCCAGTACGGCCAACCGTGCGTCCCCACCGGTTGAGCGCTGCGGGTGACATCGACTCCGCGATCGCGCAACACCTGCGTGATCTGGTCGGTGCACAGGTTCGATCCCAGTTCCATGACCCCGCCAACGACCAGTACCCGGCCCAGGGCAGGAGTATCGAGAGTTTCGTGCGGGCCTGGTAGTCCCGATCCCGAGGCGAGATACACCTTGGTGCCGCGCAGCTTGTCGGCATTGGCGAAAATGTCGTGCTCTTGCCAAGCCTCACTGCCGGCCGGACCCCACATCTGTTCCGAACGGGCATTTCCGTTGATGACCACAAGATCGGTCAACGCCTTGCCGAATCCTCCGACGGTTGTGTAGCAGCCGCTGTAGCCCGCGACCGCGTCGTACAACCCGGCCGAGCGTTGGGCCAGGATCAGCGCGGCCTCTGCGCCCATCGAGATCCCGCCGATTGCGTTGTGCCCGTTCGTTGCGAATCTCGTGTCGATCAGTGGGGGAAGCTCTTTCGTGAGGAACGTCTCCCATTTCAGACGACCGAATTTCGGGTGGTCTTCCTGCCAATCGGTGTACATGGTGCCGGTTCCACCGATGGGGAGTACGACGTTCACGTTTTTGTCGGCAAAGAACGGGACGATATCGCCGTTAGCCGGAGCCAGCCAGTTGTTCTCTTCGATCTGCCCGGAATTGCCGTCCAGGAGATACAGCGTCCCGCGCGGTTCCGAGCGGTCGGCAGGAAGCAGCACTTTCACCTGCATGGTGCGCCCCATGGCGGGACTCGCGACGTCGAGAAGAACCAAGCGCGAAGACAGTTCGGTGACACTCGTTATCTTCGGGGTCTCGTCGGCGAGCGCGGTCGAGGGCAACGCAAGTAGTGAAATCAAGGCGAGCGCGCCGACGAGAACGACGCTTCGAAGACTTGCTCGTTGGGGCCTCACACGCCGAGCGACGCGGCGATCATCGGCCACGAGTCGTGTAAGTCGTCTTCCCAGTATCCCCATGAATGCGTTCCTGCCGGCTTGAAGTTGTAGCGAATATTGTTCATACCCAGTGCGTTCGTCCTGTCCGCAAGCTGGGTGGTGCAGTAGTGCGTTGCCGCCTCGATTCCGCCACCGAGAACAAGCTGCAACGCCAAATCTGTGACGTCGTTGTCGATCCGTGGATCGGCAAGCGTGTCGTACGGACCCGGAATCCCGGTTGCGGTAGTGATGTACATCGGGATTCGAGGTAGCTTGTCCGCGTTGACAACCGGATCGTGAGCCGGCCAACCCAGGCCATCGTACGGACCCCACATGTTCTCCGCGTTTCCACCACCCACTGCGACCACGAGTTTCACGAAGTCCTGACCGATGCCTGGACTCGTCATCGCACACCCACTGAAGGACCCGACACTGTTGTACAGCGCGGGCGCCGCCATAGCCAGATCCAGTACCGACGTGCCTGCCATCGACAAGCCGGCAAGTGCGTTCTCGCCGGTCGTCCCGAACGTCGAATCAATGACTGGCGGTAGTTCTTCCGTCAGGAACGTGGTCCACATGTTGACCCCGTTGTTGTTGCCGGATTTCGCGAGGCCGGGGTCCGGCCGCTCCCAATCGGTGTAGTAGCTGAATGCTCCACCGAGAGGGGTGACCACGTTGACGTGCTTGTCCGCGAAGAACTTCGGTGCATCGGTCCGCACCGACCACGTCGCGTCGTCTTTTCCTCCGTCCACTCCATTGAGTAGGTAGAGCGTCGGAGCGGGCGTCGAGGTATCAGCCGGCCGCAAGACCTGCAACGGAATGTCGCGCCCCATCGACGGTGAGTACACCGAGATGTCGACCAGCCTGCTGTCCACCGACTGAGCGTGACCCGGTGCCGTGAGGAGCTGGAGCCCACATACTGCCGTGCCCAACGCCACGAAGACGCGGAAAACCGTTCGTAACGCACGAGTCTCGATCATCCGTGTCACTCTCTTCGGCAGCGGAACCTTTCGAACGGTACCGGCTGAAAGAGGCAAACCCGACGTGATCGGAAAAACTCGATCCGGTCGACCTAGTTCCGATCGACACGGAAAGGCTCACGCACCGAGTGCGTGAGCCTTTCTCGTCAGACGACGCTTACTTGGGCGTAACCGTGCCGCCACTGAGCTCGGTCAGCGAATTGAAGAATGCGGTGCCGACGTTGTTGACAGCCGTGATGACGTTCCCCACGATTTCGAAGGATCCCATGAAAACTCCTACAGTTGTTTAGGTCTCGGTCACCCGAGCGGAAGTTGTGTGGTCGAACGATCCGATTCCAGCGAGCAGGATCAGAGGAGGGGCTTGAGGCTGCCCGTGTTCGTCTGAACCGAACCGATGAAGGTTTCGAACAACTGGTCGCCGGCACCGACCGAGCCGAGGCCCTTGAGTGCAAGTTCGACGATCGACATCAGTGAACCCATGTGAATCTCCTAGAGAAGTCAGAGGTCAGCTACCCAAAGCACCCGACAGTGCTGTGACAGCTGCGTCACATCTGTAATGTATCCGTGACGTGGGTAACAGTAATCATACGAACGACCAGTTGGCAAAGGATTCCGACAATGGGGTCATTATTTCGACTAATAAGGTCTGCTACTGAAAAAATTCCGGACAATCGGTCGAATTTCACCAATTCTGTCGTCGCATTGATCAACTGTCCCAAATCCTGCGGTTACCCACCAGTAAACTGAAATCATGTCTAGCGCAACCTCACTCACGCAGGTAGCTAATTTCCGGTGGCACCGCCATCAACTCGACCGAGCGGCTGCCGGTGACGCCGATCACAGCGATTGCAGCATTCTCGATCTCGGGATTCAGAACACCGGACCTGACGGAGCCGCCTGGGCCCTACGGATCCGCGGCGTCCGCGGCGACGTCACTGAGTTCGCTCTCGCCTGGACGTTGCGCGGCGCTCCCCACTATTACCGTCGGGGCGACCTGCCTGCCATCGCCGTCGCCACGTCGCCGTTCAGCGAGGCTGATGCAGCCAAGCGCATTTACGACGCGAATCGGCCCCTGAAGGCCGCCGGCATCCCGACGCTGAGTGCCCTGCAAACAGTTGCTACTGCGATGCGGGACATCGTCTCGAAACCAACCGTCAAGGGCGAGATGTCCGCGCAATTGACCACGCGGGTCACCGAGCCCTTTCTGAGATTCTGCCGCCCGTGCAACGCCACTCATCTGTACGAGATGCCGTTCCGGCTCGCGGCACTTCAGGCAGGCCTCGAGCTACAGCCGGGCACATCTCCCCCAGTGCTCGAACGCATTCCGGGTTGGCGCCGACGCCCGTACACAGCCTCAGGTTCAGACGCCGATCCCCGCTTCGACGTGATTCGCGGGTATCTGCGCTTCTACGGCCCCGCCACTCCTGCTCACGTCGCGTCGTTTCTCGATGCCCCGGTCAAGGACGTCAAAGCCCACTGGCCCGTCGATGCCGAGGAGATCGAGGTGAACGGCGAGAAGCGGTGGATTCTCGAACAAGACCGCGAAGACTTGCTCGGCTCCCCCTCCGATTCGAGTACGCGCTTGCTCGGGCCTTTCGATCCGTATGTACAGCTCAAGGATCGGGCGACCCTGGTGCCCGATCCGGCCGCCCAGAAGACGGTGTGGCCGACCCTCGGGCGACCGGGCACGGTGGTGGTCGGCGGCACGATCACCGGGCTGTGGCGACCGCGGGCGTCCGGAAAGAAGCTGAAGGTCGCGATCACCCCGTGGGGAACGTGGTCACGATCGGGCCGTGCAGCAGTGGCCGAGCAGGCCGAAATACTTGCCGAATTTCGCGGCGTCGAGCTCTCCGAACTGGTCGAAGTATCTTGATCGAGCCAGTGGCATCCGGATAATTCCAGCTCACACCCGCCCCGATTCGGAGAAGGAAACCCCCAACGATAACCTGAATGCGACCTTCGCACGCACCCTTGTTCAGGAGAGATGATGGCCGACTTCCTCTATGAGGACCTGTTGCCGATCGGTGATGACACCACCGAGTACCGATTGCTCACCACCGAAGGGGTGTCGACAGTCGAGGGACCGGACGGCCGCACCTTCCTGCAGGTCGAGCCGGAAGCGATGCGCTTGCTGACCGAAACGGCGCTGCACGACATCTCTCATTACCTGCGCACGGATCACCTGACGCAGCTCGCGAGCATCCTCGACGATCCCGAAGCGTCGAACAACGACAAGTTCGTCGCGCTCGATCTGCTCAAGAACGCCAATATCGCCGCTGCCGGCGTTCTGCCGATGTGCCAGGACACCGGAACCGCCATCGTCATGGGCAAGCGTGGACAGCACGTACTCACCCCCGGCGACGACGAGAAGTCCATTGCCCGCGGTGTCTACGACGCCTACACGCGTCTGAACCTGCGCTACTCGCAGAACGCCCCCATCACGATGTGGGACGAGAAGAACACTGGCAACAACTTGCCCGCGCAGATCGAGCTGTACGCCGATACTGCTGCCGGACATGAGAACTCGTACAAGTTCCTCTTCATGGCCAAGGGCGGCGGCAGCGCCAACAAGTCCTACCTGTACCAGGAAACCAAAGCGATCCTGAACCCCGACTCGATGATGCAGTTCCTCGAGGCAAAGATCCGCTCGCTCGGTACCGCTGCCTGCCCGCCGTACCACCTTGCAATCGTCGTCGGCGGCACGTCGGCCGAGTTCGCGATGAAGACGGCGAAGTACGCGTCGGCACACTACCTCGACGAGCTCCCCACCGAAGGCGCCATCACGGGCCGCGGCTTCCGCGATCACGAACTCGAGAAGAAGGTCTTCGAGCTCACGCAGAAGATCGGTATCGGCGCCCAGTTCGGCGGTAAGTACTTCTGCCACGACGTCCGCGTCGTTCGACTCCCCCGCCACGGCGCTTCATTGCCCGTCGCCATTGCGGTGTCGTGCTCGGCCGATCGACAGGCGAAGGCCAAAATCACGCCGGAGGGCGTGTTCCTGGAACAGCTCGAATTCAACCCGGGCCGTTTCCTGCCCGAGGTCACGGACGCTCAGCTCGACGAAGAGACCGATGGCATTTCGGGTACCGGCAAGGGCGCTGCGGTCAAGATCGATCTGACCAAGCCGATGTCGGAGATCCTCGCCGAGCTTTCCAAGCACCCGGTGAAGACTCGTCTGTCGCTCACCGGTCCGCTCGTCGTGGCACGCGACATCGCGCACGCCAAGATCAAAGAGCGTCTCGACGCAGGTGAAGAGATGCCGCAGTACCTCAAGGATCACCCGGTGTACTACGCCGGCCCAGCCAAGACGCCCGACGGTATGGCGTCCGGTTCGTTCGGCCCGACCACGGCCGGCCGTATGGACTCGTACGTCGAGCAGTTCCAGGCCGCCGGTGGCTCGATGATCATGCTGGCCAAGGGAAACCGTTCCAAGCAGGTTACCGACGCCTGCAACACCCACGGAGGTTTCTACCTCGGATCGATCGGTGGGCCGGCGGCTCGTCTGGCACTCGACTGCATCAAGAAGGTCGACATCCTCGAGTACGCCGAACTGGGTATGGAAGCCGTCTGGAAGATCGACGTCGAGGACTTCCCCGCGTTCATCGTCGTCGACGACAAGGGCAACGACTTCTTCGCCCACACCGGTGAAGTGACCCTGACGATCGGCAAGCGTCCGGGCCTGTAGACCCGTCAACAGCAAAGAACCCCGGCGAGTTTCGATCGCCGGGGCTCTTTTGTGTCTTTGTCAGGTCCAGAGCGCGGCCACGAATACGGTTACGATCGACAGCCCGCCGACGACGTGCACCAGATTCGGATTGGGCTGACCCTTCTTCTGCTTCGCCCGGGTGATCTCCGCGAGGGCCACAATGACCAGCGAAAGCACCAGCTTCACAGCGATCTTCGCGTGAATGTAATTCTTGTCCAGGGCGCCTTCGCCCAACCCGACGATGATCAGGCCGGACACGAACTGCATCCTGGCACCCCACACCATGACCTCGGTGATCGAAGGAGCCTTGAGGACGGTGAAGTAGCTACCGACCAGGGCAGCCATACCGAGTAGGTGAATCACTACAAAGACGTTGTATAGAACAGACATACAAGCACTTTAACTTGTACCTTGTTCTGGCCGAACGGAACTGCGACTTCTCTCAGAGAAGTCCGGCTTCGGATGCGGCGGAACGATATTTCGCTGCCAAGGTGTCCACCGTCTCGTGTGCGTTGAGGCCACTGGGATTGGGCACGATCCACAGTTTTGCCCCCTCGAAATCACGGTCTTGGCGCCCGGCCTTCGCCTTCTTGTCACCGAAAGCTGTTCGATAGGCGGTGATCCCGGCGAAGGCAACTACTTTCGGTTTTGTCGCACGCACGACCGCCCGCACCCGCACTCCCCCGGCGGCAAGCTCCTCCGCCGTCAACTCGTCGGCTCTGGCCGTCGCGCGAACGGCGAGATTGGTGATACCGACGCCGCGATCGATCAGGTGCTGCGTATCGGCGTCCGACATACCCGCGGAGGGATCGATCGCACGCTCGATGATGCCTGCCCGCAGCAGTGCCGGATAGAACCGATTACCCGGCCTGGCGAAATGCGCGCCGGTCGCCGCCGTCCACAGTCCCGGATTGATACCGACGAACAACAGCCGACAATTCGACCCGATCAGATCCTCGATCTCGGCGTCTCGGAACGATTCCAGTTCGGCGCGCGTGAATCCCATGCTGCCAGTACATCAGGCCGTCACGACAGTGCTTCGCGTACCTCGTCGATCGCGTCGTGCATCATCTGCTCGTACACGTCGATGTCCGGGATCGAGGCCGGACTGCTGGTGATGCTGATCGTCACCGTGTCCCCGATCCCGTGTACGCCGTGGGTCAACGACATGACCGGTGACAAACTCGGGAAGCCGGCTGTGAACCGAACAACGCCGCCTCCGAGCACCAGATCCGCGTCACCGCGCGCGACACTCGACACCACGGTGTTGCCGGTGACCTCGTCGGGCACCGCCGTGAAATCGTATTGCTGCACGCCCCAACGGACCAGCGGGCCGGGAACCGCGTTCAGCGCGAGATCCGACGCTGCGCTCGACGGATGGGATGCCCGTGCGCGACGCTCGTCCATCGACGCCTTGATCCGTTGGGCTCGCTCACGAAGATCATCGATATCCGGGAACAGTCCGACACCTGCATTGCGGAAGTGGTTGCGCGCTGTGGGTGTACCCACCTTGGCGATGGTCACCTCAGCTCCCAGTTCCGGCGGTACCGAGCCGTCTCGCTGGGTGAGGTAATTCGCCATCGCTACCGAGATGGCTGTCATCGCTCCGACTGTGACGGATACGCCGTCGCCACGGAAATCTGCGCTGTCCCGCACGACCATGCGCACCAGTCGGTGAGGTCCAGGCGGGATGTTGGAGCGCACCTTGGGACGGCTCGCCGCCTGCGGCGCAACAACTCCCGATTCGGTGTCCAACTGCAGCTGTAACTGCGCTCGGTGCCCAGCCCGTCCGTCGCGGAACAGCGAAACGAGCTGACCCGGCAGGCGCAAGGCGGCGCGGCCCAGAATCTCGGCTGATCCGCTACGCCGCACGTCCGTCTTCTGCTTTGCGGGCGGTTGCGGCGAGAACAGCTGGCGAGCAATCGCCGACGCGCGTTTGCCGTCCGCCAGAGAATGCGCGACCTGCAGAACTGCGATCAGCGCCGGGCCGCTACAACGCGGCGCGCCGGTGACGCCGTGGAACAGGTGAAGCGTCCACGGGGACTCACGCGGGTCGACGTGGTTTTCGAGAAGCTTTTCGATTCCGTGAATACACGATGGCCACGAGTCATCCGGCAGCTCATGCACTCTCACCAACGAGGCATCGACCGGCATGGGATCCCAGAGCGGATAGTCGAGATGCCACGGTGATTCACGAATCCGAACATTGAGATCCGGAATGAGCGACGCTCTTTCCACCACCGAGCGTCTTAGCTCGTCGATCGACTGGCTCTGCCCGTCGAAACAGTAGAGCAGTAGTTGATCGTTGGGGATCTTCTCCGAAATCCAGAAGGTTTGGGCATCGGTGGGCGTCATCCGTAACACCGGGAGACGGTACCACCGGCTCGTCAGCCCTTTTCGGCAGCAGCTTTCAGCTGGGACAGGCCCTTCTCGAAATCCTTTCCGACGAGCTTGTCCATGCTGAAGATGAAACCGAAGATCTTGAAGAACAGATTCTTCTTTCCAGTCATCTTCCACGTCACCTGAACTTCACCGGCATTGGGAGAGGCACCGGCATTCGGAGAGATGAGAAAGGTGGTGACGTTCTGTGCCTTGAACGGCCTGAGGAAGGCCAGGTCCAAAACTACGCGTTCGTCTGGGACGGATTCGGTTATCACCATCGAACCGGAGCCTGCCTTCTTGTTTCCGGCCCAGGCGTACGAAGCCCCGACGCCCGCGTCAGGACCCGCGTACGTGCGCTGCATTGCCGGGTCGAGACCTTCCCAGGGCGACCACTGCGTCCACTGGTGGAAATCGTTGATCAACGCGAAGACGACCGATGCTTCTGCCTTGACGATCGTCGTACGTTCTACCAGGAATTCGTCGGAATTCTGCGAAGCCATCGTCGATCTCCAATTCTCGGGCGTGACAAGTGTTCGGAATTATCCACGGTCGACGAGATCCGGGCGAGTCGACACTCAGTCGCGCAGACACAGGCAGAAGTGGTGACCGACCGGGTCGCGGTAGACGCGGAAAGTCTGATGCTCCGGGATGCCGGTCACCCGCTGCGCACCCAGGCTGATCACCCAAGCCTCCGCGGGGTCGAGAGAATCGACGAGCAGATCCAGATGGATTCCGACGCCGGATGTCGGCCAGTCGACCGGAACAAAATCCGGAGCAAGCTGAAACGCGAGCCGCTCGCCGGCGGGTCCTTCGATCACGTGCCAATCATCTTCGTCCCGAACGCTTTTCCAGTCGAGGACCTGGACGTAGAAGTTGGCCAATGCAGCCGGATCCGGGCAGTCCAAGACTGAGTAGTCCATACCGATGTTCGGACGCGTCACTGAGCCTTCTTCTCCTGAACTTTCTTACGCACGAACAACAACGGAAGCACCAGCGTCGCAAGTGCTGTTACCAGCCACACGACGACTGTTCCCAGAATCCACGTCGAGACACCGGAGATCGACAGATTGGAGAAGAGCGACGCCACCAACAGAGCGACAAACGTCGACACCAATCCGATTCCGCCGAGAAATGCTGGTGCGTGGCGCTTTGCCACTGTCGCGATGAACGGCGCCAGGACCGACTGCGCTATCGCAAAGATCACGACCGCAACGATGAATCCGGATGTGGGCGCCGAGAAGCCCGAAAGAATCAACGACGCAACAAGAAGCCCGACAGCGGCAGAACCCAGGAAGATCGCGGCGCGAATCAGGAAGCTGATCATTTGTTGATCCTATATGTCGGATATCGAGCAGAACAGATATTCACAATCCCAGAGATTCCTGCACCTCTCGCAATGTACGGGCAGAAGATCGGAGCCCCGAAGCCTCTTTTTCTGAGAGCGGTACCTCGAGGACTCGACCGGCACCCGCACGACCGACCATCGTGGGAAGGGACAGGCAAACGCGATCGAGTCCGTGGACACCGGTCTGCAAGGTCGATACCGGAAGAACCCGTTGTTCGTCCCGCAACACGACTTCCGCGATGAATGCGCTCGACAATCCGATGGCGAGGTTGGTCGCACCCTTTCCTTCGATGATCTCGTAGGCACTCTCGACCACAGACTTCGCGACACTCGCGCGTAAGTCGGGGCCGAGGACGCCGCCCGACGGTCCCACGAACGAGGTTGCCGGCACTCCGCCGATGGTTGCGCTCGACCAGAGCGGAATCTCGGAGTCCCCGTGCTCGCCGACGATGAAGGCATGGACGTTCTCGACCGCGACTCCGAGTTCGGTGGCCAGCAGGAATCGCAATCGGGCCGTGTCGAGCACCGTCCCCGATCCGAAAATTCGGCTGCGGTACGACGGTCCCGCAGCCTGGATCGCTGCGTAGGTCGCCACGTCGACCGGGTTGGTGACGAAGAGTAGAACCGCGTCCGGTGACACCGCCAATAGTTGTTCGGTCAGAGTCTGTGCAATCTTGACGTTCACCGCGGCAAGTTCGAGCCGCGACTGGCCGGGATGCTGTTTTGCGCCCGCGGTGACGACAACCAAGTCGGATCCCGCGGTGACCGAGATGTCATCACCTCCCTCGACAGTGCACGGCGGTGTGAACTGGGTTCCGTGGTTGAGATCGAGAACTTCGGCACGGACCTTTGCACTGTTGGTGTCGTAGAGGGCGAGCGCGTCGGCTGATCCGCGTATCAAGCACGCGTACGCAATCGCAGTGCCGACGCTTCCCGCACCGACAACGGACACTTTTCGCCTGGATGAACGATTCGGCGTCGTCATGGGTAAATGGTGCTCGCTCGATAACGATTTCGCAGCACAACGGATTGCCAGTCTCTTCTCAGGGTTTGGAAGCCGACCTCTCAGAATTGACGTGGATCATCGCTGGCATGGCTGAGGTAACCGTTCTTGCAGTTGGCGGCACCGGCGAATCCCACGTCGGCGACCACGGCGCGCGTGTGCGCGGACTCCTCAGTGCCGTCACCGACGAACTCGACAGTCGATTCGATTCTCGCTGGGTCGCCTATCCCGCGTCGTACGGCCCGGTCGCCGACGGCGGCCTGAGCTTTCGGCACAGCACCGCGATGGGTGTGAAGGCCCTCTCGACCGCAATCGCAGAGATAGACGGCCCAGTCATGCTGATCGGATACTCACAGGGATGCACCGTGATCCGCGCGGCTCTTCCGACATTTACGTCTCCGACGCTGAACGGCGCCAACATCATCGGAGTCGGACTGATCTCCGATCCACAACAACCGACCGGCGTCATCGAAGGTTGCGAGGGACACGGAGTTGCCGGCGACGGACCCGAAGTCCAGCCGTGGATTCCGGTCAAGTGGATCGGGCACCCACAGGACATGATCTGTAATGCCAGCGACGACAGCTACATTCGCGACATCGCAGACTTGACGCGCTGGATGTCCTTCTCCCAGGCGCGCGTGTGGGCACAAAAAGTTTGGGAACTACTTCGTAGCAATGCTTTCCAGAATGCGCAGAAGACTCGTTTCAGTCCCAAGCAGTGGCGCACCGATCTACGACGCATTCGCACCGCGTTCCTCGAAGTCCTCGGCTATCTGCCGACGCGGTTGAACCTGAACCGCTTTCAGCTGGAGAACCCTCGCGGCGGTAGACACATCAGCTACGCGATCGAACCTCTCGACGAGAGCGGACTGACCGGGTGCGAGCTTCTGGCGTCGTGGATGAAGGTCCAGGCAAACGGCGTCGAGCAGCGCGTTCACGCAGCCTGACTTTTACCGTTAGTTTACCTAACGAACCCCGGCGAGCCATTCGACGCCCTTACGTTCCTTTCATGCAACTGAGCAGAATATTGTCGTGTGCCGCCGTGACCGTCGCACTCCCCCTCACCGCCCTGGCGACCCCGGCCGGCGCATCGCCAACCGGCAGTCTCGACTGGTCCGGTTCGTTCGGTAGTTCAGCACCCCAGCCGGTTTCGACGTTCGACGTCCAAGCCCACCGCGGCGGGCTCGGCCTGTACACGGAGAGCAGCCTGGCCGCGTTCTCCAATGCTCTCGAAATGGGCGTCAGCACACTGGAACTCGATACCCAGATCACCGAAGACGGGATCGCTGTCGTCACGCACGATCGTAAGATCTCGAACAAGAAATGCCTCGACACCGAGCCCGCCACTACCGGCGACCCGGAGTTCCCGTACGTCGGCAAATTCGTCAACACGCTGAGCCTGCAACAGATCAAGACCATGGACTGTGGCACGCTCCCCCTTGCCGGATACCCTGAGCAGCAAAATGTTCCGGGAGCGAATATGCAGACACTCGAAGAAGTGCTCGCTCTGGTGAAGTCGTACAACGCACCCGGAATCAAGCTCAACATCGAGACCAAGGTGGAAGCGGGAGCGCCCCACGAGACCGCCCCGCGTGAGCAGTTCGTCTCTGTAGTCCTCGATACGATCCGGGCAGCCGGATTGTTGGACAGCGTCACCATTCAGAGCTTCGACTGGGGCTCGCTCATGCTCACCCGTCAACTCGCGCCGAGTGTGCCCGTGGTCGCGCTCACCAACGGTGACTTTCTCCAGGTAGGCAAGGACGGAGCGTCACCGTGGCTCGGCGGTCTGGACATCGACGATTTCGGTGGCGACGGCATCTCGGCGGTGGCAACCTTCGGCGCCTCCGCCTACTCCCCTGTCCAAGGAACTCCCCAGGGTGGAAAGGTCGGCGACCCCGGCTTCGCCTTGTACCCGACTGCCGACATGATCGCGAGCGCACATGCGCGTGGCATGAAGGTCATCCCGTGGACCGTCGATGATCCCGCCACCATGCACGCCCTCATAGACCTGGGTGTCGACGGAATCATCACCGATTACCCTGACCGTCTCCGCGCCGTCCTGTCCGAGCGCGGTATGCCGCTACCAGCGCCTGCGGTCAAGAAGTAACCTCCACCGCGCACCGAAGCAGGTACCTGAACAGGTACTTCGGCCGATGTCCGCGGGGTGTCGCCGGACGCATCCTGGACTGGTACTTGCTCGGGTGATCGGAGGTGAATTCTGATGATGTCTTTGAAGGATCAGTTGGACAACTGCGAATACCTACTTGCCGACGCGGAAATGGCGGGTGACTGGAATGCTGTTCGGCGATTCAGGGAATACCGGCTGAGGCTCGTTCGACAACTGTGCAGGCAAAGGGCTGCCGGTCTCTGCGCCTAGAGTCCTCACGTCAGCCGTATCTGAACTGAGTCCCTCTGGGCGGTTACGATCCGCCGTCGCCCGAGTCACAGTCGGGTGCTCTCACCAATTGAGCTACAGAAGGTATGGACCGCAGCACTTTTCGACCGCGATCGTGTGTGTCGAAACCATACGGAGCCTTCCGGGGTCCGCGCTACTGATTTTCCGACTCGACGATCTCTGGTGATCACCGCTCCGAGTTGGTCCCCACGTCCCCGCGGGGACGTCTCCGGCCAGGCCGCACCGAATCACCGCTGACCAGCAGTCGATGGGATGATTACCTGTGTGTCCATGTCCCCACCGCTGCCCGTCAAGAACGGGGTTGGCCCGACGCGCCTACGCATCCCGCTCTCTGGGCCATGGACGACGATCGCCGAGTACGTCGTAGCCAAGTTCGACCATCTGGACGCCGAAAACCTGTATCGGCGGTTCGACGACGGCGAGTTCGTGGGTATCGACGGCCACCCGATCTGCCGGAGCGCCGAGCTCAGCGCGCACCGGTTCGTCTGGTACTACCGCGAGTTACCGGCGGAGGACCCGGTGCCGTTCCGCGAGGAGATCCTGCACATCGACGACGATCTCGTCGTGATCGACAAACCACATTTTCTCCCGACCACCCCCAGCGGGCGTTACCTGCGCGAGTCGGCGCTCGTCCGACTGCGGGTCCGCCTCGACAACCCAGATCTGACCCCGATCCATAGACTCGACCGCGGCACCGCAGGCGTGGTGATGTTCTCAGCTCGCCCCGCGACGCGCGGCGCGTACCAGTCACTGTTCGAGAAGCGGCAGGTCACGAAGGTCTACGAGGCGGTGTCGGCGCAACCGTCCCGGTGGGACCAGGATGCGCCAGCGCTCGACGTCCCTCTCGTTTACCGCAACCACATCGAAGCTCGACGCGGCGAGTTGCGGGTCGTCGTCGACGACAGCCGTGAACCCAACTCCGAGACCACGATCGAGGCGCGAGGGATGGGCGTGAGCGCCTCCGGACGTGCTGTGCTGCACACGGTTCTACGTCCGCAGTCCGGACGGATGCACCAGTTACGGGTGCATCTGGCAGCTCTCGGCGCCGGGATCCTGGGCGACCGGCGATACCCCGACCTGCTTCCCGACGCCCCGGACGATCATTCCCTCCCCCTCCAATTGCTCGCGAGGGAACTCGAATTCACCGACCCGTTGACTGGGAGAGCGCGGCGGTTTGTGACACGTCGGACGCTCAGCGAGTTGCCCGTGGGGTGAGGACCAGAAGCCGGATTTAGACGTTGAAGCGGAACTCCACCACATCGCCGTCGGCCATGACGTATTCCTTACCCTCCATGCGGACCTTGCCTGCAGCCTTGGCTGCGGCCATGGAACCCGCCTCGACGAGGTCGTCGAAGGACACGATTTCAGCCTTGATGAAGCCGCGCTCGAAGTCGGTGTGAATGACGCCGGCAGCCTGGGGCGCGGTGTCACCCTTGTGGATGGTCCAGGCGCGAGCTTCCTTCGGACCAGCCGTCAGGTAGGTCTGCAGTCCGAGGGTGTGGAAGCCGGTGCGCGCGAGAGCGTGCAGGCCCGGCTCGGTCTGACCGATCGAGTCGAGCATTTCCTGGCGGTCTTCCTCGTCGAGCTCGAGGAGTTCCTGCTCGACCTTCGCGTCGAGGAACACAGCGTCGGCCGGTGCGACGGATGCGCGCAATTCCGCAACCTTCGCTGCGTCGGTGAGCACAGACTCGTCGGCGTTGAAGACGTACAGGAAGGGCTTGGTGGTGAGCAGGCTCAGTTCACGCAGCAGCGAGAAGTCGAGCTTGTCCTTGACGCTGAACAGCGTCGTGCCCTCGTTGAGGAAGGCCTGAGCCTTGAGTGCCTCGTCGTGGGCCGGCTTGAGCTCCTTGTTCTTGCGAGCTTCCTTGTCCAGACGCGGGAGCGCCTTCTCCAAGGTCTGCATGTCGGCGATCACGAGCTCGGTCTCGATGACTTCGATATCGGAGGCCGGGTCGACCTTGCCGTCGACGTGGATGACGTCGTCGTCGGCGAAGACGCGAACTACCTGGCAGATGGCGTCCGCTTCACGGATGTTGGCCAGGAACTTGTTGCCAAGGCCTGCGCCCTCGGACGCGCCCTTCACGATTCCCGCGATGTCGACGAACGACACGGTCGCGGGGAGGATGCGCTCGGAGCCGAAGATCTCGGCGAGCTTCTGCAGCCGCGGATCGGGCAGCTCGACCAGGCCGACGTTGGGTTCGATGGTCGCGAACGGGTAGTTCGCTGCCAACACGTCGTTGTTGGTCAGTGCATTGAAAAGGGTGGACTTGCCGACGTTGGGCAGTCCGACGATTCCGAGGGTAAGGCTCACGGTCTGTGGATTCTACGGCCTCGCAGCGACGTGACGGGTACTCGCCCCACCGTCACGTCGCGGCAGGTGATCAGTTGTAGGTATACGAATCGACGGACGACACGATCGCAACCAGGAAGATGACGTAGAACGCGATGAACAGCACCCAGCAGATGACGGCTATGAGGAGCGAGATCTGCCCGAGCTTCTTCACGCGCTCGGACGCGTACTGCGCGCCCTGGTGATCGCCCATCGCCCACTTCGGGTAGATGTCGTGGAGATGGTTGAACGCGGCGAACGCGATAGGCCAGAAGAAGATGATCGACGCGACGGCCCATCCCGCGTTGGACTTCGGCGGACCGTACTGAGGCGCCGCGTACGTGGGTGCGGCGCTGTACTGCTGGGTCGCGCTGTACTGCTGACCGGTCGGATACTGCTGTCCGGCTGAGTACTGTGGGTCGGTCGGGTACTGCTGGCCCGTCGGATACTCCTGGCCTGCTGAATATTGCTGACCGGCTGAATACTGCTGGCCCGCCGGATACTGCTGCTCCTTCGGATCCTGCGGGTCGGTCGGATATTGCGGTTCGGTCATCATTCCCCCAAAGAGTCGGATTCGGTTCTCTATCGCAGAACCTAGTGGAGACTTACCGCTGCCGTGTCACAGTGGGCGCCTACGCTCTCGAGGTGACTCGGATGCTGATCGTGCTCTTGATATGGATAGTGGGTCTCGGCACCGCCGCGCTCGCAATTGTCGCCTCGCCCGGATGGTGGGTGATCGCTGTCGTCACTCTCGCGCTGGCGGCGATGGGCACCTACGACCTCACTCAGAAGTCCCACAGCATCCTCCGTAACTATCCGGTCCTGGGGCACGCGCGATTCCTCCTCGAGAAGATTCGACCGGAGATCCAGCAGTACTTCGTCGAATCATCCACCGATGGAATGCCATTCGATCGCGAAACGCGAGATCTGGTTTACGAGCGTGCAAAGGGAACACTGGCGGAAGAGCCCTTCGGGACCGAGCGCGACGTCAATGCGATCGGCTACGAGTTCATGACGCATTCGATTCGCGCACGGACCGCCCCCGACACCGTTCCGCGAGTTCGCCTCGGCGGACGCGATTGCACGAAGCCGTACGACATCGCTCTCTTGAACGTCTCCGCGATGAGCTTTGGGTCGTTGTCCGCCAACGCAATCGAGGCCCTCAACGCCGGCGCCGCCAAAGGCGGCTTCGCCCACGACACCGGCGAAGGCGCGATCAGTCCGTATCACCGCAAACACGGCGGCGATCTGATCTGGGAAATTGCCTCGGGATACTTCGGATGCCGAACCGAGGACGGCCGATTCGATCCTGACCGGTTTGCCGAGCGTGCCGGCCTCGATCAGGTGAAGGCCAAACAGATGATCGCGTCGATGGGCATCGATTCGTTCGACCAACTGCAACCGGGAATGCTCAACCGCCGCGTCGAGTGTCTCACCACGCGTACCTATGCCGACCTGTTCGACTGGCTGATGCCGGGCGAACTGCTCGACTCCCCGCCGCAGAGCTGGCTCACCGATTGGATCGACGCCGACGCTCACCGATTCTGACGCCGGTCGACTCCCGCGCCACAGATCGCGCGGATTCACCCGTCTGGTCCTACAGTGACAGATGGCCCGCTGTGACGGCGGCCACACTGCACTAGTGGACGGAGTTCGACGATGAGCTTGACGACTGCGCCGGAACCAAATGTCGAGTACCTGAAAACCGATCCTGACCTGCCACCTGTCGGGGTCATCGACAAAACACCCATCTCCACGACTGCGCGCGTCGTCTTCCTCGTTCTCGGACTGGTCGGCGCGGGCTCCTGGTACATGATTGCGATCGTCCGCGGTGAACACATCAGTGCCGTGTGGTTCGTGTTGGCCGCAATCTGTACCTATCTGATCGCCTACCGCTTCTATGCGCGGTTGATCGAACGCAAGATCGTCAAGCCCCGCGACGACGTCGCAACTCCCGCCGAGATCATGGAGAACGGCGCCGACTACATGCCCACCGATCGTCGGGTGCTGTTCGGTCACCACTTCGCGGCAATCGCCGGTGCCGGTCCCCTGGTCGGGCCTGTGTTGGCCGCGCAGATGGGATACCTACCGGGAACGATCTGGATCATCGTCGGCGTGGTGTTCGCCGGGGCGGTGCAGGACTTCATGGTCCTGTGGATCTCGTCGAAGCGCCGCGGGCGCAGCCTCGGTCAGATGGCCCGCGAAGAACTCGGCCTCGTCGGCGGCGTCGCCGCATTGATCGGCGTGTTCGTCATCATGATCATCCTCATCGCCGTTCTCGGACTTGTGGTCGTCAATGCGCTCGCCGAGTCCCCGTGGGGTGTGTTCTCGATCGCGATGACCATCCCCATCGCCCTGTTCATGGGCGTGTACCTGCGGTATCTGCGGCCGGGCAAGGTTTCCGAAGTCTCCCTGATCGGCGTCGTCCTACTCCTCCTGGCCATCGTCTCCGGTGGTTGGGTAGCCGATACCGGTTGGGGCGCAGACTGGTTCACACTCTCGAAGGTCACCATTGCGTGGCTGATGATCGCGTACGGATTCGCCGCTTCGGTGCTGCCGGTCTGGCTGCTCCTGGCACCGCGCGACTACTTGTCGACGTTCATGAAGGTCGGCACCATCGCATTGCTGGCCATCGGAATTCTGGTCGCACGACCCGCGCTGAACATGCCTGCAGTGACGCCGTTCGCCTCCAACGGCGAAGGCCCGGCCTTTGCCGGTTCATTGTTCCCGTTCCTATTCATCACCATTGCCTGTGGCGCACTCTCGGGCTTCCACGCGCTGATCGCGTCCGGCACGACGCCGAAGCTGCTGGAGAAGGAAAGCCAGACCAAGATGATCGGGTACGGCGGCATGCTGACCGAATCGTTTGTCGCGATCATGGCTCTGGTCACCGCCTGCATCCTCGATCAGCACCTGTACTTCGCACTCAATGCTCCCGCGGCGCTGACCGGTGGAACACCGGAAACCGCAGCCGAATACGTCAACAATCTGCCCCTCGGCACCGCCCCCATCACACCGGACGTGCTGACGCAGGCAGCCGAGGCCGTCGGGGAAGAATCGATCATCTCGAGAACCGGCGGCGCCCCGACGCTCGCGTTCGGCATGTCCGAAGTGCTCAGCGACGTCTTCGGCGGCGACTCGCTGAAATCGTTCTGGTACCACTTCGCGATCATGTTCGAGGCTCTCTTCATCCTCACCACGATCGATGCCGGCACTCGCGTCGCTCGATTCATGCTCTCGGACTCGCTCGGCAACTTCGGCGGTCCGGCAAAGAAGTTCAAGGACCCGTCGTGGCGCATCGGCGCGTGGCTGTGCTCGCTGATCGTGGTCGCTGCGTGGGGCGCGATCCTGCTCATGGGTGTCACCGATCCACTCGGCGGAATCAACACGCTCTTCCCGCTCTTCGGCATCGCCAACCAACTTCTGGCCGCGATCGCGCTGACGGTGGTCATGACGATCGTCATGAAGAAGGGCCTGTTCAAATGGGCCTGGATCCCCGGCGTGCCATTGGTGTGGGACCTGGTCGTGACTATGACCGCGTCGTACCAGAAGATCTTCTCCGACAACCCCGCGATCGGTTACTGGGCTCAGCACAACGTGTTCAAGGATGCGAAGGCAGCAGGTGAGACGGCGCACGGTTCTGCGAAGACTCCAGAGGCCATCGATGCCGTCATCCGCAACACCTTCATTCAGGGCACGCTCTCGATCATCTTCGCGTCTCTGGTGATCGTCGTGGTCATCGCCGGGATCATCGTATGTGCCAAGGCAATCCGGGCCGGTGGGCTGCCGACCACCGAGTCCCCGGAGGAACCGTCGAAGATCTTCGGTCCCGCAAGCTTCATTCCGACGCCCGCGGAGAAGGAAATCCAGAAGGAATGGGACGAGCTCATCAAAGCCGGGAAAGTCCGGGCACCCGGCGCCGCGCACGGAGGTGGGCACTGACCATGACCATGACGGCAAAACTCACCACAGCGTTCCGCGGAACGCTGTGGTGGGTTCGCTCGGTGATGGGTGATCTCGACTATCAGCGCTACGTCGAGCACACCCGACGCCACCACGCCGACTCACCGGTAATCAGCGAACGAGAGTTCTGGCGCCGCCGGCATGCAGCAGCCGACGCCAACCCGGGCGCCCGCTGCTGCTGAATCCGGTCAGGGGCAGGTGGCCTTCGCGAGTTCGTAAATGTGGCCAGCCTGCTCGTCGGTGGGCTTGTTGCCGTTGTTCTCGGCCAGGTCGGTGATCTTGGACTTGACCTCCGCCTCGTCCGTGCCGTTGGCGACCTCGGTGCACGTGGTCGTCAAGATCTCCTCGATGTCTGCGTCGTCGCGGTTCTCCGCCAACGGTGCGTAAGCCCCACGGAAGGTGGCGACGAACAACGCCGTCTTGCCCTGGTCGATGGCGTTGCCCGCTGACTGCTTCGCCGTCTCGAGCGCCTGTTGCCCGCTCGTGACTGCCTCGCTGATCTTGTTCTGCGCGTTGTCCTGATCCTCGGTGCTACACGCGGTGAGCCCGAGAACGACGATTGCTGCTGCCCCGACTGCTGCTGCGATTCTCATGACGGAAATGTTAGTCCGCCTGGCATGCTTCAAAACACAGTATTGAAGCGCAACACACGAGTTATCGCATGCAGTCGTTACGATCAGCTCAGCTAGATCACCGGATTCTCACATCGGCGAGGAGATCCCTGCGCCGACGGAAAGGACGATCAGTGAGCGAGCAAGACAAGGGGACGTCCGCAGGGGTGCGAAAGCGCGACCGCGGCGAGATCATCGGGCAAGGGGGTATGTGGCTCGCAAAGTGGTCGTTGGTGTTGGCATCGATTTCGCTGGGCGCCTGGATTTTCGGTTGGCTGATCGAAAAGCTCTGGGTCATCATCCTGCCGGTGGCTCTGGCAATCGTCGTCGCGACAGTCATGTGGCCGCCGACCCGCGGAATGATCAAGCGCGGTATGCCACCGGCCGCGGCAGCCGGCATCACCCTGGTCCTCTCGATCGGAATCTTGGCCGGTGTGATCGCAGGCATCGTTCCGTCAGTGGTCAGCCAGGCCCCCGAGCTCGCGAACAAGACCACCGAGGGCATCAATCAGGTTCAGGACTGGCTCCAGGGTCCGCCACTGAATCTGAAGGACGACCAGATCGACAACGCAGTCCATGCCGTCATCACGAAGGTGCAGGAAAGTGGAACCGCCATCGCTTCAGGCGTTTTCAGCGGTGTGAGCACGGCGAGCTCGTTGTTGGTCACGCTCGGTTTGGTCCTGATTCTCGCCTTCTTCTTCATCAAGGACGGACCGAGGTTCATCCCCTGGCTGCACGCTGTCGGCGGCGGCCGCGCCGGTCGGCATCTCGAAGAGGTCCTCACCCGCATGTGGGACACGCTCGGCGGATTCATCAGGACTCAAGCACTGGTGAGCCTGATCGACGCGGTCTTCATCGGCGCCGGATTGCTCATCCTCGGGGTCCCGCTGGCACCGGTGCTGGCAATTCTGACGTTCATCGGTGGATTCATCCCGATCGTCGGTGCGTTTGTCGCCGGCGCCCTGGCCGTGTTGGTTGCGTTGGTGGCAAACGGCCTAACCACCGCCATCATCGTGCTGATCATCATCCTGGCCGTTCAGCAGATCGAAGGAAACGTCCTTCAGCCTGTGCTGCAGAGCAAGTCGATGAAACTCCACGCCGTCATCGTGCTGCTTGCCGTGGCCGCCGGTAGCTCGCTGTACGGCATCGTCGGCGCCTTCCTCGCAGTGCCCGTCGCCGCTGTTGCAGCAGTTGTCATCCGCTACATCGGAGAGCAGATCGACGAACGCGCAAGCGACAACGAGCCGATGCCCGCCGGCGATGCCTCGGACATCCTCGAAGATCAAGACGACGACGCCGAGTCAGAGGTAGAGAATAAAAAGGCCTGATCAGCCCGCGATCACCTTCACCGAGGAGCCTGCACGTCCGCGAATGACGTGCAGGCGACTCGGGATTCGCTGCCTCATCTCGTCCACGTGACTGACGATGCCCACCACTCGTCCTCCGTCGCGAAGCTCGTCCAACACAGCCATCACCGAGTCGAGGGTGTCGGCGTCGAGGGTGCCGAATCCTTCGTCGATGAACATCGTGTCGAGAACGATTCCGCCGGACTCCGCCGCAACCACATCGGCGAGTCCGAGCGCCAAAGACAATGACGCCAAGAACGATTCACCGCCCGAGAGCGTCTTCGCCGAGCGAACGACGCCCGTGAAGTCGTCCCGGATGTCGAGTCCCAGACCGCCGCGGCGACCCCGAGATCCTGCCTCGTCACTGTGCACGAACTCGTACCGTCCCCCGGACATCCGCTGCAAACGAACCGATGCCGACACGGCGATCTCTTCCAACCGCGAAGCGAGCACATACGCTCGCAGCGACATCTTGCGACTGTTCTGACCTTTACCGGCGATCACGTCTGCGAGGGCAGCGAGTTCGTCGTGCAGTTCACGCTCAGGTGCAACCGCCTCGTAGGCCTTCTCGAGTTGTCCGCTGAACCGTTCGAGATCCGACACACGGTTCTCGGCCAGGGAAGCGGCCGCAACAGTCGCGTTCACTACCTCGGCGCACTGAAGCGCGAGGCCGCGAGGGCCGTCCACGTCGACGGTCTCGACTTCACCCACCGCAACAACCTCGGGGTCGTCGAGGACAGTCCGGGCGGCAACCTCGAGGTCACGCGCCTTGGCGAGTTCCGTTTCGATCGCCGCTATTCGGGCAGGCGCTCTCACCCCTCCGATCGCAGCCTCGACCGAATCGAATCCGGCAGCGGCCGCAGCAGCGGACAGTTTGGCCGACAGTTCCGCCGATCGGGCCTGCGCACGAACGGCGTCGTCGCGTATTTCGGACGCCGCCGTGGCAGCGGATGCAAGGCCTTCGAACCGCGAGCGCCGAGCAGCGATGGTCGAATCTTCTCCCACCGCAGCAACGATCGCCGCTCGAATCTGCTCGACCGTCGCTGACAGAGTCGTCCTACGCTCGGCAAGTGCCGCCAATTCGGCTGTCAGAGAAGCGGATTCCTGCTGTAGTTCGGTGTCACGCCCATTGAGTTGCGCAAGTTTTTGTGCCAGCACTCCAACCTGACCGGCAGAGTGTGTCGCCTCGTCGACGGCGTTCCGTGCCTCGGCGCGGAGCCTGTCGAGTTCTTCGGAATCGCCGTCTCCGCCGCGCGCGATCACCCGGTCGATGTCACGTTCGACGGTTACCTGGCGATCGGCCACCTTGCTGAGGGCTTTCTCGGCCGCACGCTCGGCCGCTGACGCGGCTTCCAGATCGGGTTCGGTGACCGTGACGACATCCGACTGAGCCAGCGCAGGGTGTTCACGCGAACCACACACCTGGCATGGGTCACCGGGCGCGAGTGAACTCGCCAACTCCGCCGCCATGCCCTCGATACGCTTTTGCACGAGGTCGAGCCAGCGCCCGCGAGCACTCTGATGGGCGTCGCGCGCATCCAACACCTGCACACGAATCTTCTCGGCTTGTGCACGCAGAGAAACGATTTCATGGGCCGCTGTCGCAGCATCCGACGCTTTTACGAGTGCAGCCTCGAGGCCAGGCAGAGCCGCGTGAGCGCGTTGCGCATCCTCCAGTCGTTGGCCGGCCGAGCGCACCATTTCTGGCAGTTGTGTGCGTTCAACCGCGATGGCATCGATGCGCTCGGACAGAGTGTCTCGCCGAACTCCGAGTTTCTCGATCTCGGCTTCTGCCGCATCGGCTCTGCGAGCGTCCTCCGCCATTGCGTCCAGGCGAACGATCTCGTCACGCCAGGTCCGGATCCGAGCTACGACGCGTTGACGCTCATCGTCGGTGGGTGGCCACACCTCCGGCACAAAAATCTCCGGACCGTCGAGTGCGGAGTAGGTCGACATCGCTGTGGTCATCGATTCGAGTGCGGCAGCGAGGTGCAAGCCGGCAGCGTCCACATCGCCGGCGACAGCGGCCACCGGCAGTGCGCGCTTGGCGGTCTCGAGTTCAGCGCCGATCACAGCTCTTTGGGCGGCGCCCGTATTGAATGCTGCGAGCTCAGCGGTCGCACGATTACGGCGAGCTACCAGATCTGCGGTTCGCTGCGCCGCCGACAGAACCCGATTAGCCTCGGCTGCTGCATCTTTCGCGGTCACCAGCTCCGCGAGACTTGCATCGCGGGTGTCCTGAGCCTCGGCGAGGAGTTTGCGCGACCATTCCAGTGGGTGTGCCTCGGCGCCTACCTCGAGTCCCGCAGCTGTCTCGACCTTCGCGAGCAGCAGCCGCACGGATTGCTCCCTGGCCGCGAGCGCGGTCGCACTTGCCTTTCGCTTGGCGTCGAACCATGCCTCGACGGAGACAAACCGCTTGGTGTCGAACAGACGCTCGAGCAGTTTGCCTCGCTCGTCGCTCTCGGCACGCAAGAATTTGGCGAACTCACCCTGCGGCAAGAGCACCACCTGGAAGAACTGATCAGCGCTCATGCCCATGAGGCGGTTGATTTCGTCACCGATGTCAGGGATGCGCGAAAGGTTTTCGCCGCGGCCGTCCAACCACGTCAGTGTGGCCTTTGCATTCTCTGTGATCGAACCGGTGCCACGCTTCTTCGGGCGCGAATACTCTGGACTACGAACAAGTTTGATTCTGCGACCACTGATGGTCGCTTCGAGTTCCACGCGCGGCACCGAACCGGCAGGCGCATGATCGGACAGTAGCCGTTTGCCCTCGTTGCGCGCACCCGGAACCCGCCCGTACAGGGCAAAGGAAACCGCGTCGAGGATCGTGGTCTTGCCTGCACCGGTGTCGCCGTGCAGAAGGAACAGCCCGTCTGCACCCAATCGGTCGAAGTCGACCTCGACAGTGTCGGCAAAGGGCCCGAAAGAGCTGACTTCGAGTTTGTGAAGCCTCACGCGGTTTCACTCAGTTCTACCGTGGACTCCTCGGCGCGCGCGGCAGCGCTGAGCGCTTCGGCCATCAACGTGACCTCCCGCTCGGACGGGTCACTACGCACGGCCGAGACAAAGCCACGGGCGATCTCCATGTCGGTTCGACCCCGTACCGCGTCGCGATACTTGAGATCCGATTGTCCTTCCGGCCTTTGCCATTCGAGGTGAACGGCAAAGGGGAAACGTGCCTGGAGCTGCCTCATGGCATCGACGGGACGAACCGGATCAGTGAGCAAAGCGGAGACGTAGCACTGCTCGGAATCGGCGTACTTCGACTCGGTGAGAAGTTCCTCGAGAGTTCCCGTCACCTGGCTCAGCCCTCGAATCACCGGAAGATCGAGGCGCTGCACCGACGACAGACCGGCTGCGTCGAGTTCGATCAAAAGCGCAGCCTTGCGGTGGCTGCGCTCACCGAACGAATACGGCAACGGTGAACCTGAGTAGCGGACACTCTCCGAGAGCATCTGGGGCGAATGCAGATGCCCCAGCGCAACGTAGTCGACACCGGCAAACTCGCCCACTGCGACGGTCTCCACTCCGCCGACCGAAATGGAGCGTTCCGATTCAGACGCCTCACCGCCCACGACAAAGGCATGCGCGAGCAGTACCGACCGTGTCGACGGGTCGGTAGTCGTTCGTTCGGCGAGATCTCGCCGAACACGCGACATTGCCGCACCGAGGATGTCGGAATGAGTACGAGCCCGGGGCACGTCCAACTCGACGCGCGTGATCTCCGGCTCGAGATACGGAATCCCGTAAAACGCGACAGGTCCGAACTGATCACTGAGCATCACCGGAGTACCGATCTGGCCGACTCGGGTGATCAAGTGCAATCCGCCGGCAGCTGCAAAGGACGCCCCGGCACCGAGCCGCACCGCGGAATCGTGGTTGCCGGACGTGGCGACGATGACCGCTCCGGCCGCCCGGATTGCCTCGAAGCCTCGATTGCACACCGTGACCGCGTCGGAACTGGGAATTGAGCGGTCGTAGATGTCACCGGGCACGACCACGACGTCAACACCGTGTTCGCGGACGGAATCTGCGATGGAACCGAGCACACTCGCCTGATCGGCCAACAGATCGACGCCGTGAAAGGTGCGACCTATGTGCCAATCGGAGGTGTGCAGAATCTTCATGAATCCGACGGTAGAGCAGCCCACCGACACTGCCGATCTCCCACGCTGACGGCTTCGACGGTGTGCCCCAACCCACGAACGTCCGGTGACCCTGCACACAATCCGTCCGGTTCGTTTGGCGAAGAACCCGAAACCATCGCGCCATCGCGCCGATAAATGCGCCAGCCACGACCCGCACAAACACGGCCGACAACGCAAGAACCGCTAATGTCGTTATGTGTCTGCAACCCAACGTGCTCGCTCCGGGGTACCGCTGGACAAGCGATCGCTCATCGTGACCGTCCCCGGCCTGCCCTGGTGGGGAGTGATCCTGCTTGCTGCCGGTGTCACCGCCGTCGGCGTACTGATCGATGCAACCGGAGGCGGCGGCGAGCTCACCGCGGTGTTCTCGACGTTCTACTTCCTGGGCTGTCTCTTCGCTGTGGTTGCCGCTTCGAACAAGGCTCTTTTCACCGCGATGGCCCAACCTCCGTTGCTGCTCTTCGCTGCGGTGCCGATCGGGCACACGCTCATCGGCAAGGACAACAGCACCGCACTGCGCGACATCGCGATCAACATCGCGTACCCGTTGGTCAACCGCTTTCCGATCATGTTGGCCGCAACCGTCGTCGTGCTGATAATCGGCGGTTTCCGGTACTTCCTGCTCAATCAGCGTCCCACCGGGCCTGCGCGCTCGACCCGCTCCCGCCGCTCGGCGACCGCCACTCGAGACTCCGCTGCGGCTGCCACGCGAGAACAATCCGCACCCGAGACCGGGCGTCGCCGCAGAGTCTCGGACGCGCCCGTCCCCGGGCCCCCGCGTCGCCGCGCCCCCGAGGTGGACGAACAGCCCGCTTACCGAAGCGCTCCCAGGCGCGAACCGATCGAAGACGATCGCCTGCTGCCGCCCCGGAGAAGCCCACTGCCGCCCAGGGTCGATCGCACGCACCAACCGCCTACGCGTCGCCCTCAGCCGGACAGCAGACCGACAGCAGACGACGACTACCCGTCGTACGGTCGCCGCCGGGCGCCCGAGCCCAGTCCGTCGCCCAGGCGTGAGGAGCGAATGGAGCCCTTCTTCGCTTCGGGTGACGACGTATCGCCGCCGCTGCCCCCTCGCCGCCGCCCACCCGGAGTCGATCTTCCCGCGTATCCGCCGCCGCGAGTTCGGTATCGCGATCGCGAAGAGCCCTGACAGACGAGCCCAGTAGCAAAAAATGCGGGGCACCTTCCAGATGGAAGGTGCCCCGCATTTTCTTGTTCTAGGACGTGCGCGCTGCTCGCAATTCACGGGGAAGAGCGAACACCAAGGTCTCGTTGGCTGTGGTGACGGGCTGAACGTCGTTGTATCCATGCTCGGCAAGAAGTTCGATCACGCCGCGCACGAGCACCTCGGGCACTGATGCGCCCGACGTGATGCCGACGGTCTGGACACCCTCGAGCCACGCGAGATCGACCTCACGGGCGTAGTCGACCAGGTACGACGCAGCAGCGCCTGCACCAAGCGCGACCTCGACCAGGCGAACCGAGTTGGACGAGTTCCGCGAACCCACCACGATCACGAGATCGCACTCGGGAGCCATCGCCTTGACCGCGACCTGACGGTTCTGCGTGGCGTAGCAGATGTCGTCGGACGGCGGGTCCTGCAGATTGGGGAAACGCTCACGCAGGCGCGCGACAGTCTGCATCGTCTCGTCGACGCTCAGTGTGGTCTGGGAAAGCCAGATGACCTTCGACTCGTCCCGAACCGTGACTGCGTCGACCGAATCCGGACCGTCCACGATCGTGACGTGATCGGGAGCCTCACCTGCGGTGCCCTCGACCTCCTCGTGGCCTTCGTGGCCGATGAGGAGAATGTCGTAATCGTCGCGAGCGAATCGCTTTGCTTCCTGGTGCACCTTCGTGACCAGGGGGCACGTAGCGTCGATCGTGCGCAGGTTCCGCTCGGCGGCCGAGTCGTGGACGGCCGGAGACACACCGTGCGCCGAGAACACGAGGAGTGATCCTTCCGGAACCTCGTCGGTTTCGTCGACGAAGATCACGCCTTGATCTTCGAGCGTCTCGACGACGTGGCGATTGTGGACGATCTCCTTACGCACGTAGATGGGTGCGCCGTGCTTCTCGAGCGCCTTCTCGACGGTCTCGACCGCGCGGTCGACGCCGGCGCAGTAGCCGCGAGGCTCGGCGAGGAGCACGCGCTTGGCGCTGCCCTTGCGGGTGGACGGCGAATCAGCCGAGTGCGCGATACCGAGATTGAGAGGAACAGCCGAAGACATGTGACCAGCCTACTGGCACCTCGAACGTGAAACACTCCGGCAAACGTGAACACCTCGGTTTCGGGCTCCGATCGAAGGTTCCGAAGTAAACGAGTACGGCCGTCACAGGCAAGTCGGCTACCGATTGTCGGAGCTTTGCGGCAAGCTGTGGGAATGATCCGACCACCGTTCGTGGCGCGCGTTGCCGCGGGACTCGCCGTCACCGCGATGGAAGAGGCAAAGAAGTTGCCCACCACCGCTGTCGCCCTGCCGATGACCGCCGTGAGCCAGATGCTGCAGACAAGCATGCGCGTGCAGCAGTCGATCACCTCGTTGGCGATCAAGGGCGATCAGGCATTTGCACTGATCAACTGGTCTTCCGAGGACGAACAGCCCGAGTGGGCGGTCTTCGACGAGGACGCCGACGCTCCCGCAGACTCGGCGTCTTCCACCGGGGCGACCACCGCTGACACCCCGACCAATGCGGGACGCTTCGCGCTCTACTCGCTCGAGCCGACTGCCCCCATCGAGGAGCCCGCACCCGGCGCCGAGTCCGAATCCGCGGCAGCTACGACGGACGGACCTGCCGAAGAGCCCGAGATCGTCACCGAACTCGACTACCCCAACCTCACACTCGCACAGCTCCGTGCGCGCATCCGGACGCTCAGCATCGACGAGCTGACCGCCGTCCTGGACTACGAGAATGCGACGCTCGCCCGCGCACCGTTCCAGACCATGCTCACCAACCGCATCACCACAGCCAAGGCAAAGTGACTTCCGCAACGCCCCCCGCTTCATCGCAGCGATCGTCCGGCGCCAGCAGCGCTGAACAGCCGTGGCCGGTCCGCACGGTTTCCGCCAAGGTCGCCGGCTGGATCGATCGACTCGGCAGCATCTGGGTCGAAGGTCAGATCACCCAGATCAATGCACGCCCCGGTACCCGAACGGCCTTTCTCGTTCTGCGTGATCCGTCGGCAGACATGTCGCTGTCGATCACATGCTCACCACAGTTGTTGCACAACTCTCCGGTGCCGTTGACCGAGGGCTCGCGTGTCGTGATGTTCGGCAAGCTCTCGTTCTACACCGGACGCGGAACGGTGTCGTTGCGTGTCACCGAGATTCGCGCCGTGGGTATCGGTGAGCTGCTGGCCCGCATCGAGAGACTGCGCGCCTTGCTCGCCGCGGAGGGCTTGTTCGATCCGAGACTCAAACGGCCTCTTCCGTTTCTGCCCGGCACGATCGGCCTGATCACGGGCCGAGCCAGCGCGGCCGAAAAGGATGTCGTCTCGGTCGCCCACCGTCGTTGGCCCGCAGTGGCTATCGCGGTGCGTAACACCGCCGTGCAGGGCCCCACTGCTGTTCCCCAGATCATCGAAGCGCTGAAGGAACTCGACGCCAACCCGGTAGTCGACGTCATCATCCTCGCTCGCGGCGGCGGTAGCGTCGAGGATCTCCTGCCGTTCTCCGACGAAGCGCTGTGCCGCGCCATCGTGGCCTGCACGACGCCGATCGTCAGTGCCATCGGCCACGAGCCGGACAGCCCGCTCAGTGACCACGTCGCCGACCTGCGCGCAGCCACACCCACCGACGCGGCCAAGCGCGTCGTACCCGACGCGGTTGCGGAAGCTGCTCTGGTTGCCGATCTTCGTGACCGCAGCGCTGCGGCACTGCGCAGCTGGGTCAAGCGTGAGTCTCATCTGATCGAACAGTTGCGCACTCGACCGGTCATGGCATCACCGCTGCTCGCGGTGGACCGTCGCGCCGAAGAGGTCGAAAGGCTCCAGGCCGCCGGACGACGCGATGTGACTCGGTTGATCGACTCCGAGTCCCGAACGATCGAGCATCTGCGCGCCCGGCTCACCACGCTGGGCCCCGCCGCGACGCTGGCCCGCGGGTACGCAGTCGTGCAACGTGTTGTCGCCGACGGCGATCCGGAGGTTCTGCGCTCGGTCGAGGACGCGCCACCCGGAACCCAGATTCGAGTTCGACTTGCAGACGGCGCCGTTCGCGCCGCAGTGATGGGAAGAGAAAAATGAGCAACGCCACCGACACCGACACCGACATCAACGAACTCGGCTACGAAGCAGCCCGCGACGAATTGGTGAGCGTCGTGAAGATTCTCGAACAGGGCGGCCTGGACCTCGACGCGTCACTCTCACTGTGGGAGCGAGGCGAAGCGTTGGCCAAGCGCTGTGAAGAGCATTTGGCCGGCGCCAGGGCTCGCGTCGAAAAGGCTCTGGCCGAAGCGGACGAGTAACGTCCGCTCCGACCGGAAATCCTATGGCGTGATCGGCTGCGCTGCGCCGACCTTCTCGGCAAGAATCCGGAACTCGTCCGGCGTCGCCGCGCCCGTGAGCAACAGGCGAACATCCCCGACGTCCGTGACCCAGATCGACTCGACACCTTCGCCGCCGAAGACGTTCCACGTGTCGGCGCCGACGGTCTCGACTCCGGTCGCGAATCGCTGTCCACCGGCAACGTGTGACACCAACGGGAATTCCTCGGCGTTGCTCTGTGTCAGCTGAATGTAGCGACCACTGGTCGTGATGAATCCCACAGTGCTCGAATCTCCGCCGCCGTCGCCGGAGATGATTTTGCGACTGCCGGAGTTCGGGGTCCACCCGTCCGGAACACCGGGATTACGGATGGGAAATCCGAGTTCCTTCGCGTCGTAGTTCAGAGCTGCGTCCACGTCGACGCTCGGGATAGGCCCCTGCGTCGGGCCGCCAGGACTGAACGTGCACTGGCTGGCGATGCCCGCAATGATGATGCAGAACAGCACCAACGGTACGAGAGACCAGACCATGTCTTTGTTGTCTTCGAGAATGCGGGGTTTCTTCGATGCCACACCCCCAGTATCCAGGTACTGCGCAGTAGATACGATTCCCGGTCCCCTTCGAGCGAGACAAAACGTCGCAGCGGCGACCCGACAGCGCACGTAGCCGCTCCCATCTGGGACAATGACGCCTGAAGAAACCACTGCGTCGACACACCCCGTCGACCGCGACCGCGCCAGGAGGCACCGCACATGACGGCCAGCAGCACTCATCGTGAGACCCCGGACCGTAACCTCGCACTCGAATTGGTCCGAGTCACCGAAGCCGGTGCTATGGCTGCCGGCCGCTGGGTAGGCCGCGGCGACAAGGAAGGCGGCGACGGAGCAGCCGTCGACGCTATGCGTCAGCTCGTCTCCTCCGTCTCGATGCGCGGCATCGTCGTCATCGGTGAGGGCGAGAAGGACGAAGCGCCGATGCTGTTCAACGGCGAAGAGGTCGGAAACGGCGACGGCCCCGACTGTGACTTCGCCGTCGACCCGGTCGACGGCACCACCTTGATGTCCAAGGGCATGCCCAACGCGATCTCCGTTCTGGCTGTTGCCGAGCGCGGCGCGATGTTCGATCCGTCGGCCGTTTTCTACATGGAGAAGATCGCTGTCGGACCGGATGCTGCAGATGTCATCGACATCAGCGCACCGATCGCCGAGAACATCAAGCGCGTCGCCAAGGTCAAGAAGGCGTCGGTCTCCGACATCACGATCTGCATCCTGGACCGCCCGCGTCACAACCAGCTGATCCAGGACGTGCGCGACACCGGCGCCCGTATCCGTCTGATCTCCGACGGTGACGTTGCCGGCGCCATCGCCGCAGCGCGTCCCGAGTCCGGCACCGACATGCTCGTCGGCATCGGCGGAACGCCTGAGGGCATCATCGCCGCAGCAGCCATGCGCTGCATGGGTGGATCGCTGCAGGGCAAGCTCGCACCCACCGACGACGAAGAGCGCCAGAAGGCCATCGACGCCGGTCATGATCTCGATCGGATCCTGACCACCGAAGATCTCGTCTCCGGCGAGAACGTATTCTTCTGCGCCACGGGCGTCACCGATGGTGACCTGCTGCGCGGTGTCCGCTACTACGGCGGCGGCGCCAGCACGCAGTCCATCGTGATGCGTAGCAAGTCCGGCACCGTTCGCATGATCGACGCGTACCACCGTCTCGAGAAGCTGCGCGAGTACAGCTCCGTCGACTTCGACGGCGAAGAGGGCGCGGTTCCCCCGACGTTCTGATCGGCTCCGCCCCGTGAGCGGTTAGGGAGTCCCTGCACTCCTTAACCGCTCACGGGGGACGTAGTCCCCTACCCGCCCTCCAAAAGTGGCAATGTGGAGCCATGACGGAGAGCAACGATCAACAGTTCCGAATCGAACACGACACCATGGGCGAAGTTCGGGTGCCCATCGACGCGCTGTGGCGGGCACAGACCCAGCGTGCAGTCGAGAACTTCCCGATCAGCGGGCGCCCACTCGAGCGCACCCAGATCCGCGCAATGGGCTTGCTGAAAGCAGCGTGTGCGCAGGTCAACAAGGACCTCGGACTGCTCGACGCGGACAAGGCCGACGCAATCATCGCCGCCGCGAACGAGATCGCCGAAGGCAAGCACGACGATCAGTTCCCCATCGACGTCTTCCAGACCGGCTCGGGAACCAGCTCGAACATGAACGCCAACGAGGTCATCGCGTCCATCGCGAAGGCCGCGGGCGTGGACGTACACCCCAATGATCACGTCAACATGTCGCAGTCCTCCAACGACACCTTCCCCACCGCCACGCACGTCGCAGCTACCGAAGCAGCGGTCACCGATCTTGTTCCGGCACTGGAACATCTGCATGCTGCGCTTGCCACGAAGGCGTCCGAGTGGAAGACCGTCGTCAAATCCGGACGCACCCACCTGATGGACGCTGTGCCGGTCACGCTCGGTCAGGAGTTCGGTGGCTACGCACGTCAGATCGAGGCCGGTATCGAGCGCGTCAACGCAACACTCCCCCGCCTCGGCGAGTTGCCGATCGGCGGAACAGCAGTCGGCACCGGTCTCAATGCTCCGGATGGATTCGGCCCCAAAGTTGTTGCCGAGCTGGTCAAGTCGACAGGCGTCGACGCGCTGACTCCGGCGAAGAACAGCTTCGAAGCACAGGCCGCGCGTGACGGACTGGTCGAGGCATCGGGCGCGCTGCGGACCATCGCAGTCTCACTGACGAAGATTGCCAACGACATTCGGTGGATGGGATCGGGTCCGCTGACCGGACTCGGCGAGATCGCACTCCCCGATCTGCAGCCGGGTAGCTCGATCATGCCCGGCAAGGTGAACCCGGTCCTGCCCGAGGCAACCACTCAGGTTGCGGCTCAGGTGATCGGAAACGACGCCGCCATCGCGTGGGGCGGCGCTGCCGGAGCGTTCGAACTCAACGTCTACATCCCGGTCATGGCACGCAACCTGCTGGAGTCGTTCACCTTGCTGGCCAACGTCTCTCGACTGTTCGCCGACAAGTGTGTCAGCGGACTGGTCGCGCACGAGGAGCACCTCAAGACACTCGCCGAATCGTCACCGTCGATCGTGACGCCCCTCAACTCGGCGATCGGTTACGAGGAAGCCGCGGCCGTCGCGAAGCAGGCGCTCAAAGAGAAGAAGACGATCCGCCAGGTCGTCATCGAGCGCGGACTCGTCCCGGACAAGCTGAGCGAGGAAGAACTCGACAAGCGTCTCGACGTTCTGGCGATGGCGAAGGTCAAGGACTGAACAAACAACAGAGTGGCGGTTTCCACTTCGGAAACCGCCACTCTTTTCCCTACACCGTAGTGGTTGCGCGCCATTCGTCGGTGCGATCGGGGCTCGCCTCGGCCAATGCCTTCAACGTCGCTTCACGATCGAAGTCCTTGCCGTACACCGGAGTTCCCGGCTGCTGACGCCAGGAATCGTCGATCGTTCCCGCATCGACAGGATCGAAGCCCAACTGATTGATCAGATCGAACACGACCTGCTTGTTCGCGTCGTCGTCGCCGGCGATGGGTAGCGCAATGCGCCCCTCTGCACCTTCGGGAAGCCCCTTCTCGAGGAGATGCTTCCACCAGATTCCGTTGAACGCCTTGAATACCGGTACACCCAGGCGCTCCTGCACCCATCCGCTTTCGGTCTGTCCGTCCTCGATGGCCGAGATCAGACCGTCACGCTGTTGCGGGTAGTAGTTGTTGGTCTCGATGACCGGGGCACCGGCGACCGCACCGCTGAGGATCCCCGCCGGTAGATCGACCACGTTCTTCTGCGGAATGCTCACGATGACCAACTCGGCGCCCTCGGCGGCCTCGGTGCTGCGGACTGCCTTCGCGCCCGTCTCCGCTTCCAGTTCTGCAAGGGTGTCCGGTGTCCGCGAATTCGAGACGCGCACGTCGTGACCGAGCGCAGCGAGCCTACGTGTGAGCGTGCCACCGATCTGACCGGCTCCGATGATTCCGATGCGCATGACCCTGCTCCTTCGTCGTGTGCAGTGGCGATCGCGCCACCGCTGCATTCGTCAACGACGAGAACGCACCGGGTCATTCCGTACCGACTACTTCAACTCCCGTTGATTCAATCGGTTGACGGATCGAGTTCGAGCCTGATTCGAACACTGACCGGATCGGTCTGCAATCCGCGAAAGGCAGAGGCCGTCAGCGCCGATCTGAACTTCCCCGACGTGAATGTCTTCACCCGCGCCGGGACGTCGTCGTCCGGCATGATCTGGGCCTGTCCGTCCACCCACTCGCCGCGGCGACGGATCCGAACCTTCGGCGTCGCAGAGATATTGGCGCCCCAACCCCTGTCGATGCCGTGCTGCGCGATGACCCACGCCTCGTCGCTGTCGTAGGTGATCGCAACGGGCACTCGGCGGGTCAGACCGGTTCGGCGTCCAACCGTCTCGATCTCGGTCATCAACGACGGCATCAAACCGATCCGATTCAATCCGGTGACCAGCGGATTGGCGAAATACTTCCCGACTGCGACTTCGATTCTTCGTTTTCGTGCAACTGACGTCGGTACCGGCATGCCGTTTCCTCTCCTCCGGAGCTGGCGCTCGAAGCAACAGCTCTATACCGCACGATATAACCACTGATCCGGGAGTTTTGCCACCATGAATATCGATCAATACCCACTACCTGCACACAACACTTGACTGTGTCTGTCGGTTACATCTAGTCTCAGATTCGTTCCTATACCGATCGACATACTGGGAGGCAGTGATGAACACACCTCGAGACACCTCGTTGCCATGACCGGCCTGCAGACGCGTTGTCCGATCGCCGCAGCGCGTCGCAAGTGGGGAGTACCAAGAGAACCAGCGGCACCAGATGAATCGAACAGCTCTGCGATTGCATACGATGGCGGGATGGCCGACTCCGATTCCCGCACTCTGATGCTGGTCGGCGCCATCAATGCCTTCCGTGAACACGGGATCGCGACGACCTCGCTCACCGAGATCGTCGAACGCTCGGGAGCTCCCCGCGGGTCGGTGTACCACTACTTCCCCGAAGGCAAAGGACAGCTGGCCGGCGAAGCAGTTGCCTACTTCGGCCGAGGCGTCAGCGCCGCCATCAGTTCGATGATCGCTCAGTCTTCCCCACCGGAGATCATCGACGCGGTTGTCACAATATTTCGAAACAGCTTGGTAGAGAGCGATTTCACCTCCTCCTGTCCGGTCGCAGCCGCTGCAGTGGAGGGCGCGTCGACGCCGGCGGCATTAACTGCTGCGGGCGAATCCTTCACCTCGTGGGAATCGCTTCTCACATCGTTCTTCTGGCAGCAGGGACAGCCGTCCGAGACTGCAGCACAGTGGGCAACCGTCGTGATCGCGTCGATCGAAGGCGCGACTCTGATGGCAAAAGCTCAGCACACCACCGCGCCTCTCGATCGGATCGGCGCGCACCTCAAGGCTCTGGTCTCGGCCCCGAGCTGACCAACCCCTCTACTTCCAACCGCTGCTGCCGTCCGCGCAGGAGCAGAGATGGCGTACCAACATGTCTCACACACTTGCACCGGCGCCCTCGGCGCCCATGATGACCAAGTCCCGTCGATTCACTGCGCTGATCTTCATCTGCCTCGCCGAACTCCTTGTCGTGCTGGACAACACAGTGGTCAACGTCGCACTGCCGACGATGAGCGTCGACCTGTTCGCCAGCGTCAGTGACCTGCAATGGATCGTCGACGCGTACACGTTGACCTTCGCCGGGTTCCTACTCACTTTCGGCCACCTGGGTGACCGCTTCGGACGCCGCCGAGTGATGATCATCGGTCTGATCGGCGTCGGCGCGATGTCGCTCGTCGGCGCTTTGGCTTCCAACCTCGAACAGGTGATCATGGCGCGCGCTGCCATGGGTGTCTTTGCCGCAGCAGTCTTTCCGGCAACTCTGGCCATGATCACGAACATCTTCACCGACGCCAGAGAACGAGCCATCGCCATCGCCGCCTGGACCGCAATGGCCGGCTTCGCGATTGCCATCGGCCCGACGGCAGGCGGTTGGCTTCTCGAGCACTTCTCCTGGCACTCGGTGTTCTGGATGAACGTTCCGGCTGCGTTGCTGGTCATCGTCGGTGTGCTGCTGGTTGTTCCGGAATCGAAGGCGCTTCACGTCGGCCGATTCGATTTCGTCGGAACAATCTTGTCGCTCCTCGGCATCGTCATTCTGGTGTGGACCATCATCGACGCACCCCATCGCGGATGGGTGTCGGCATTCAGCATCACGGGATACCTCTCTGCGACAGTGTTGTTGGCGGCATTCGTCGCATGGGAACTGCGCACCGACGCGCCGATCCTGAACATGAATCTCTTCCGAATCCGGCGGTTTTCATTCCCCGCCTTGGCTATTGCGGTCAGCTACTTCAGCATGTTCGGGTTCTTGTTCCTGATCACGCAGTACTTCCAGGGCGTTCGCGAATACTCGCCACTCGAATTCGGCATCCACTCTTTGCCTTTCGCCGCCGCTGTTGCGGTGGGCGCCCCAGTTGCCACCTTGGCTGCACAGAAACTCGGCACGACCGCAGTGATGGTGTTCGGCCTCCTCGTCCTCAGCGGCGGCATGTTCCTGGCCGGCCAGACGACCGTCGAGACGCCCTACCTCGGACCCGTCGTGATCTCGATGGTTCTCATGGGTCTGGGCCTCGCGATTGTCCAGGGACCGGCTACCGACTCCATCATGTCCTCGGTGCCCCTCGACGAAGCCGGCGCAGGCTCGGCAGTCAACGACACGACGCGTGAGCTCGGTGGGACCCTGGGCGTCGCCGTCATCGGCTCGATCGTCGCCTCGTATTACACGTCAAAGGTGGCTCCGATCGTCGACGCCATTCCCGACGCCGTGATGTCGGCACAGGAGAAGGGCTTCGCTCGTGAGTCGGTGCTCAGCGTCATCGAGATCCGCTCGCGCGACATCAGTCCGCTCTTCGAGCAGCAGAAGGACAGTCTGATCTACACGATGAAGACCGCGTGCCTGGAAGGCTTCGCCATCGCGTCGTACTTCACGGTCGGCGCAGCACTGATCACCGCGCTGCTGGTCGCGTTGTTGCTCCCCTGGAAGCCGGTCACAGAAGGCTCCATTCTCGGCAGTCTGGCGACCAAGACCCCGAAGTAGCTACAAGGTTTCCCGATTTGTCCGTATCTCAGCCCGCCGTTCCCCGATACTGGATTGACCGAGTGGTACCGACGACAGCCCTGCTAGGGAGAATCTCGTGTCCATCACCAGTAGAAACAGCTCGCGACTGTCGGCTGCGGCGATTCCGGTAGTACTGACGGTCGCCCTGCTCGCCGGATGCTCGTCCGATTCAGACACCACCTCAGCGCCCGGGCCGGTCGTCAGCGACGCCAGCCCCGGTCTCGACGCCGGGGTGCCGATCCCGGACGGGCAAATCGACGACGCGGTCGGAAAGCTCGACGGCCTCGCGAACGATCTCATGGCAAGTTCGGGTGTTCCCGGCATGGCTGTGGCCGTGGTGCACGGCGGTAAGACTGTGTATGCAAAGGGATTCGGGGTTCGCGAGTTGGGTAAGAGCGCCACCGTCGATGCCGACACCGTGTTCCAACTGGCATCGGTGTCGAAGTCGGTAGGAGCCACGGTGGTCGCCCACGAAGTCGGAATCGGGACCGTCGACTGGGACACTCCGGTGATCTCGAAACTGCCGGGGTTTGCGCTTGGCGATCCGTGGGTGACCGACCACCTCACGATCTCCGATCTCTACACGCATCGGTCGGGATTACCGGACCACGCCGGCGACGGACTGGAGGACCTGGGCTACAACCGGGCCCAGGTGATCGAGAAGCTTCGCCAACTACCGCTCAATCCATTCCGAATCACATACGAGTACACGAACTTCGGCGTCACAGCCGGCGCTGAGGCCGTTGCAGCTGCGGCGGGCACCGATTGGGAAACGCTGTCGCAGAACACGATCTACGGCCCGCTCGGTATGACGTCGACGTCTTCGCGGTTCGCCGATTACCAGGCCCGAGAAAATCGAACAGTGGGCCACATCCTCGAAGACGGAAAGTACAAGGTAGGGCCGGTTCGGGACGCCGACGCCCAATCCCCCGCCGGTGGAGTCAGCTCCTCGGCGAACGACATGGCCAAGTGGTTGGACATGGTGCTGTCCGGCGGTCAGTATCAGGGGCAGCAGGTCGTTCAGACGGATGCGCTCGTGCCCGCAGTGAACCCGGAGATCGTCTCGCGCCACGCGCAGGAAATCGGGGAACGCTCCGGCTTCTACGGCTACGGGTTCAACGTTTCCGACAGCGCCGCTGGCCGTGTCACCGCCAGCCACTCCGGCGCCTTCCTGGTCGGAGCCGGGACAAATTTCGTGACGATTCCCTCCGCTGACGTCGGCATCGTCGTTCTGACCAACGGCACGCCCACCGGCGTCGCGGAGACCTTGACCGCCGAGTTCGCCGATCTGGTGCAGTTCGGGAAGATCACCCGCGAGTGGCGCCCGCTGTACGAAGCGGCGTTTGCCTCACAAGCCGATCCCGAGGGCGAACTTGCCGCGAAGACACCTCCGACCTCCCCCGCGCCTGCCCCACCGACAAACCAATTGACCGGCGACTACGGCAACCCGTACTGGGGTCCCGCACTCGTGACACAGCAGAACGGTGCGCTGACCTTGACGATGGGTCCCGCGGCGGTGACGTATCCGCTGACCCACTGGGACGGAAACACCTTCACGTTCCCGCTCAGCGGCGAGAACGCACCGGCCGGGACGGTCTCGAAGGCCACCTTCGACGGAAACTCGCTAACCTTGGAGTACTTCGATCACGATCATCTCGGTACCTTCATCCGGGCAACACCGGCCGAATAATCAGCCAAGGACACCCCATGAGTAGTTCGACAGCCACGGTGAACGCAATGTTCGCGGCCCTCACCGATTTCGACGTGGACGCAGCAGCCGAATTGATGACAGACGACATCGTCTGGCAGAACGTCTCGCTCCCCACTCTGCGAGGCAAGAAGACCGTCGTGCGAGCGCTTCGTCTGGTCACCAAGCCTTCACTGAAATTCGAGGCGGAGATGCACCACATCGTCGGCGACGAGTCCACGGTGCTCACCGAACGCACCGACATCCTGACCGTCGGGCCGCTGCGCATCGAATTCTGGGTGTGCGGAACTTTCGAACTGCGCGACGGCAAGGTCTCCGTCTGGCGTGACTACTTCAGTCTGCGAGACGTCGCGTGGGGTGTGGTGACCGCGGTCGGCCGTGCAGTCGTCGGGAGCGGGACACGAAGTAGGCTTGCTCCGGCCTGAAATCACCTGCCGAAAGCGAGCGAACCTGCCATGCCCGAGAACACCACGCCTGACTCCTTCGACGCCGGCTTGGCTGTGCGCACCGAAGTCATGGGGGCCGATTTTGTCGACGCCGCCTTCGAGCGCACCCGCGGCACCGACAGCGAAGAACTGCAGAACTTCGTGACGGCCAATGTCTGGGGTTCGGTATGGACGCGTCCCGGACTCGATCGCCGCAGCCGCAGTCTGATCAATCTGGGGATGCTGATCGCGCTGCGCGCGGAGAACGAACTCAAAGGCCACGTACGCGGAGCACTACGAAACGGCTTGACGCGCACCGAGATCGTCGAAACCGTGATCCACGCGAGCGCGTACTGCGGCGCGCCGGCGGGGCTGGCGGCAATGCGTGTGGTGCAGGAAGTTCTCGACAACGAACTCGGACCGCTGCAAAACTGAACTACTGAAAACCCAAGAATCTCCCCGTGCAGACCGAAGTCCGCACGGGGAGATCGCTTCTCAGGAAGTGGGGCCGAACTCCTCGAGCATGTCGGTCACCAACTCGGCGATCGGCGACCGCTCACTGCGCGTGAGTGTGATGTGCGCAAAGAGCGGGTGCCCCTTGAGCTTCTCGATGACGGCCGCAACTCCGTCGTGCCTGCCCACTCGCAGGTTGTCACGCTGCGCGACGTCGTGTGTGAGGACCACTCGCGAGCCGGTTCCCAGACGAGAAAGCACTGTCAGCAGAACATTTCGTTCGAGCGACTGCGCCTCGTCGACGATCACGAACGAATCGTGCAGCGACCGACCGCGAATGTGCGTCAGCGGCAACACTTCCAGCATTCCGCGGGCGAGAACCTCTTCGAGAACCTCTGGCGAAGCCAACCCGTCGAGAGTGTCGAAAACGGCCTGAGCCCACGGGCCCATCTTCTCGCTCTCACTACCGGGAAGGTAGCCAAGTTCTTGTCCGCCAACGGCATACAGCGGACGGAAGACGACGACCTTGCGCTGGGTGCGGCGCTCGAGAACGGCTTCCAAACCTGCTGTCAGAGCCAAGGCCGACTTACCGGTGCCTGCCTTGCCGCCGAGAGAGATGATGCCGATGCTCTCGTCCATGAGGAGATCGAGCGCAATGCGCTGCTCGGCGGAGCGGCCGTGCAGTCCGAACGCCTCACGCTCACCGCGCACCAACTGGATGCGCTTGTCGGGAGTCACCCGACCGAGGGCGCTCGACGAACCACCGAGCAGACGAAGACCCGTGTGACACGGCAGATCTCGCGCTTCGTCAAGGTCCAGGAAACCCTCGTTGAACAGCTCGTCGATGTCCGTCGAGGCGACGTCCAGCTCGGTCATGCCCGTCCATCCCGATGGCACGACGTCGTGAGCGTGGTACTCGTCGGCAGGTAGTCCCACCGCGCCTGCCTTCACACGAAGCGGTATGTCCTTACTGACGAGGACTACGTCCTTGCCCTCCGCCGCAAGGTTCAGCGCGCACGCCAGAATCCTCGAATCGTTACTGTCCGTGCGGAATCCGACGGGTAGGACCGCAGGGTCGGTGTGATTGAGTTCGACCTGCAGTGTCCCGTTCTCGGTGCCGATCGGTACCGGACGGTCGAGGCGGCTGTATTCGATCCGGAGATCGTCGAGCATGCGGAGCGATTCTCGGGCGAACCATCCCAGTTCGTGGTGGTGTCGCTTGCCTTCGAGTTCGCTGATCACGACCAGTGGCAGTACCACGTGGTGTTCGGCGAATCGAGTGACAGCCCATGGATCGGACAGTAGTACCGAGGTATCCAAGACGTACGTGCGAAGTGCATCTCCCGAATGATTCCCGGCTGATAGATCAGCCCGGGCCGAGTGGGCAGAGACGGAGCGTGATGCAGTCACGTTGGGCTCCTAGGTCTGCGCGGCACCCGCGCAAACTCAGCTCGCTGGGCCGGACGGCTCTGGTGTCAGGTGACGCTGTGTCAGCTGAAACAAGGGCCGGGCGCCGGCCCTCTCGTACTGAGTGTTTCAGTCACGATCAGAACCTCCCGCACAAGTAACTTCTGGTTACTCGTTACTGCCGACGGTACTGCGGATCGGACACTCGCGCCACGGAACGAGCCGCACATCTGGTGAACGCCAGGTAACAAAATGCCACTCGTGTGATTCAGCGTCACTCAGGACTCGATCAGACCCCACTTCGCGGCGCGCACCGCTGCCTGAACCCGCGAATTGGTTCCGGTCTTGACGAAGATGTTCTCGAGGTGGGTGGCGACAGTGCGACGGCTGACGAACAACTCCTCGGCGATCTCGACATTGCCCGCGCCCCTGGCCACCAATTGCAGTACTTGGATCTCCCGTGGGCTCAGATGGACACGATCGAGCGCCACCTGGTCCCCCACGACGCGCGAGCAGGCCGCGCTGGACGCCGCCACCACCTCGCGCACGCGATCGACGACGCCGGAATCCGCGAAGCTCATGTGCAGCAATCCGGTCACCTCACGGCCGGAGAACCCCAATGCGACCGACGCGCCCTCGGCGTACCCGGACGGCCGCAGAACATCGGTAACCATCTCGACCTGCTCGAATCGTGGCACGTCCTGCCAGAACACTGGCACGCCCGAAGCCTCGCGAATGATGCCGAAGAGATTGCGATCGGCGACGAAGTCGTCGAGCAGGAACTCGAGCACCCTGGCGTCGTATCCGGAACTCGCCAGAGCCCGATGCCGTCCGCTCGACGGGTCCCGGTACGTGACCGCCGCAGCCGAGTACGCGAGTCCACGTGCGCGGAGTTCTTCGGCGCACAGGCCGAGAATGCCGTATGCCCCGGCCGCCGGCGATCGCGGCGCGAACATGTCAGGTCCAGCGCCGCGATCAGGCAGTACAGACGTCATCACACCAATCTAGCCAATCGTGTGAGCTAGGCCACCACCAGTGAATCGGCCGGCTTCCTGTCCGCCCACGGACGCACCGCTTCGAAGTTCGCGGCAGTCCGCAGAACCAGTGCGTCCTGGCGGTGGCGTGCGGCGATCTGCAGCCCCACCGGTCGACCGTCGGCGGTGAATCCGGCGGGCACGGTGATCGCGGGGTTGTTGAGCATGTTGTACGGGTAGGTGAAGAGCCAATCGAGCAACTGCTCACGCAGCGACGCGCCTTCGAGCCACGACGGCGCGAACTGACTGAGCGGGAACGTGGCCGAAGCCAAGGTCGGCGAGACCAATACGTCGTAGTCGTTCATGAACGTGGTCCACGTGTCCCACATGACGCCGCGGAATGCGTCGGCCCGCCCGACGTCGACACCGGTGAGCCGCTCGGCCTCGTGCATGATCTCGATCAGGTTGTCGTCGACCTCGCCGCGCTGGTTCTCCCAGTCGAGCAAGTCGTATTCGGAAGCGAAACCGGGAACCCAGATGCCGTTCCACATCGACTCCGACGGATTTCCCCACTGCGGGGTCGCCTCGGTGATCTGGGCACCCAATTCCTCGAATGCCGCCAGCGCGTCGAGGCACACCGCCAGCACCTCCGGATCAACATGGCCGAGGCCGAGATTCGTCGACCACGCGACGCGAAGCCCCTTCACGTCACCCTTCGCCGCTTCGACGTACGAGGTCTCCGCACGCTCGATCGAGAGCGGATCCGCATTGTCCGGCCCGGCCATGATGTCGAGCATCAGCGCGTTGTCGGCGACGGTCCTGGTGATCGGACCGTGGTACGCCCAGTTGTAGAAGCGCCCGGCCAGGATGGTCTGAGGAATCACGCCGGTGGTCGGTTTGAGCCCGACGACCCCGCAGAGCGCCGACGGGATACGCACCGATCCGGCGCCGTCACTGCCCTCGGCAAGTGGCCCGAGGCCTGCAGCCACAGCGGCCGACGCGCCGCCACTGGACCCGCCCGCGCTGTTGCCGAGCTTCCACGGGTTGTGCGTCGGCCCGTACAGGTGGTTGTCCGTGCCACCGTAGTAACCGCTTTCGGGAGTGTTCGTCTTTCCCAGGAACAGTCCGCCGGCGCCGCGCAGCCTGTCCACGACGACGGCATTTCCCGTCGCGATGTTGTCGGCCATCGGCTTCATCCCGAACGTGGTCGGCAGCCCGTCGACTGCCGTCAGATCTTTGATCGTGAACGGAACGCCGTGCAGCGGGCCGAGTTTCTCGCCCGATTCCTGTTGCCGTGAGAGTTCGGCCGCGTCGCGCGTGACCTGCTCGCGATCGAATTGCACTATCGCGTTGATCGACGGATTGACTGCGTCGACGCGCTGGATCATCGCTTCGGCAATCTCGTTGGGCGAGAGACTGTTCGACGCGACCGACGCCGCCATCTCGGTAGCGGAGAGCCAATGCAGATTCTGTTCGGTCATGGGGTTTCCTTCGCCGGAGGGGTGATGCTCTCAGGCTAGGAAGCGCCGAACTCGGCCACCATCGGTCATGTGACCGATGCCACAATCCGCGACTGGCAAAAACCCGCGGCCCGGCCCTCGAAAGGGACCGGGCCGTCGGTGAAGGAATACCTAGACGTTCTTGCTGAGCAGGCCCCAGTTCTCGAGACCGTCGTACAGCGGAAGGTCGAGGGCGAGCTTGGCGACGCGCGCACGCAGCGCCGGCAGATCCGCGTTGCCGGCCAGAGCGGTACCGATGATGTCGGCGACCTCGGTGAACTCGGCATCGCCGAATCCGCGGGTGGCCAACGCTGCGGTACCGATACGCAGACCGGAGGTGGTCATCGGCGGGCGGGGATCGAACGGAACAGCGTTGCGGTTGACCGTGATGCCGATTTCGTGCAGAAGGTCCTCACCCTGCTGGCCGTCGAGCTGTGAGTTACGCAGGTCCACGAGAACGAGGTGGACGTCTGTGCCGCCGGTCAGGACGCTGATGCCCTGGTCTGCGACGTCCTTGTTGCCCAGACGCTCGGCAAGGATGCGCGCACCGGAAAGGGTGCGTGCCTGACGATCCTTGAACTCTTCACCGGCAGCGATCTTGAAGGTGACTGCCTTGGCCGCGATGGCGTGCATGAGCGGTCCACCCTGCTGACCCGGGAAGACAGCGGAGTTGAGCTTCTTGGCCCACTCCTTCTTCGCCAGGATCAGGCCGGAACGCGGTCCACCGAGTGTCTTGTGGACGGTCGAGGAGACGACGTCCGCGTACGGGACGGGCGACGGGTGCAGGCCTGCGGCAACCAGTCCGGCGAAGTGAGCCATGTCCACCCACAGGTACGCCCCGACCTCGTCGGCGATCGCACGGAACGCCGCGAAGTCCTGCTGACGCGGGTACGCGGACCAACCGGCAACGATGACCTTCGGCTTCTCGGCGAGGGCGATCGAGCGCACCTCGTCCATGTCGATGCGGTGATCTTCCTTGCTGACGCCGTAGGACGCGACGTCGTACAACTTGCCGGAGAAGTTCAGCTTCATGCCGTGCGTGAGGTGACCACCGTGTGCAAGGTCGAGGCCGAGCAGCTTCTCACCCGGGTTCATCAGTGCCATCAGAACAGCAGCGTTGGCCTGTGCGCCCGAGTGCGGCTGAACGTTCGCGAACTCTGCACCGAAGAGTTCCTTCGCACGGTTGCGCGCCAGATCCTCGATGACGTCGACGTGCTCGCAACCTCCGTAGTAACGACGTCCCGGGTAGCCCTCGGCGTACTTGTTGGTCAGGACGCTGCCCTGAGCCTGCAGAACCGAGCGGGGAACGAAGTTCTCCGACGCGATCATCTCGAGCGTGTCGCGCTGACGAGCCAATTCACCAGCCATCGCCTCGGCGACTTCGGGGTCGAGTTCGGCAAGTGATGCAGAGTTGACGTCGGAGCCGGGCACAGCGGTCATCGAGGAATCTCCAAGCTGGATGCGGAAACGAATGCGTCCAGTCTACGAAGTTCGCTCCCGCCGTCTCCACCCGGCACTAGGCAGCACGCAGAGAGCTGGGGACCAGCGGCTCGTCGAGCAGCCTGCGGAAGCGTTCGGTGCGCTCTGCGCCCACCGGCACCTCGTCCAGCCAGCCCCCGAGCAGCCGGTATCCCTCGACATACGTGCTGGTGTACGCCCGCCACAGCGGTGAAGACAGGAACTTGAGCGATTGGCGAGCGCGTTCCGGCGTCGACAGCGACCACCGTTCGAGGAACAGTGCCACGTCGTCGAGGCTGCGCCCCTCGTCGTGCAACATCAGAGCGGCATCCTGACGAACACTCAGCAGTTGCCCCGACGCGGCGGAGAGCCGTTGCGCCTTTTCCCCGTCGAAAGACAAGCCGAGATCGGCGTAGATGTCCTGCGCCCACAAGCCCCACTCCGGACCGACGATCGCTTCCAGCGCCAGATCTGCGAGGCCTTCGGCCATGATGCACTGCGGCGTGTTGACCAGGAACAGTGTCTGCTCGAGCTGACCCGAACCGACCAGACCGGCTTCCTTACGGCAATGCTCGGTGTGATGGCCGGGGTAGGACTCGTGCGCGATCAGCCGCGGCAGGTTGGCCATGAACTGCGGCAGATCCGAATTGATCGCAACCTTGGAGCGGTAGTCACCAAGGTAGTAGTTGAAGCCGGACCACGGCTTGTCCCCCACCACTTCGTATTCGACGGTTTCCGACGCCGGAAGCCCGAACGTGCCGCGGACCAGATCGCGCAGCGCACTCGACATTGCCTCGACGCACTCGTTCAGTCTCGCCGCGGGGATCTCGTCGGCCTTGCGATGCGCCTGCACTCGCTGTGCCAGCGGTCCCGGACCGGGCAGAACTTCACCCATCAACCGGTGCGCGTCGCTGTAGGCGTCCTCGTTTCCCTTTTCGATTCGTACGTCGAAGTACGCCTCCACCTCGTCCACGAAGCCGATGTCCTCACCCGCGAACTTGCGCCCGGAGCATTCCAGGGCGCGAAGGTGAACGTCGATGAAGTGAGCGCGCTCGGCATTCAGACCACTTCCGGCCAGCTCGCCCCGCAATTCACGTGCCGTGCGGGCAAGTTCACGCGGATCGGGCTTCGGGGCGCTCTCGATCTGCTTACGCAGCGCGGGGTCACCGGTGAACGCGTCGACGAACCCGTCTTCGAGACGGTCGAAACCCAGTCCGAGCAGCAGATATTGGCGAACAAGTGTGTCTGGATCCATAACGACCGAGCCTAGCCGCTCGCTCCGGAATGCCACCCGGCGAAAGTCCCGGACGTGGCACCGAGCACAATCCGACTATGCACTCGGATCGTGCGCACACGCGCCTGGCTTGCTCGCATAGCTGTTTCGTCCGCCGGGCCCCGGGTTCACTACATGCCGGTGAGCTGGGCTGATGGCGCGCACCAACGAATCGAGTCCCTACGTCGAGTTCGACCGCAAGCAGTGGCGGACACTGCGTAAGTCGACGCCGCTGGTGTTGACCGAGGACGAGTTGTACGGCCTGCGTGGTCTCGGCGAGCAGATCGATCTCGAAGAAGTTGCCGAGGTTTATCTCCCCCTCGCACGTCTGATCCACCTGCAGGTGGCGGCACGCCAACGGCTGTTCGCGGCCACCGCGACGTTCCTCGGTGAGAAGCATCCCGACCGTCAGGTGCCCTTCGTCATCGGTGTCGCCGGTTCGGTCGCGGTCGGAAAATCCACGACTGCTCGTGTGCTGCAAGCTCTCCTGGCCCGCTGGGACCACCATCCACGCGTCGACCTCGTCACCACGGACGGATTCCTCTATCCGACCAGGGAACTCCAGCGTCGGGGCATCATGCACCGCAAGGGTTTTCCCGAAAGTTACGATCGCCGCAAGCTGTTGCGCTTCGTCACCGAAGTCAAGTCCGGGGCGGAAGAGGTAGCGGCGCCGGTCTATTCGCATACGTCGTACGACATCATCCCGGGCCAGTACCACCTGATCCGCCAGCCTGACATCCTCATCATCGAGGGCCTCAACGTCCTGCAGACCGGCCCGCGTCTGATGGTCTCCGATCTGTTCGACTTCTCGATCTACGTCGACGCCCGAATCGAGGACATCGAAGCCTGGTACATCCAGCGGTTCCTCGCGCTACGCAACACGTCGTTCGCCGATCCGAACGCTCACTTTCACCACTACTCCGGCCTCTCCGACCGTGACGCGACCATCGCGGCGAAGGAGATCTGGAACTCGATCAATCACCCGAACCTGGTGGAGAACATTCTCCCCACCCGCCCCCGCGCAACCCTGGTACTGCGCAAGGACGCCGATCACACGATCAACCGACTGCGCCTGCGCAAGCTCTGAGACGGCTCAGGCGCCGAACCGGCGGTGGCGCGCCGCGTAGTCACGCAAGGCTCGAAGAAAGTCGACTCGACGGAACTCGGGCCAGTACGCCTCGGTGAACCAGATCTCCGAATAAGCGCTCTGCCACAACAGGAATCCGGAGAGCCGCTGCTCGCCGGAGGTGCGGATCACCAGATCCGGATCGGGCTGTCCCGACGTGTACAGATGACCGTCGATGCCGTCGACCGTGACGGCCTGGATCAGTTCGTCTCCGCTCAGACCCGCACCGATCTTGTCACACAGGAGCGATTGGACGGCGTCGGCGATCTCCTGACGTCCGCCGTATCCGATCGCGACGTTGACATGTGTCCCGGTTCGGCCACTGGTCCCCGCCGCCGCTTCCCGCAAGCGCCTGGACTGCTCGGGGGGCAGAAGATCGAGAGCACCGACGATCTGCACACTCCAGTTCTTGCCGGGCCCGGAGATCTCTTCGACGACGTCGGTGATGATTTCGAGGAGCGTGTCGAGCTCTTCCGGCTCGCGGCGCAGGTTCTCGGTCGAGAGCAGGTAGATGGTTGCCATCTCGATTCCGGCGGCGTCGCACCACTCGAGCAATTCGGCAATTTTGAGCGCGCCCATGCGGTGCCCGTGACTGACATCGGTGAAGCCGTTCTCGCGAGCCCATCGCCGGTTTCCGTCACACATCACGGCTACGTGCCGTGGGTGCGCGAGACCGTCGAGATGACTGAGGAGCCGTCGCTCGTAGATGCTGTACAGCAGTCCGCGCAGATTCACCGTGACATCACCATGGTGTCAAAGACTACGCCCGGCAGTGACAGCCACATGCGAGCGCCGTCACGCTTTTTGTACGCGTCGAAAACCCGCAGGTAGGTTATGCTACTGGTGCGTAACCTACGGTACCGTAGGTTACGTAGTTCGCAACAGCACGGAACGAGAGGGGTTGCACATGACGGCATTCGGGCTCGACGAGCTTCCGGTCAAACCACGCATGCGCGGTTGGATCCATCTGTGGGCGCTCGGTGTCTCCGTCGTCGCGGGCATCGTTCTCGTCTCCGTAGCCGGCGCTCAGGTGGGCGCCAAGGCGGCTTGGGCAACCGCGATCTACAGCATCACGATCTGCGGCCTGTTCGGCATCAGCGCGACGTATCACCGCATCCAGTGGCAGACCGTCAAGGGCCGTACGTGGATGAAGCGTGCTGACCATTCGATGATCTTTCTCTTCATCGCCGGCAGCTACACACCGTTCGCCATGCTCGGCCTTCCCACCCACACCGGCAAGATCATTCTTGCGATCGTGTGGGCAGGTGCACTGGCCGGCGTTGCCCTCAAGATGCTCTGGCCCACCGCGCCGAAATGGGTAGGGGTACCGCTCTACCTTCTCCTCGGCTGGGCGATCGTTCCCGTGGTCGGTGAACTGACACACCAGGTCGGTGTGGCGCCGATGGTGCTGCTGCTCGTCGGCGGAATCTTCTACAGCGTCGGCGCAATTCTGTACGCGACAAAATGGCCCAACCCGTGGCCGACGACGTTCGGGCATCACGAGTTCTTCCACGCTGCCACTGTCATTGCAGCGATCTGCCACTACATCGCGGTATGGCTCGTCGTGTTCAACTGATTCGCCAGTTCCACCACCGTCGTCACCGGCCGATCACACACGAATCCCCGACAGATGTACGCGGCTTCACCGTCGTCGACAAGGGGGCGATCTGCAAGCAGCGGTGAAGAATCCGGCGCTCCGCCGACAACCACTGCACCACCCGGGGCAAGCCGCCGGGCATCGGCCAACAGCGAACCTTCCCCGACGACGGCAACCTGTATCGGACCACGCAACGACGCTTCCGCCACTGTGAGCCAGTGTCCCGCCGACCGAGGCGCACGCTCGAGCGGCAGCGTGGCCCTCGCCAGCGCGTCCGCCGCGGCCTGGGCGTAACGAGAGGATCGATCGGCATCGGTCAACGCCGCCGCGGTCAACAGAGCCTCGGCGACGCTCGACGCACCGGACGGCGTCGCGCCGTCCAACGGGTCTCGGGGCCGTGTGACGAGGGACTCCGCGAAATCGGCCGTGTCGAACCAGCTTCCCGGCTCGGCCGGATCGGCGAAGTGGTCGACAGTGACGTCGAGCAACTGCTGCGCCGCATCGAGCCACCGCGCGAATCCCGTTGCCTGGTAGAGAGCCAGGAGGCCGGTGGCCAACATTGCGTAATCCTCGAGCACTGCCGTCGGGGTGCCGACAGCCCCGCCGAGGGAAGCGCGACGCAAATGACCGTCCACCAGGTGAAGGTCGAGAAGAGCGCCAGCGCACTCGGCCGCCGCCGCGATCCAGTCGGGTCGATCCAGGGCAAGTCCCGCTTCCGTCAAAGCCGTGACGGTCAACCCGTTCCAGGCCGTCACCACTTTGTCGTCGCGGCCAGGCTGTGGACGCTGAGCCCGGGCGGCGCGAAGAGCGTCGGAGACCGTCTGCCAGCGCGACCAGTCGTCGGGGTCACGGAGCAATTGCAATACCGACGCACCCTCTTCGAATGTTCCGGTATCGGTGACCCGGAACAAGTCCGCCGCCCACTGCCCGTCCTCCGCACCGAGTACCTCGACCAACTGCGTCGGCGTCCATACGTACGTGAGGCCTTCGACGCCGTCGGTGTCGGCATCGAGAGCCGAAGCGAAGCAACCGTTCTCGGTCAGCAGATCGGAGAGCAAAAATCCTGCGGTCTCCCTGGCTACGCGGGTGGCCAGGTCCGATCCGGTTCGCCGCGCCAAGTGCGCGTAGAACCGCAGGAGCAACGCATTGTCGTAGAGCATCTTCTCGAAGTGCGGAACCACCCACTCGGCATCGACCGAGTAGCGCGAGAATCCCCCGCCCAACTGGTCGTAGATACCGCCGCGTGCCATTGCTTCGGCGGTGCGCTCGATACCGCCGAGGATCTCGCCCGAACCCGTTCGCTCGAACTGTCGGAGCAGCCCCTCCAGTAGTGCCGACGGTGGAAACTTCGGTGCCCCACCGAATCCCCCGCGCGGGATGTCCTCGTCACCGAGGATCGATCGACCCGCCGCGTTCAGCAGTTCGGCGTCGATAGGCGCTCCGCCGTACGGAATTCCGCCAGACGCGCGCTGAAGTTCCGTGACGATCGACTGCGCCGCGTTGTCGACCTCGTCGCGCCGATTCGTGAAGGTGTCGACTATCGCTTCGAGAAGCTGTGTGAACGACGGCATTCCGCCGCGAGGCGTCGGCGGGTAATACGTGCCGCAGTAGAACGGTGAACCGTCGGGAGTCAGAAAACAGGTCATGGGCCAGCCGCCCTGACCGGTCATCGCGACCGTCGCATTCATGTAGACGGCGTCGATGTCGGGACGTTCTTCGCGGTCCACCTTCACACAGACGAAGTTCGCGTTCATGACGGCCGCGATCTCGTCGTTCTCGAACGACTCGTGCGCCATGACGTGGCACCAGTGGCACGCCGAGTATCCGATCGAGAGAAGGATCGGCACGTTGCGCTCGCGCGCCCACTCCATCGCCTCTTCGCCCCACTGTTGCCAGTGGACCGGATTGTCGGCGTGCTGACGCAGGTAGGGGCTCGAGGACCCACCCAGGTTGTTCCGCAGCCGTGGGTCCATCGTCGCTACCTCGTTCGTCTCAGGATTCTTGCTTCGGCTTCTTCTCGGTAGAGACGTTCGGTTCCGCCGGGCTCGGAGCTGTGATCGCTCCCCGGTCGGTGCCTTCGTCTGCCTGCTGATCGAGTTCGGGATGATCCGGTTCGAACGTTTCCGGCAGCTTCTTGAGCTGGCGATTCATCGACCGAACCAAGAGGATCACACCGATGAGCAGCGCAAGAATCACCAGCAGGCCGACCGGAGACGACTTTCCGAACTCCGGGCCGGATGGGTTACTCGGGGTCTGAGCAAGAAATTGTGTGGTGCCGAGAACTACCTCGGCGGACAGAGCATTCACTTCTGAGCGTCCTCTTCGAGACCTGCGAACAGGTCGGTTTCCGGAATGGACGTGGTGACCCGCGTCTTGGCGAGCTCGAATTCCTCGGTGGGCCAGATCTTCTGCTGAATATCGAGCGGCACAGCGAAGAACGAACCGTTGGGATCGATCTGCGTCGCGTGCGCGCGCAGAGCGTCGTCACGCTGGGGAAAGTAGTCGCCGCACGTGACCTGAGTGGTCACCCGGACCATCATGTCGCCGCGCTCGGTCTTCCACTTCTTGAGCCAGTCCGCCATCGGGAACGGCTCACCGCGACGCTCGTACTCCTCCTGGAAGAGTTCGAGGCGCTTACGGATGAATCCGTGCGAGTAGTAGACCTTCTTGATTTCCCACGGCTGACCGTCCTCGGGGAAGTACTCGGGATCGGCAGCGGCCTCGTAGGCAGCCATCGACACCTCGTGGCACCGGATGTGGTCCGGGTGCGGGTATCCGCCGTTCTCGTCGTACGTCGTGACGACGTGGGGACGGAACTCGCGAATCACCTTGACCAGAGCGCGCGTCGACTCTTCGAGCGGAACGAGGGCGAAGCACCCTTCGGGCAGCGGAGGAAGAGGATCACCCTCGGGGAGCCCGGAATCGACGAAACCGAGCCAGCGCTGCTTCACGCCCAAGATGCGAGCGGCCTCGGCCATCTCCTCCTGGCGAACTTCGCTGATTCGATCGCGGACACCGGGAACGTCCATGGCCGGGTTGAGAATGTCGCCACGCTCACCCCCGGTGAGCGTCAGGACCATCACTTCGTGGCCTTCGGCTGCATAACGGGCGGTGGTGGCCGCACCCTTGCTCGACTCGTCGTCGGGATGGGCATGGACGGCCATGAGCCGGAATCCGCTCACGTGTTCGTTCACCTCAACTTCACCTGTAGCCGTTGCCGGCAGTTCACTTGTAGCCGTCACCGGCAGTTCACCTGTAGCCGTCACCGGCAGTCTTCGAGTCACACGCTGTGCACCGCTCGGATTACTCCGGGTGGTTGCCGTCAAACGTACCGACTGCCGACAAACCTACCGACGGCGCGACGGGACACGTCCTCTATAGTTCCACCCGAGAGTTCCTGGCGCAGCCGTGACCCCTTCGGTAATTCGGCGGGACACAGTCAGTTGCTGCACGACACGTGAACTCGAGTCTTCGAGAGCAGAGTGATGAGCAAACCGCTTCCCCAAGATCGGTACCCGAGCACAACTCGCACGAGCAGTCCCCGCAAGTGGATGGTGTGGGCTCTGACCGCACTCGTCATCGTCGTAGGCGGCGGAATCGCGTACTACGCGTACGGAAAATTTGCGGTCAAGGAAATCGAGACCGAGACCATCTCGTTCGACATCGCCAACGACTCCACGGTGAAGATTCGCTTCACCGTCACACGCGACGACTCGTCACGTGACGCGATGTGCATCGTGCGCGCTCGCTCGAAGGACGGATCCGAAACCGGACGACGTGAGGTCTACGTCCCGTCCTCCGAGCATCAGACCCTCGAGTTCAACACCGAGGTCAAGACGTCCCAGCCGCCAGGCATGGCCGACGTCTACGGCTGTAGCTTCGACGTTCCGGAGTACCTGACCAAGAGCTGACCTCGGAACGCATCCACCCTGCCGGACGTTTGGCGCCGGACAGGGCGGGTAGTCATGCGTGATAGAATTGCCCGATACACGGTTCCGGGTGGAACCGTGTATTGCTGCATTGACGCAAGGTTTGACGGCAAGGTTGCATCCCTGGTGGTGCTTCCGAGTCGTTGTTCGCTGCTGTTGCAGCGATCGTCGAGGGAGCCCCCGGCTCCGACTACTAGGGAGTGATCGAGATGACCGAGACCCAGGTGACCTGGCTTACCCAGGAATCACATGACAGGCTCAAGAACGAACTCGACCAGCTCATCGCCAATCGCCCGGTCATCGCCGCCGAGATCAACGAGCGTCGCGAAGAGGGTGACCTGAAAGAGAACGGCGGCTACCACGCTGCCCGCGAAGAGCAGGGTCAGCAGGAAGCCCGCATTCGCCAGCTCCAGGAGCTGCTGAACAGCGCAAAGGTCGGCGAGGCCCCCACTCAGTCCGGTGTTGCACTGCCCGGATCCGTAGTCAAGGTCTACTACGACGGCGACGAGAGTGACACCGAGACGTTCCTCATCGCTACCCGCGAAGAAGGCGCACGCGCTTCTTGCTCTGTCGACGTTGCAGTTCCGGCCCACTCACACCACGCGGCGAGCCTTCATGCCTGCGAAGATCGGGCCGACCTTCACCACGTCACCGAATGTGGGTGCGTGAAGCATCTGTCCGTTCCCGACATAGATCGCCACGTGGCCGGGACCGCCTGCCTGCCAGTTGCCGAACAACAGGTCACCGGGCTGCGCCTGATCCAGCGGGACCTCGACGCCGACGCCCCACTGTGTCTCCGAGGTCCGGGGCAGAGTCACTCCGGTGGCCGCGTGGATCGCGTACGACGTCAGACCCGAGCAGTCGAACCCGCCCATCGAGGGCCCGTTGATGTTTCCGCCGCCCCACACGTACGGCAATCCGAGAAACTTCAGACCGGCCTCGACGACGCCGCCAACGGCAGCGGCGAGGTTGTTGTAGTCGAAGGGTGCGAGCATCAGAGCGAACGAGTCCTGCAACGATTTGATCTGTGCGACAAACGGAGCGGCGACCGCCTGCTCCGCGGGAACCTCGCCCGCCTTGTCGGCGGGGACGCCGCCCGCTTCGCGAACTGCGTCCGGCCCGACGTCGTAGGCAGCGAGCGCGAGGTCGACGGTATCGCCCTCGACCTCACCGGACTTCTGCCAGGACTGCGCTTGCTTCACGAGATCGCACAACCGGTATCCGGTTGTCATCACCGGATCGGCAACGCCCAGGATGTCCATCTTTCCGTCGCCGTCACCGTCCTTGCCGTATGCCGTCCACGCTGCGGTGGTGAAGCGGCCAGGCCCGCGCCCACCTTCCGGTGAGATGTCGGTATCGGGTCCGTACTTGAATCCGTTCTCGACCGAGTACAGCGAAGCGATCACCGCGGGCGTGATCTCCGAGCACAGAGCACCGGCCTTCTTGATCCACGGCGCGAACACCGCCACCGCTCCAACGGGCGCCAATGTCGCTCCCGGAAAGTTGGAGGGTACGGAAGGCACGATTCCCTCAGGTGTGTCCTGAGTTCGTGCCGGTCCGTTCCAGGCTGCAAGTGAGACTGCAGCATTCGAAGACTCGTTCTTCTCGACTTGTGCGGGCGCTCCGAGAGTTCCACTCATCACGCCCAGTGCGGTGCCGATCGACACAGCGATCGCCAGGACACCGACTGCCATCCGAACCTCCGATAAACCTCTGAAAATCTACGTACGTGGTCGTACCCGAAACTTGTCGGTGCGAACATCTACCCTTTCGAACATGCATTCGACACGGCTCAGTCTCGCGACTCCTGTAACCAATGTCTCATTTATCTCGGTGGGCGTTACGCAAATGACTACAGACACCAAGGCTTTTCTCAGGTTCGGCGTGCAAGCTGAGTGCATGAGCGACGATCGGCCACGACCCGCCCGGGGACGCACTACGGTGTATCGACCCGTTCGCCTCGCCCTCGCAGCCACGGCTGTGGCGGGAGCGCTCGCAAGCGGCGGACTTTCACTCGTTTCTTCTCCCACTGCCACGGCACTCGCGCCGGACACCTCGGCTTCTCACACCAAGAATCCCGTAGCGAAGCGGCCCGTCGTGGTCGCCGGATTCGGAACCCCGGACGCCGTCTCCAACGGTTCGTGAGCACTCGGCGCTCGGCCTCCGAGTGGCTCACGTGGGGTGTGCAGGCCCGGGTTGTCGTCACCGACCCTGATGTCCTTCCCTCCGCGGCCAGCCTGGTTCGCGGATACCTCACCGCTGCCGACGCTGCCACCAATCGAGATCGTGCCGACTCCGAGATTCGTACCTATGTCAGCGCCGCGAGCAACGTCGACGGCGTCGCCGTGACTCCGATGTTCGCGCACTTCCTCGAAGACGCGTTGGCCGTCGCACGACTGACCGACGGCAAACTCACGCCGACGGCCGGGTCGGCAGACCCTCACTCCTGGTGGAAGATCCGCGTCGAGAACAACCGCGTGTACAGCCCGGACGACGTCGTTCTCGATCTGTCCGCGACGGCCCGCGCCAGTTCAGCGGACCACTGCGCGGCATCGACCGCCACGCTTCTCGGGTGCGGAGTACTGGTCGGCCTCGGCGGGGACATCGCGGTTGCCGGCCCGGCGCCGGAAGACGGCTGGCAGATTCAGGTTCAAGACCTGCCCGGCGACCCGACGTGCCAGGTAGCGCTTCCTTCCGACTGCGGGATCGCCACGGCCAGCACCGTCAAACCACTGCACCGCGAATCGACGGCGACGCCGATGTGGCGCACGGTGTCGGTGATTGCATCTTCCTGCGCCCAGGCCGCCGCATTCAGTCGGGTTGCGGTCGGCATGGGCGGTTCGGCCATCGACTGGCTACATCAACTCGACGTACCCGCCAGGCTGGTCGACCAGGAGTACCGCGTAACGGTTCTGGGCGGCTGGCCTGACGAGTAAGTCGCGTCAGTTCTGCAGTCGTACGGCGTAGCCGGCACGGTCGAAGGCGGTGAGAAGTTCCGCCTTGTTGTCCGGACCCCGCGTCTCGACGGTGAGGAAGACTTCCACTTCGTCGAGCGCGAGTTCGCCACCGGTACGGGAATGGATGACGTCGACCACGCTGGCGCCGTTCGCTCGAACCACTTCGAGCAACGAGACCAGTGCGCCCGGCCGATCGTCGATGGTGATGTGAACGCCGAGGAACCGTCCGGCCGCTCGCAGACCGTGCGAGATGACGTGCGTGAGAAGCAGCGGATCGATGTTGCCGCCGGAAAGCACGGCGCACACCGGCCCTGTCAGTCCCAGCTCCTCCGGAGAGCAGGTCATCAAGGCCGCAACGGCCGCAACGCCGGCCGGTTCGACGATGAGCTTGGCGCGTTCGAGGCACAGCAGGAGCGCTTTGGACAGCGCTTCCTCGCTGACCGTCACCACGGCATCGACATGGGCGGCAACTTCGGCGAACGGAACCTCGCCCGGGCAGCCAACGGCGATACCGTCTGCCATCGTGGACATCGACGCCAAGGCGGTCGGCTTCCCGGCTGCCAACGACGCCGGCCAGGCAGCCGCGGTCTCGGCCTGCACTCCGACGATGCGGACCTGCGGGCGTACAGCTTTGACTGCTGCGGCCACTCCGGCGATCAACCCGCCGCCGCCGGTGGGGACGAGGATAGTGCCGACCTCAGGCAGTTGCTCGAGGATTTCGAGCCCCACAGTCCCCTGCCCCGCCACGACGTCCTCGTGGTCGAAGGGGTGGACCAGAACTGCTCCCGTCCGGTCCGCGAATTCGCGAGCGGCCACGAGCGCTTCGTCGACAGTCGAACCGTGCAGGTGGACCTGAGCTCCATATGCCTTGGTGGCCACCAACTTCGGCAGCGGCGCACCCGTCGGCATGAAGACGGTCGACTTGATTCCCAGTTCTGTTGCAGACCAGGCAACTCCCTGCGCATGGTTACCGGCACTGGCCGCCACCACGCCCGCTGCCCGTTCCTCTGCGGAAAGATTGGCAATGCGGTTGTACGCACCGCGCGGTTTGAAAGAGCCGGTGCGCTGCAGGTTTTCACATTTCAAGCTCACGGCGAAGCCGGTGGTTTCGGACAACACTCGCGAGGCCACGACCGGGGTGCGTCGCATGACCGGGGCGAGCAGTTGCTGTGCAGCCTTTATCTGTTCGAGATTCACGCATGCCTCCAGAAAGTGCGCCTCCACACCCTCGTGAGGTGTGAAGGCGCACTGCAGATTCGAAGTCGAATTACTGTAGAGCGAAGATCAGGACAGCGCTTGCTCGATGTCGCCGACCAGATCGGAGGCGTCTTCGATGCCGACCGACAGGCGAACCAGATCGTCGGGAACCTCGAGAGCGGAACCGGCCGTCGAGGCGTGGGTCATCGCGCCGGGGAACTCGATGAGAGATTCGACGCCGCCGAGAGATTCTGCCAGCGTGAAGATCTCGGTGCGCGAGCACAGGTCGAGAGCTGCCGCCTTGCCGCCCTTGAGGCGGACGGAGATCATGCCGCCGAAGCGTCGCATCTGCTTGGCCGCGACCTTGTGTGACGGATGCGAAGCCAGGCCCGGGTAGATGACGCTGGCAACCGCGGGGTGGCCGTCGAGCAATTCGACGACCTTCTCCGCGTTGTCACTGTGACGCTCCATGCGCAGCGCCAGTGTCTTGATTCCGCGCAACGTCAGGAACGCGTCGAACGGGCCGGGAACGCCACCGGATCCGTTCTGCAGGAACGCAAACGCGGTATCCAGTTCTTCGTCGTTGCAGACGAGAGCGCCACCGACCACGTCGGAGTGTCCGCCGATGTACTTGGTCGTGGAGTGCAGCGCGATGTCGGCACCGAGCTGCAGCGGCTGCTGCAGGTACGGCGACGCGAAGGTGTTGTCCACCACGATCTTTGCGTTGCCCTCGTGGGCGACCTCGGCAAGGAGCTCGATGTCACCGATATTGAGCAGCGGGTTCGTGGGCGTCTCGACCCAGACCAGCTTGGTGTTGGACTTCATCGCCGCGCGCACCGCATCGACGTCGGACACCGGAGCCGGGGTGTACTCGATCCCCCACTGCGTGAACACCTTGTCGATGAGACGGAAGGTTCCGCCGTACGCGTCGTCGGGGATGACCAGGTGATCGCCCGGTCGAAGTACCGAACGGAGCAGGCAGTCGGTGGCCGCCATTCCCGAACTGAACGCTCGGCCGTAGGTTCCGGATTCGAGCGCGGCAAGGTTCGCCTCGAGCGGGCGACGGGTGGGGTTGCCCGTTCGCGCGTACTCGAAGCCACTGCGCATTCCACCGACGCCGTCTTGGGCGAAGGTGGAACTTGCGTAGATCGGCACGTTGACCGCACCGGTCAGCGGATCGGGTTCGTAACCCGCATGCACCGCTTTCGTGGAGAAACCCTGCCAGCTGATGTTGTCGGCCTTGCTGCGTTGCTCACTCATGGTCCCCAGCCTAATGGCGCCGGCACCGGCGCAGGAATCCGAACTCAGGAATCCGAACTCAGGAAACCCAGGAGATCGTGGCGCGTGATGACACCGACCGGCTTGCCGTCGTCGACGACCATGAGTGCGTCGGTGTCACCGAGCGCCTTCGTGGCAGCCGAGACCGGCTCGCCGGAACCGATGAGCGGGAACGGCTTGCTCATGTGCTTCTCGACGGAATCCGCAAGGTGCGCACGGCCTTCGAATACCGCGCTCAGCAGATCTCGCTCGGACACGCTTCCGGCGACCTCGCCTGCCATGACCGGCGGTTCCGCACCGACGACGGGCATCTGGGACACGCCGTACTCGCGCAGGATCTCGATCGCGTCGCGCAGAGTCTCCGACGGGTGAGTGTGAACGAGGTCCGGCAGCTCGCCCGACTTCCCGCGCAGGACGTCGCCGACGGTGGGGACGTTGGTCTTGCCGTCGAGTGGGGTGCGCAGGAATCCGTACGACGCCATCCACTGATCGTTGAAGATCTTGGACAGGTAGCCGCGGCCGCCGTCCGGGAGGAGGACGACGATCAGAGCGTCGGGGCCTTCGCGCTTGGCTACTTCGAGGGCAGCGACGACGGCCATACCGCAGGAACCGCCGACCAGCAGTCCCTCTTCGCGGGCGAGGCGACGCGTCATCTCGAAGGAATCGGCATCCGAGACGGCGATGATCTCGTCCGGGATGGACGGGTCGTATGCCGACGGCCAGAAGTCTTCGCCGACGCCTTCGACCAGGTACGGGCGACCGGTGCCGCCGGAGTAGACGGAGCCTTCGGGGTCTGCGCCGATGACCTTGACCTTGCCGCCCGAAACTTCCTTGAGGTAGCGGCCGGTGCCGGTGATGGTGCCGCCGGTGCCGACGCCCGCGACGAAGTGCGTGATCTTGCCGTCGGTGTCGGCCCAGATCTCGGGACCGGTGGTCTCGTAGTGGCTCTCCGGTCCGCCCGGGTTGGAGTACTGGTTGGGCTTCCAGGCGCCGGGGATCTCACGGGTGAGGCGGTCGGAGACGCTGTAGTAGCTGTTCGGGTTGTCCGGTGCGACGGCCGTGGGGCACACGACCACCTCGGCGCCGTAGGCACGCAGGACGTTGCGCTTGTCTTCGCTGACCTTGTCTGGGCAGACGAAAACGCACTTGTATCCACGCTTTTGCGCCACGAGCGCCAAGCCGATTCCGGTGTTGCCCGAAGTCGGCTCGACGATGGTGCCGCCGGGCTTCAGTTCACCCGAAGCCTCGGCTGCGTCGATCATCTTGACGGCGATGCGGTCCTTGGAGCTACCGCCAGGGTTGAGGTATTCGACCTTGGCTGCCACCGTGCCGAAGTTTTCGCCCGTGACGGACGTGAGCTTGACGAGTGGGGTGTTGCCGATGAGGTCGACGACGTGTTCCGCGATGCGCATTCGTCCATGTTCCCAGATGAAAGAAAACGGTGCGCGCGGACGTCGGGCGAAGGTGGTGCAATCCGGCTAGATTGGCAAGTGTGAGTCGAACCGGACTGAAAGCGTCGGTGGCCACGGTGGTGGCCGGATCGAGTGCAGGCACGCTCTCCTGGTTGGGCTACAACTATCTGATGTCGCAGGCGGGGGCGGCCCGTGGGGTGATCGGTCGCAATATCGCCAAGCCACCCGAGGCGGACGGGGTGTACGCACCCGGCGCCGACAACCCGGAACTCTGGTGGCGGGCCGTGCCCTTCGATCTCCACTTGATGATCTTCGGCGATTCGTCGGCGGCCGGCGTCGGCGCACTGACGGCGTCGGAAGTTCCGGGTGTGCAGGTCGCGAAGCTGCTTGCGAGTGAAACCGGGAAGCGAATCCGTTTGAGCACCAAGGCCATCGGCGGCGCCACCTCACGCGGGTTGAGTGGGCAGGTCGACGCCATGTTCGTCGCCGGCCCTCCCCCGGATGCTGCCGTGATCCTGATCGGCGCCAACGACGTCACGGCCAAGAACGCAATTCATGCTTCGGCAAAACGCCTCGGCGACGCGGTACGACGGCTACGCGAGAGTGGCGCCGTCGTTGTTGTCGGCACCTGCCCGGATCTGGGGGTGGTCACGGCTATCCCGCAACCACTGCGCTCCGTGGTGCGTGAATGGGGTCATCGTCTCGCGCTCGCCCAGGCGTCCGCGACCAGAAACGCCGGGGGTCATCCCGTTCCACTAGCCGACCTGCTGGCCAAGGAATTCCTGGCCTCGCCCGACACGATGTTCTCGGCTGATCGTTTCCACCCGTCGGCGGCCGGCTACGAGCTCGCGGCGAAGCAGATCGTCCCGGTTCTCGCGTCGGCTCTGGGTGAGTGGCAGGGTGGCCCGCTACCCGAACTTCCCCACGTTTCGGAGGCGGCGCAAGCTCGCACCGTCGCAGCCCGACTGACGGCAGCGGCAACTCAGTGGAAAGCCTTCGCGAGACGCACCAAACCCGCAGTTCAGCGCCCCGACGTCAACTGAGTGAGACTGCGTGACCACCATCTGGGAGCGGCAACGTAAATTGTAAGTCGAAGCTGCATTCAACTTGCCCTGCTCGACGGCGTTTCAAGCCGCCCACGAGCAGTACACAAAAGGAGTTTTCATGCCCGAGGCAGTAATCGTCTCAGCAGTACGGTCGCCCATCGGCCGCGCAATGAAGGGTTCGCTCAAGGACATCCGCCCGGATGACCTCGCAACTCAGATGGTTGCCGCCGCGTTGGCAAAGATCCCCGAGCTCGACCCCACCGAGATCGACGACCTCATGCTCGGTTGCGGCCAGCCCGCCGGCCAGTCGGGCTTCAACATCGCCCGCGTCGTCGCCGTTCAGCTCGGCTACGACTTCCTCCCCGGTGTGACGGTCAACCGTTACTGTTCCTCCTCGCTGCAGACCACCCGTATGGCACTGCACGCCATCCGCGCAGGCGAGGGCGACGTCTTCATCTCCGCCGGCGTCGAGTCCGTCTCCAGTTTCATCACGGGCAATGCCGACGGCCTACCCAACACCAAGAACCCACTCTTCGACGCAGCGCAGGCTCGTAGCGCCAAGCTCGCCGAGGGTGGAGTCGCCTGGACCGATCCTCGCGAAGAAGGCCTGATCCCCGACGTGTACCTGGGCATGGGCCAGACCGCCGAGAACGTCGCTTCGGCCACCGGCATCACCCGCGAAGACCAGGACCGCTGGGCAGTGCGCAGCCAGAATCGCGCCGAGGAAGCCATCGCTCGCGGCTTCTTCGAGCGTGAGATCACGCCCGTCACGCTCGCCGACGGCACCGTCGTCTCCAAGGACGACGGCCCCCGCGCCGGCACCACCTACGAGGGCATCAGCGGCCTCAAGCCCGTCTTCCGCCCCGACGGCACCGTCACCGCCGGCAACGCCTGCCCGCTCAACGACGGCGCAGCCGCACTGGTGATCATGTCCGACACCAAGGCGAAGGCACTCGGCCTGACCCCGCTCGCTCGCATCGTCTCCACCGGCGTCTCGGGCCTGTCCCCCGAGATCATGGGCCTCGGCCCGATCCAGGCCGTCAAGAACGCCCTGAAGATCGCCGGCAAGTCGATCTCCGACATCGACCTGTTCGAGATCAACGAGGCATTCGCCGTGCAGGTCCTCGGATCCGCTCGCGAACTGGGCATCGAAGAGGACAAGCTCAACATCTCCGGTGGCGCGATCGCCCTGGGTCACCCCTTCGGTATGACCGGTGCCCGCATCACCAACACCCTGATCAACAACCTGCAGGAGCAGGACAAGACCTCTGCCGGGCGGCCGCTTTCGTGTGGTCGTGTTTCAGGTAGTCGTGAATTTCCGAGCAAAACTCCCCAACTCGCGAATCAACGCTCGTGCAGCGTCGTCCTCACGCTGCACAGCGGCGCGGGCTTCGTCGGCCCAACCGTGGCGGAGCAGTCGCTTGGCGGCAAGGACTGCCGGTCCGATGTTGGCGGCAATCTGCTCGGCACTCTCGCGGGCACGTGCCTGTACCTGGTCGGCCGGTACGGCGGCTGTCGCCAGTCCGTAGGCGGCAGCTTCGACGCCGCTGAGCCACCGGGCCGACAGGATCAGCTCGGCGGCTCGCTGCGTTCCGATCACCTTGGGCAGCAACCAACTACTGGCAGCTTCGGGAGCTGTACCCAGCGACGTGAACGGTGCCCGCAGGCGTGCGTTCTCGGCAACGTAGACGACGTCACAGTAGAGCAGCATGGTCAGGCCGATGCCTACGGCAGCGCCGTGCACCGCGGCGATCAATGGCTTCGGGAACTCCGCCAGCGCAACGATCAGCGGCGCGAATGCATTGCCGAAGTCTGAATTGTCGGTGCCTGGTTCGGCGAGTGCGCGTAGGTCGACGCCACTGGAAAATGCCTTGCCTGCGCCCTCGACGATCACCACGGCCACGGCTTCGTCCGACGCCGCGTCGTCAAGCGCCTTGGTCAACGCTCGAAAGCCGGCCGCATCGAAAGCGTTCAGGCGGCCCGGATTGTTGAAGGTCAGCGTTCGCACTGCTCCGGCATCCGCCACCAGCACGGGTTCGGTGGTGTTTGTCGACATTCGCTCCCCTTCGCTCCAAACCAAGCAGTTGCTAGGTATCCAAGCACCGTAACCGCCCACAGACGACAAAAGAAGGGCCCCTCGCGGGGCCCTTCTTCGTGTTACGGAACGACTCGAGAACTAGTCGTTGTTGAAGTAGCTCAGCAGACGCAGGATCTCGACGTACAGCCAGACCAAGGTGACGGTGAGGCCGAATGCGACGCCCCAGGCTGCCTTCTCGGGCGCCTGTGCGCGGATCAGCTGATCAGCGGCGTCGAAGTCGAGCAGGAAGCTGAAGGCTGCGATGCCGATGCAGACGAGGCTGAAGATGATGGCGAGCGTTCCGCCGTCACGCAGTCCCAGTCCGCCGTCGACGAAGAAGCTCGCGACGAGGTTGCCGAGCGCCAGAACGACAACGCCGATCAACGCGCCGATGATCATTCGCGTCAGACGCGGTGTCACCCGAATCGCGCCGGTCTTGTAAACCACGAGCATGCCGAAGAACACGCCGAAGGTGCCGAGGACTGCCTGCGCGATCAGTGCCGATCCGCCGACGCCACCGAATTGAATATCGGTGAACATGAACGACAGCGCACCGAGGAACAGACCCTCGGCGACGGCGTACGCCAACACGATTGCCGGGTTGTCCATCTTGCGGCCGAACGTCGCGACCAGAACCAGAACGAGGCCGACGAGACCGCCGCCGATGACCAGCGGGGTAGCGAGGTCGGCGTTGTTGTTGACGAGGAAGTACGACACCAGTGCCGAGATCGTCAGCACGCCGAGCGTGATGCCCGTCTTGGTGACGACGTCGTCGATCGTCATGGCCCGCGAGGTGGGACCGGTCTGGTACGGCTCGGCCGGAGCGTACTGCGGCTGACCGAACTGCTGGGTTGCCTGCGAGGCGCCCGCCGTCGCAGATCCGAACGAGGCGTATCCGTTGCCCTCTTGCTTGGGCAGATTGCGGAACACCGGGTTGCTGGTGGTGCGCACCGTGATCATCCCTTCATCGTGGTGGCCTACGACGGGTGCGTCGCGGGTTCGCCGTACGGATCCGAGTTTCCGACACGGTCCGTGTACCTAACTAAAAGTAAAGCACTCGTAATTTACAACGTCGAAGCGTCGGTTGTAGTTCCCGGCGCATTTCCGGAAGATCAACACTCTTCGATACTAGGACGGTTTGACCGACTTCATCACGATGAACTTCGCGTTCTTCGCCATCGCTTCGCTCGGTCCCACCGCGGCTTTCAGCGGTTCGCGATACCCCAGATGCGCGTTGTGAACAGTCCACAACTCGCCACCCGGACGCAGGACGCGACCGGCGGCTTCGAACATCTTGAGTGCTCCGCCGGTGTGCACCGCCGCGCCGACGTGGAACGGCGGGTTCAACAGAACCAGATCGGCACTCGCACTGGGCAACGAACTCACGGCGTCGTCGCGCAGGCCGCTCACCCGATCGCCGACGCCGTTAGCAGTTGCGGTCGCCAGAGCCGAAGCGACGGCTGCCGAGGACTGATCCGTTGCGATCACGTGGACATTCGGGAATTTACGCGCGATCGCCGCCGCGAGAATGCCGCTGCCACAACCCAGATCGATCACGTCGCTCAGCGGATCGACCGCAATCTTTCCGAGGTTCTCCAGGAGCAAGCGGGTGCCGATATCCAGGCTCGCACCGGCAAACACGGCGCCGTGAGCAACGACGTCGAGGTCGAACTCGTCGAGGCGTTCGGTCATCGGGAACGTGATGGCAACATCGGCCTTCGGTTCCGATGCCTTGAGTACGCGGGACTTCTGACGCCCACGCGAGGCGCTGACGTCGGAAAACGATTCGCCGAGAACCTTGTTCATCGCCGGGGTGATGTGCTTGTCACGCCCACCGGCGAAGACACGAACCGCCGGGTCGGCGTGGAGCGCGATCAGCTGAGCGATCTCGGCAAGTTCGGCGAGGCTACGCGGCAATTGCATGAGCACGACGCGGGCGCCGCTGAGCAACTCCTCGTCCAGTCCGTGGGAGGTGAAGGCGTCACTGAAACCGAGTTCGCGCGCATTGTTCGCGAGGGCCAACTCTCCGGTGAGCGGATCCTGGTGAACCCGCACGCCGGCGATTCCGTGAACGAGCGCAGCACCGGCGGTCAGCGCACCGTAGTGATCGCCGATCACGACGACGGTGCCCGCCGGTGCCACGGCAAGAGCGTCGGCGGCCTCGTCGAGGATCAGACGATCAGCCGCGTCGACGGCAAAGAGATTGGGTGCCTCGACATCGGGGAATCGGCGCAGACGATCGAACAGTTCGGGTGTGTCGGACATGCCACCAGTCTTTCAGGTGAATCAGCTCAACACTCAATCCCTGGAAGTGCAGGTGATCAGTTCGACATCCACATCAGTTCGACATCCACTGCACGACGTTGTCGACGGTTTCGCGTTCGGTGCGGAATCCGTTCACCGGGTGGTCGGTATCGGGGTATCCGAACGAGATCGCGCACACGACCTTGCGAGTGTCGTCGATGCCGAAGTGCTCGTGAATGAACTTGGAGCTACCCGCGAGCGCCGCCTGCGGAATGGTGGCAACCCCCAGGCTCTGGGCCGCGAGCAGGAAGCTGTTCACGTACAACCCACAGTCGACGGCGCCGTAGGTGCCCAATGCCTCGTCGGTGGTGATGATCGCGACGTGGGGAGCGCCGAAGAGCTCGAAGTTCTTCATCGTCTGTGCCGCGGAACCGGCGCGGTCACCGTGCTCGATTCCGACGCTCGAATAAAGCGCCATCGCACAGTCGAACCGACGCGACTTGTAGATGCCCTGGTACTCGCGGGGGAACTCGAAGTCCGACTCCTGGGCGTTGGCCATCACGTACTCACCGAGGCCGGCGCGGAATCGTTCGGTGCCCTCTCCTTCGGTGATCGCAACCTGCCACGGTTGCGTGTTGCACCACGAGGGCGTCTTCTGCGCCAGCCGAAGGATCTCCTCGATCACCTCACGTGGCACCTGACGGTCCTCGTAGGCGCGGCAGCTGATCCGGGCATCGAGCAACCCTTCCAGGCTCGTATCCACGACGATGCTCTCGGTCATGTGTTCTCTCCTCGATCAGGCTGCACTACAACACTTCGCACGATAGAACTATCGCTTCAACGCAATAGTCATCGGGTCACCTTTGCGAAGGCCGACACCAGCTCGCCGAACTCCGACATCGCCGTGTCCGGATCCGGATCAACAGCTGCCAGCGCGACCAGCACATCGGTAGCACCGGATTCGAGCAGCTGTTCGGCACCGATCATCGTCGCCGGGAGATCGATCGAACCGTCAGCCCCGCGAACAACGGTCAGTCGCCCACGGACCTGCAATTCCGCTGGATCGCGTCCGAGATCCGCCATGGCCTTCCCGATGACATCGATCCCTTCACGTAGGTCGTCGTCCGCGGCGCCCATGATCGGAATCCACCCGTCACCCCAGGTTGCGACGCGTCGTACGACGGCTTTGGAGAGCGAACCGGATACCCAGATCGGGATTCCAGCGGCTGGACGGGGCGCGCAATACACGTCGTCGAACTTCAGACGAGGAGTGTCGATGCTCGCCGGCGCCGAACTCCACAGGGCCCGGCACACAGCGAGAGCGTCGTCGAGCAACGGTCCTCGTTTACCGAAGTCCATACCGACCGCGTCGTATTCGCGTTGCTGCCAACCGGTTCCGACGCCAAGGTCGAGGCGGCCACCGGACAGCAGATCGAGTGTCGCGGCAGTCTTGGCAAGTACCGCTCCCCCGCGAAGCGCCGCGATGACGATTCCGGTCCCCAAGCGAATTGTCTTCGTCTGTCCGGCAACAAAAGCCAGGACGGTCAGCGGTTCGAGCCAGTTGGCGTCAGGCTCGGTGGGGAACGCCGACCACGTGTATGCCGAGTTGTCCGAGCCCATCACCACATGATCGGTGACGAGGACCCGGTCGAAGCCGGCAGCTTCCGCGCTCTGACAGACCTGCACGAGTTTCCCGTAGGAGTTCTCCGCGAGAGTGGTGCCGAAATTGGGAACGTTCAGACTGAAAGTTGTCATGTCTCAAGCCTTTCGGGGCCGGTTGGTCCAGCCGCCTTCTTCGGTGGGGAACCAGCCTCCGGCAGCGTGCGAGCCGCCGTCGACGTGGATGACGGTTCCGGTGATGTATCTCGCCAGGTCTGAAGCCAGGAACAGCGCGGGGCCGGCGATGTCGACCGGCTGGCCCGGTCCACCCAACGGCGCCCATGCCGGCCACTTGTCCCAGTCGTCGGCAGGGACGATCCTGCGATACGGCACCTGTACCGACTCGATCAGATCCGGGGCAATGGCGTTGACGCGCACTCCGGTTCGACCGATCTCCACACCAAGACTTCTGGTGAACTGCGTCAGCGCGGCCTTGTATGCCGAGTACATGGTGTGGCCCGGGATCGCTCGATGCGCCTCCACCGTCGTCAGGTTCACGATCGATCCACCGACTCCGCGATCGATCATGCCGGGAAGCAGGGCATGGGTCAGGCGCACGACGTGATCGAAATTGATGTTGCCCGCCTCGGACCAGAATCCTGGATCCGTACCGGCGAACGCCGTCGGCGGGTTCAGGAAATGACCCACATTGTTCACCAGAACGTCCGGCGCGAACTCGGTCAACGCGACGGGGACTTCCTGCGCACGCACGTCGTACTCGAGATGGTTGATCGAACCACCTGCAGCTGAGTCGAATTCGACCTCGCCCAGCGGTGCCATGTCCACAACCAGAACTGACGCGCCATGCGAGGCAAATGCTCGAACGATCGCTGCGCCGATTCCCTGGGAACCGCCTGTGACCACTGCCTTCTTACCCACCAACATCGGCCCTGGGAAGTACGCCGATCCGACCACCACGAAGACACCCTTCTGCAGTTCGATGTGAATCACTTCGGCGTACCGTCACACATCGATCGCCAAAACGGGCGCAAAGTTCTCACTCAGTGGTAGCCGCGACACCCAGCCTGCTCGGACCGCCTGGTCGCTCATTCAAATAGTCCGGAATCTCGGCTGCCCGTATCGGCATTCCCTCCAAGTACCCCTGGATCACGTCACATCCGCACTCCGTCACTATCGCGCGCTGCCTCTCCGTCTCCACGCCCTCGGCAACGGTGTCCAGCCCGAGAGATTTGGCAATCGCGATGACGGCTCGCAGGACAGCGAACCTCGAATTCGAGGGATCCGCGTCCAGCGGTGCGACGAACGCCCGATCGATCTTCAACCGATCGAGCGGCAGCCGGGCCAAGCTGGCAACCGAGGAGAACCCTGTACCGAAGTCGTCCATCGCAATCGCGATTCCGAGCGCCGAGAGCTGTACCAACACATCTCGGTCGGCGTCGTCGATGACCAGCGATTCGGTCACTTCGATCTCGAGTCGGCTGGGGTGGAGGTTCACCTCGTTCAGTGTCTGGCGTACCGATTCGACGTATCGACTCGAACGCAGTTGCACCTGAGAAACATTGACGGCAACCCGAATGTCCTCCGGCCACGTTGTCGCTGCCGTGCAGGCAGCCCGCAAAACACCTGCACCGATCGGCACGATCAAGCCGGTTTCCTCGGCGACCGAGATGAAGTCTCCCGGCGAGACGAGACCTGAAGTCGGATGGTTCCACCGCAGCAGAGCCTCGAACCCGACAACAACTCCCGTCGCGGCTGAAACCTGCGGTTGATAGACCAACTCGAACTCTTCGTCGATCAACGCACGACGAAGATCCAACAGTGCTCTGGCCCGACCTGTCGCACGATCCCGCAAAGTCGCATCGAAGGCGCGAATCTGGTTCCGACCGCTCTCCTTTGCGTGGTAGAGCGCGAGGTCCGCAACAATCACCAGGTCTTCGAGGCTGTCGGCGTCGTCGGGCATCGAGCCGTACCCCAGACTGGCACGAATGCGAATCTGGTTGCCGACCAGTGAAAATGGTCGTTCGAATGAGTCGAGAATCGTTTGGAATCGTTCCTCCACCTCATCTGCACTCGCGATGTCGTCGAAGGCGGAGTCGTCGAAGGCGATGGCAAACTCGTCACCCCCCAGTCGCCCACAGATCTCGTTCAATCGCAGAACGCTGTGCAGCCTGCTCGCAACATCGCGAAGCACGTCGTCTCCGACGTGGTGTCCCAACCGGTCGTTGATCGACTTGAAGTTGTCCAGGTCCAGAATCGCCAACCACACTCTGCGTCCGTCCCGAAGCCTCGACGAGAGCTGAGAGTTGAAGCTGTACCGATTCTTGAGCCCGGTCAGCGAATCGACTTCCGCCAGTCGCAAGATATTTTGACGCTGGTGATAAGAGTGCGTGATATCGGATCCGACACCGCGCCACCCGTAGTCCGCCCCGTCGCCGCTGGCGGGGTGACCTGACATCGACCACCAGCGAGTATCGCCCCGTACGACAACTTGCATGGTGAGGTCCCGAAACGCCGTCCCGGCTTGAAAATTCGCGGTGAGAAGATCAAGGGACTTCCTGCCCGCATCTGTTCGAGATGCGCCGATCCCGATCAGGATCTCGTGCATGGTGCGGCCCCGAATCTGCGCTGCCGGTAAACCGACCTGCTCGGCGAATCGATACGACACGGTACTGGCGATACCGCGCGAATCGGTTTCCCAGAGCCAATCCTGCGCTCCGTCTTCGAGATCGTTGAGCAACAATTCGACGAGATCTCGTTCGTCCTCGGCTACGAGTTCGGCGCGTAGCCGTCTCTCGAAGAGGTTGGCCAACAGCAAAGTTCCGCTGTAGAGCGAACCTACGAAGATGACCAGCACCCCGATCAGCACGAAACGCGATGTGCCCGGTTCCGTCCAGAACGCCCCGGCAAGCCCGACTCCCACCAGGCTGATCCAGACGACAGTGATTCCGCGAAACATCATGGTGGGAAACACGCCGACCGCGATCCCACCGATCAACGTCGAGCTCAGTACCAATTCGTCACCAGGATCGAGCATCGGGAAGAGAACGAGAGCCAAGCACGCCAGGAGCACTCCCCAGACGATGATTTCGACTGTGAGCACCACCAATTCGGTGGTCTGGGACTCTGAGACTCCCATACGCGAGCGCCGGAGCCAATAGACACTGAACCCAGCGCTCGACAACAACATGACACTCGACCAGGCGAAGCTGAACCATCCGGCATCCACCGGCAGGAGCACCACGATCGCTGACAACGCAACCGCCGCAGTCAGAAACGACCACGGAAGTACGCGCGCGGTGAACCGCAGGCGTCGATCGAGTAAGCGGCGGCGATCGTAATCCGAGAGGTTTTGTTCCGTGCCGCTGCGACCGAGCTTGCGCACAGACGTCTCGACACGACGCCTACGGAGTACCGCCGGGTCATCCACGTCGGCCTGCTACCGCCGCTGCGACCGCGTCGACCGACATGACCCCGCCGGCGATGTATCCCTGAACAGTCCTCACCCCTGCAGCGGCCACGGACTTCAAGTCCTCCTCACCGTCGACTCCCGAGACGACGACCTCCATTCCCAGCGCGTCGACCAGATCCACGACAGCTTCGAGAATCGGCCGTCCACCAGGCGCCGCACCCGAAATGGAGCGTTCTATCCGGACTCGGGTGAACGGAAGGCCGGACAGTGATGCGAGCGAGGAGAATCCGGCACCGAACTCGTCCACGGTCAGCGCGATTCCCATGTCTGCAATGGCGTGCAATGCAGACTTGGACTCGTCGGTGATCGCCGAGGATTCGTTGAGTTGAAGCTCGAGCTGATGTGCGCCGGCGTCCGATCGTCGAAGCGAATCCCCTATCGAGTCGACAAAGGAATCCGATTCGAGCTGACGCGTCGATACCGCGACGGCTACCCGCAGGTGATCAGGAAGACGCGACGCCGCCTCGCACGCCAGCTCGAAGACGGTCGTTCCTAGTGAATAAGCCAAACCGGTGTCGTCTGCGACGCTCATGAATTCGGCGGACGTCACAGCTCCGAGGCGGGCGTTGTGCCAGACCACGCGGACCTCCACGGCAACGATCTCGCGGGAGAGCACGTCGATCCTGGGCAGCAGCTCGAGTTCGAGGTCCTTCTCCGCGACGGTGTTTCCCAGATCTTCGAGCAGGCGGGCCCGCCGATCGGCCACGGACTTCATCGAGTCTCGATATTCACGCACGGCCCCGCGCCCGGATTCCTTTGCCGCGAACAACGCGAGGTCCGCAGCGCCCATCATTTCATCGGCGGAGGACGGCAGTTCGGCGGGGAGGTAGTACCCGATGCTGCATCCGATCTCCAACCGCGTGCCGGCCACTGTGATCGGCTCATGCAGAGTTTCGATGTAGCGGCCGAGCAGAGTACGAACTTGCGAACTGTCACCTACATCGGTGAAAAGAATCGCGAACTCGTCTCCACCCAGACGTGCGAACAGCTGTGACATCCCGCCGGCCTCGGACAGGCGATCCGCGACCTCTCGCAGAACCGCGTCGCCAACGGTGTGACCCAGTGTGTCGTTGACCGATTTGAAGTTGTCGAGGTCGAGCATCGCCAACGCGAGACCACTTTCGCTTGTGTACGGATCACGCAGCAGTCGCTCGAGCTCGGTCCAGAAGCTGTGCCGGTTCGGCATGCCGGTGAGTGCGTCCACCCGACCCATCCGCACGATCTCGTCACTCTGCAGTTTCACTTCCGTGACGTCGGAACCGACTCCCCGCCAGACGAACTCGTCAGGCGTGCGGCCGGGGCGCGGGCGTCCGGAGATCTGCCACCACCGGATTTCACCGTGCACTCGGACCGGAACGAGCACGTCGACGAATGCGGTCTTCGTGTGGCGGGCTTTCTGCAACTCCATGAGCGCATCGATTCCGCCGGGGATCCGTAGGGTGCCCAACTCCATGAACAGGTCCTGCCACGCCGTTCCCTGCAACTCGGTGGAGTCCAGCCCCGCTTCGACCGCGAGCCGCGTCGGGATTCGGTTGAACTTGCCTTTCTGGTCCGTCTCCCACACGAAGTCTCCCGCGTTGCCTTCGAAATCTTCGAGAAGCATCTGCACAACCGATCGTTCCGACGCGGCGCTCAATTCAGCTCGGTAGCGAGATTCCAGGTTGCCCGAGACCACTATCGTGCCGCCGATCAGAGCTGCGCCGTAGGCGATCATTCCAATGAGAATTCGTTCGAACTCGGGCCCCGGTTGAAGCCAGAATGCCACCCCGAGGATGACCATATTGGACAGGATCCAGGTGACCCCCACCATCCGCAACATCGCGGTGGCCACGGCTCCGGCACCGGTGATGGATGTGGTGACCGCTATCAGGATCAGGTCGCCGGAATCGTCCAGGATCGGGTACAGGACCAGGGCGAGCGAGGAATACAGGATCCCGACTACAGCAAATTCGACGATGAGAAACGCGTAGGACATCCGGTACGTGGGTGCGATCAGGTTGAAATGAATGGCGAGACCGACGCACATCCCCACCAACCCGATCACTCCGGACAGGAATGGCCACAGGCGCGGCAACGGTCCGCTGTCCGGCGGAATCACATACAACGTCAGCCCGAGTGTGACGACGAGGTGGACAGCAGCGGCCCACGGCAGCACGCCGAAGGTGACGGCTATCTGCTCACGAGTGACGTCATCGCGCTGCGCGGGCGTCAATCTTTCTCTCTGGTGGGGTTGCAGAAGAGACAGGACCGACATCACTTACCTCCCGCTCCCACGACTCAATTCGAATCGGACGTCCGACTCAGCAATTCTCTCGTAATTAAGCACTGCGCTGCCAACCAGTACGTCCGACCTATTTCGGAGTCAGGTCTGCCCACAGACACAGTAATCAGCAAACTACTGGTCTGCCGGTAGTTGGTGCGGCAAGTTTGATGCGGATGGGTTGAAATCAGACATGAGGGACAATGGCCGGAGATCGCCGATCACGTCGGTGGAGATTCCTCGACGGGTAACACGATCGGACTCATTCGAGTTCAGACAAGGACTATCACGATGGCAATCGACTACACCCGACGTTCCGGCGAGTCCACTCCGTCGCAAGCACCGGTCAGCCTGAGCAAGATCACGCTCACCAAATCGGCACCGACGGTCAACCTCGCGAAGGCGGGTGAACGACAAGGCAATATGCGGGTGAACCTCAACTGGTCGCAGGGAGCACCACCGAAGAAGACCGGTTTCCTCGCCAAACTCGCCGGCGCAGGTTCTGGCGCGGTCGACCTGGACCTCGGATGCCTCTACGAACTTGCCGACGGGTCCAAGGGAGTAGTTCAGGCCTTGGGCAACAGTTTCGGTTCACTGACTTCTCCGCCCTACATCTCCCTCGACGGCGATGACCGCAGTGGCGCGAACACCGGCGGCGAGAACATGCACGTCAATCTTGGTGACCCAAGCGCTTTCCGGCGAATCCTGATCTTCGCGATGATTTACGACGGCGCCCCCAACTGGGCGGCCGTGGACGGCGTCGTCACCCTGTATCCCACCAACGGCCCCGAGGTGGAAGTGCGGCTCGATTCGGCCAGCAACCAGGAGCGGTTGTGCGCAATCGCTCTCATCCAGAGTTCAGGTCAGGGCGTGACGGTGACCCGCGAAGTTCAGTACATCAACGGCAGTCAGTCAGATCTCGATCGGGCCTACAACTGGGGAATGAAATGGGCGGCTGGACGAAAGTAGGTGTCGCGGGCGGGGTGTCCCCCATCCGAATGACAATGTCCGAATCGTCCACAATGTCGCAAGTTACTGGATAGTGTCGAGAAGTGGGGTCGGACATGAGGGGTCACGCTCGACACCGATAGTGGGTCGGTGACGCTATGTGCTTGGCGACACCGACGTTCGACCGGAAAGGCCCTCGATTTCCCCCGAGATCGAGGGTCTTTTCGTATCTTGCGTCACTGTTCGGACCCCTTTTATTAGTTGATCGTTAAACTAGGCGTTCGTCCAACATGTACCGATGGAGAACGTGAATGTCCACGAATTCAGATCGACGCCCGCGCCTGCCCGTGAGAATCGCCTACCTCACCGCGGGAGTTCTCTTTGTCGCCGCCATGCTCCTGCTGGCAAGCGTCGTCAACCCTGACCGGGACCGCGATTTCTCCATGAACCACGTCCCCGCGGGGACGTCGGCGACCTCCGTCGTCGCCACCACTGACCTCGGCTAACGAAGGTACTGGTACGTAAGTGGCGCGCGTCACGAACGGTGGGTACCTTCAACGCCAATGGTTCGCCGTAGGTCGGTATTGAGAGGGACGGCCAACCACTGCCCTGCCTGGTTGCCCCACCCAAGCAGGCAGGGCACCCCTGGTAATTCAAGCCTCAAGTAGCTGTTACTCGGGGAAGACTTGTATCAAACCGGGACGAATCGTACATTTCATCCGGCAGTCGGCCTTCATCCGGCGCCTTCGCCGTCAATGTCGACGGAATCTCTCTAAACACCACCACAAGTCGGCCACTTGTCGTGACCGCATTCCTCCTCGCGAAAGGCTCGCCCATGTTCGATTTCTTCGGCGCAATCTCCGGCTTCTTCGGTCTACTGTTCGGCACCGGCTCGTCGAGCGGAAGCTCGGGAGGAAGCAGCGACGCACCCGTCGCACCGCCTACCTGATCCACAAGCCTCACCCAGCGCCGATCCGCCGGGTGAGGCTCTCCCGAATCTCTTTGAAACACAACGTAACAGCACTTCAACTCCACCGACTTTTCTGCGGATCCACGCCGACGCACTCGGGCGTCCGGACAGTTTCACCGCAGCGCCTGCAGCAGTGGGTCCGATGCCCGCCATTCTCGGTCGAGGCACACCCGCACACCTCCCAGCCGACGAGGCACGTATTGGCCGTCAGCGGGTGTCCGTTCGGGCAGCGGTCCGGGGATCGCTCGGTTAGCCGCATCTCCACATTTTCGCACACACGTTCGACTTAATGTCGTCTCAGGCATCACTACACCAAACGAACCTCACACAATTGACGTAGCGACCCACCGCGCACACTCAACCAAGCGGCATTCCGGACAAATCGGTACGTTTGGTCTGTGTCTCCTCGCTTAGTTTCAGTCGTCATCCCCACCTACAACGCCGCCAGCACTATTGACGAACAGTTGCAAGCGCTCGCCGCCCAGGACTACGAAGGCCCCCTGGAGGTGATAGTCAGTGACAACAACTCCACCGATGGGATCCGCGATCTCATCGAAGACCACCCTCTTGTCGACCAATTGCAACTTCGGTGGGTTTCAGCGTCACTCAAGCAGGGCGTCTCCCACGCCCGCAACGTCGGGGTGGATGAAGCAACCGGTGACTTCATCGCATTCTGCGATGCCGACGATCGAGTTCACCCCGACTGGTTGAGTGCAATGGTCGGCGCAGCCGAGAACGCTGACCTTGTCAGCGGAGCCCTCGAAACTGCCTCGATCAATTCGAGCGAGGTGCAGAGTTGGCGTCGAATCGAACCACGAGAAGAGCCACACTCGTACACGACCTACCTGCCCCACGCGATGGGATGCAATTTCGGGGTATGGAAGTCCTCGTACAAGGCGGTCGGCGGATGCGACGAGAACATGCGCATCGGTGAAGATGTCGATTTCTCGTGGAGAATTCAACAAGCCGGGATGACGTTCATTTACGAGCCGCGAGCCCTCGTCGCATACCGACTGCGCAGCGGACTCAAGGCGGCGTGGAGGCAAACCAAGGCCTTCGGCGCCGCCGATGCGTTCCTCTACGCCAAACATCGCCAGCACGGTTTCCGCCGCTCGTCGAAGAAATCTGTCGCCACCCAAGTCGCCGGACTACTGCTTCTCAATCCAATTTTGCCGCAAGCAGTTACACGTATGCCGCGAGGCAAGTGGGTTGCACATACCGGGCTCCTGATCGGGCGGCTCACCGGCAGTGTCCGCCAGCGTGTGATCTACCTCTGAAACGACAAGGACCACCCTCGCAACGAGGATGGAGCATCGAACGTCATCCCGGTCAGGTGACGCGGAGGGAGGTGTTCGCGACTCAAGACTGCGATGCTCACGCTCGACCTACACGGACATCTGTTTACGGACGATCTCGACACTCTCGCCAATGCCCTGGAGTGCAGTGACGGCTCTCAAGAAATCACTGCGGACGCTCTGCAGACGGATCCTCAGCCAGCACTTCGACGCACATTTGTCTGGTGCGCTTACCAGCCGTTTGTTGTGCCCCCAGTCGGACTCGAACCGACACTTGACGGATTTTAAGTCCGTTGCCTCTGCCAATTGGGCTATGGGGGCCTTGACGCACCCGACTGGTCGGGTGCGTCGGGAATCAGACTATCGGGTGGGTCTGAGCTATCGACATCGCGATGCCGTCGAGGATGTCGTGTTCGCTGACAACCAGTTCGGTGATCCCGGCTTTGGCTTCGAATGTCTGAGCCAGCACCGTGGTGATGATCGCTCCGCCGCCGATGACGTCCACCCGCCCCGGATGCATCGGGCCGAAGGCGGCGCGATCAACCCGAGGCATGGCGGTAAGTCGCTCGCACACCTCGAAAAGTTGCTTGAACGAAATCCTCGACAGGTGCACCTTCTCGGCGTCGTACTCCGGAAGTTCCTGAGCAATCGCGGCCAGCGTCGTCATGGTTCCAGCGACACCCACCCAGGTGTGCGCCTTCTCGACGGGCACGGCCTCGAATGCCTCGGCCAATTTCGCGGTCGCAAAAGCCGTCGCCTCGGAAACCTGCTCTGCCGTAGGCGGATCCGACGGTAGGCATCGCTCAGTGACGCGCACACAGCCGATGTCGGTGGAGTACGCAGCCTGGACGCCTGACGCGTCGCCGAGGACAACTTCGGTGGACCCGCCGCCGAGATCGACTACCACGAAGGGGCCCTCGGAGGGATCAAGTTCTCCCACAGCACCACCGAACGAGAGTCGCGCCTCTTCGTCGCCGGTGATCACCTCCGCTCCGGATCCGGGAATCACCGCACCGAGCACGTCCCGCGTCATCGTGAAGAAGTCTTCCCGATTCGCAGCGTCGCGAGTAGCCGACGTCGCGACCATTCGAACGGCGGTTGCTCCGGCATCGGCGATCATCGACGCGTACTCGACCAGCGCAACCCGAGTGCGTTCGATGGCCTCGGGCGCGAATGTCCCTGTCGCATCAACACCTTGACCCAGTCGCACGACGCGCATCTCGCGCCGGACATCCACCAGACGACCGTCGGCGCCGACGTCGGCGATCAGCAGTCGAATGGAGTTGGTACCGCAATCGACTGCGGCAACACGGCGAGTCACCGGTCGGCGGTGTCGGCGTCGTCGATGCCAGGCCAGTCCGCAGGAATTGCAGTTCCGCGGAGCTTTCCGTGGCCGGCCAAGGCAACGGACTCGTCACCGAGCGGATTGACGCCGGGACCCTTGGCAAGCGAATGCGCCATCAGCACGTGCAAGCACTTGACGCGATCCGGCATCCCGCCACCGGCAAAGTCGGTTCCGAGAGATTCGATCGCGTCCCGCTCGGCAAGGTACGACTCGTATGCCCGCCGGTAGGCCGCGGCAAGTTCCGGATCCTGGGTCAGGCGTTCAGTCATTTCACGCATGACACCGGCGGATTCCTGACGGCTCGCTTCGGCCGTCAGTCGCGGGTCGGTGAGGTAGTACAACGTCGGGAACGGTGTTCCGTCCGGAAGTTTGGGGGCAGTCTTGACGACGCCGGGCTGACCGTCCGGGCTGCGGTACGCGATCTCGAGCACTCCGCGTGGCTCACGGCCCAATTGAGCGGCAACGGCGTCGAGATCCGCTTGTGAAACCTGTGGGGAATTTTCGGACGTGTTGCTCACCCGGTGGGTACTCCTTGTTCTTCTGGCTCTATCGGCGCCAACGGCATCGGGGCCGGTGTCGTCGTCTCGGGAACCACTGTCGGTTCCGAAATCGTTTGCCACAGATCGCGATACCACGGACCTGTCAGCGGTGTTTCCTTTTCCTGCTTCTTCTCGGGTTCCTTGTAGTCGCCGGGAAGCTGAACCTGAAACGGGGTCTCGCCCGGTTTGACGTACCGAAGGCGTTCTCGTGCAAGAGCTTCGATGTACGCAGGGTCGTCGAAGCGCGCGTTCTGGCCCTGCAGCTTTCGCAGTTCTTCCTCGAGCACCTGACGTTCGGCCGCCACCTGCGCGGCATCCGAACGCTGGCTGATGTACGTACGCAGCGGCACTGCCAGTGTCAGCGCCAGCATGAGCACAACCATCGCGAGCACAACGGCCCGACTGGTGGACAAGCCGAAAATGGTGTTGTCCGACTTCGGAAGCCGAGACCAGAACTTGTTGGTTCCGCTCTTCCCCCGGGCCGACCTCGACCCACGCGCCGACGCTTTCTCGGCGGAGACCCCCGGTTGCGCGGGGTCTGTCGCAGCGGAATCAACTGCTGCCGGATCTACCGAAGATGCCGGTTCCGACGCGCGTGGGCGTCGAGCGCTGTCACGACGCGCACGCGACGGTGTGTCCCCACGACGGGAACCACGACCCCCCGGACTTCCGCCGGGGGATCGTGGCTTACCGCGCTGTGCAGACACTACTGAATCTTAGATTTCCGTCAGGCCTCGAAAGCGAAGCGCGGGAACGCAACCTCGCCGGCGTAACGTGCTGCGTCGCCGAGGTTCTCCTCGATACGCAGCAGCTGGTTGTACTTGGCAACGCGCTCGCTGCGGGCCGGAGCACCGGTCTTGATCTGACCGCTGCCGACGGCAACCGCGAGGTCGGCGATGGTGGTGTCCTCGGTCTCGCCGGAACGGTGGCTCATCATCGTCTTGTAGCCGTTGCGGTGAGCGAGATCGACGGCGTCGAGGGTCTCGGTCAGAGTGCCGATCTGGTTGACCTTCACCAGGAGTGCGTTTGCCGCACCCTTGACGATGCCTTCTTCGAGGCGCTCGGGGTTGGTGACGAAGAGGTCGTCGCCGACGAGCTGGACCTTGTTGCCGATCTGATCGGTGAGTGCGACCCAGCCGTCCCAGTCGTCTTCGTCGAGCGGATCCTCGATGGAAACGAGCGGGTAGGCGTCGATGAGCTCGGCGTAGAACGCCGCCATCTCGGCCGCGGTGCGGTTCTTGCCCTCGAACTTGTAGCCGGTGCCGTCGGTGTAGAACTCGGTGGCGGCGACGTCGAGAGCGAGCGCGACGTCGGTGCCCAGCTTGAGGCCGGTCTTGTTCACGGCGATCGTGATGAGGTCGAGTGCTTCCTTGGTGCCCGCGACGTCAGGAGCGAATCCGCCTTCGTCACCGAGACCGGTGGAGAGGCCCTTCTCCTTGAGGACCGACTTCAGGGAGTGGTAGACCTCGGCACCCCAGCGCAGCGATTCCTTGAAGCTCGGTGCGCCGATGGGAGCAACCATGAACTCCTGGACGTCGACACCGGTGTCTGCGTGCGCGCCACCGTTGAGGATGTTCATCATCGGGACAGGGAGAACGTGAGCGTTGGGGCCACCGACGTAGCGGAACAGCTCGAGGCCCGAGGACTCGGCAGCGGCGCGAGCCACGGCAAGCGAGGCACCGAGCAGAGCGTTTGCGCCCAGACGCGACTTGTCCGGGGTGCCGTCTGCGTCGAGCAGCGCCTGGTCGACCGTGCGCTGCTCGGTTGCGTCGATGCCGATGATGGCCGGAGCGATCTCGCCGAGCACAGCCTCCACGGCCTTCTCGACGCCCTTTCCGCCGTAGCGTGCGCCACCGTCGCGCAGTTCGACGGCTTCGTGCTCACCGGTGGAAGCACCGGACGGCACCGCAGCCCGGGCGAAACTTCCGTCTTCGAGCAGAACCTCGACCTCAACCGTGGGGTTGCCACGTGAATCAAGGATCTCGCGAGCTCCGACCTGCTCAATACTGGCCACTGTGTGGTTCTCCTTCGAATGGGCTTCGCATTGGGGCACGCTCTGCGTGCTTGACACTTGGGCTCCGACCCCTCCGGTCGAAAGAGGACCACGATCGCGGCTGGACCTCTGCAGTGCCAGCACCTCTGTAGTGCCAGCACACAGCCTAACCGCACGGGCCGAAGGCTTCTTTATCGACGCGCGGTCACGGGCCCGACCTGCGGATCGATCGCCGTCAGTCCGGCCGTACCCCGACTGAATACGCCGACGCACGATCACGAACGAGCGCGAGATAGTCGCCCGAGAGGTTGTACGCCATGAGCGCCTGCTGCCACCCGGCAGCGGCAGTGAGGTCTCCCCCGCGTGCACACAGGTAACGAGCGGCGGTGAGGGCAGCGTCGTCGATGTTGTCCGGGTCCACCCGGCCGTCGCCGTTGGCGTCGACTCCCCATTTGAGCCACGTCTCAGGGATGAACTGCATGGGCCCCATCGCACGGTCGTGCACTGGATCGCCGTCCATCGCCCCGCCGTCGGTGTCGGGGATCTCGGCAACTCCCGGGCCACCGTCCAGAGGGATTCCCCGAATCGTCGGGGCGACCTGGCCGAACGCATCGACCGACGAACCGTCGTAGGTCCCGTGTCGGCTCTCGACGCTGCCGATACCGGCCAATGTCGTCCACCCGATTCCGCAGCTGGGAAGCGTCTCGGCCATGACCGCAGCGGCGTACCCGTACGCCTCGAGTGCCGTGGTCCCGATCCCGATGTCGTCCGACAATCCCGCGGCCCAGTCGGCGAGTTGATCAGCACTGCGGCCGGGGGCATTGATGTCGATCGGTGGCGTCGGAGAGCCGGTACCTGGGGGTATGCCCTCCGGAATGGCTACTTTCGGTTCGTTCGATCCACACGCCACGATGCCTGCGCCCAGCAAGGCTGTTCCGGCAGCTACTGCGGCTACGACTCTCGAGAGACGCCGGGGACTTCTGCGGGCTGCGGGAGTTCGGTACACCCTTCCATCATCCACATGCGAGCGAAGTACTCCCGAATCCATTGGTAAAGAACAGCAAAAGTACAGGTCAGGGCGTGGTTCACCACCGCTTGTGGAGTATCTTCTTCTGAGTTAAGGCTGGCCTAGCCTCATACGTTCGGCAGAAGCTGTCGCACTCACTCAGTCAGGAGTCGCCCGTGCCCGTGTCGGTACTCGCTGCCGCGAGCACACCATCAGTTGCCACCCAGTTATTCGGTAGTGGCCTGATCGGTCTGCGCGAAGGCCTCGAAGCGGGCATCGTGGTGATGATTCTCGCTGCCTACCTCGTGAAAGCTCAGCGCAGGGATGCACTCAAATGGGTGTGGCTCGGCGTCGCGATCGCCGTCGCCATGGTGGCGATCATCTTTTTCGCGATCCACTACGGAACGTCGACGGTCGACGGCCTGACCGCAGAGATCATCGCGGGCGTTGCCTCCCTGGTCGCCGTCGTCATCGTCACGATCATGGTCCTGTGGATGCGCACGGCTGCGAAGAACATTTCCGGCGATCTGAAAGCGGGGATGGAGAAGGCGTTGATCGCCGGCCCCGTCGCCATCTTGTCGCTGTCGTTCTTCGCGGTCGGTCGTGAAGGCGTCGAGACAGCGTTGCTCATGGTCGGATACGCCGAGAACACCGCAGGCAGCTCCTGGCCGTTGGTCGGACTGCTCCTCGGAATTCTCCTGGCCGCCGTCTTGACCGTCGCCATGTACTTCGGCGCCCTCCGTCTCAACCTGACGACCTTCTTCCGGTACACGGCGATCTTCCTCATCGTCGTAGCCGCCGGAATCCTCTCGTACGGTGTTCGCGCTCTACAGACCGGAAATGTGCTTCCGGGCGGTTCGAATCTCGCGTTCAACCTGACGCCCGGCTACGACCCGTCGACCTGGTACGGCACCGTCCTCGCCGGAATCTTCAACTTCCGCCCGGATCCGACGGTCCTGCAAGCCGTCGCGTGGGTCGTCTACCTCGTAGTCGTCCTAGCACTCTTCCTGCGTCCCCTTCCGTCGAAGCCAACCGAGCCGACGGCCCCGCCTGCGCACGACACACACGTTCCCGAAAAATCCTGAGAGGCATTGCCGACATGCGTAAATCCACCCTCGTACTGGCCACGGCTGCGGTACTTCCCTTCTCCCTCGCCGCGTGCACCGAGAAGACGACGGCGAGCGACGGCGACATCGTCGTCACGGCCACCGACGATTCGTGTGACGTCAGTGCCACCACCGGGACCACTGGCAGTTCGACGTTCCAGGTGACGAACAACGGCTCGAAGGTCACCGAGTTCTACGTCTTCGCCGAGGGTGATCGAGCGATGGGCGAAGTCGAGAACATCGGCCCCGGCCTTACCCGGCAGCTGATCGTCTCCCTCCCCGAGGCTGCGACCTATCAACTCGCGTGCAAGCCGGGCATGGTCGGAACCGGCATCCGCCAGGACTTCGTCGTCACGGGCGATTCGCAGGCGGCCACCGACGAGAGCGGACAACTCGCCGAAGCTGCCGACGGCTACCGGCGGTACATTCGCAGCCAGATCGTCGCATTGCAGGACACCGCAGCTCAGTTCGTCGCCGCCGTCCAGTCCGGCAACGTCGACCAGGCGAAGGCACTGTTCCCGATCGCACGTACCTACTACGAGCGCATCGAGCCCGAAGCCGAGAGCTTCGGCGAACTCGATCCCAAGCTTGACCTGCGCGAAGCGGACCTGGAGCCCGGTCAGGTCTGGACGGGATTCCACCGCCTCGAGAAGGATTTGTGGGTCACCGGATTTCAGCCGGATACCAACGCAGTCGCCGATCAACTGCTCGAAGACATTCAGTATCTTGCCGATCAGGTGAACGCCGAGGACTACACGATCGACCCAACCAAGATCGCCGGCGACGCCCAAGGACTGCTCGACGAGATCTCGACTTCCAAGATCACCGGAGAGGAAGACATCTTCTCGCACACCGACCTGTGGGACTTCCAGGCCAACGTCGACGGCTCACAGGCGGCGATCGCGGCACTGAACCCGATTCTGCAGGAACGTAATCCCGAGCTCGCCCAGCGCATCGCGGACCGATTCGCCGACCTCGACGCCGCTCTGGCGCAGTTCCGCGTCGGCGACGGATTCGTGTACTACGACACCGTCACCGAAGCGCAGCGTCAAGAACTCTCGCGTAAAATCGATGCTCTGTCCGCCGAGGTCAGCCAGGTCCAGGAAGTAGTCGCGGGACAGTAGATGACTGATTCACCAGAAGGCACACCCGCTGCGGAAAACGCAGCACCGCATGCGGTCTCACGGCGCCGACTGTTCGGCGCCGTGGGGGCCGGCGCCGTCCTGGCCGGTGCCGTCATCGGGCGGGTGACCGCCGACGAGAATTCCGGCACCGATCACGCAGACGTGGTGGCATTCCGCGGCGAGCATCAGGCAGGCATCACGACGCCGGCCCAGGATCGCATGCACTTCGTCGCTTTCGATGTGACGACGAAGTCGCGCGACGAACTGATCACGCTGCTGCAGACGTGGACGGCGATGGCCGAACGAATGACAGCGGGTCAGGAAGCAACCGAGGACGGAGCGACCGGCGACGGTCCGTACGCGCCACCGAGCGATACCGGTGAGGCACTCGATCTCGCGCCGTCGCAACTCACCCTGACCATCGGATTCGGACCGTCACTTTTCGACGACCGTTTCGGGCTCGCAGACAAGAAACCTGCTGCCCTGCTCGATCTCCCCCACTTCCGCGCGGACAACCTCGATCCGAATCGCAGCGGGGGCGACATCGCCATCCAAGCGTGCGCCAACGATCCCCAGGTTGCCGTCCATGCGATCCGCAACCTCGCGCGAGTCGCTTTCGGGACCGCGTCGGTCAAGTGGTCACAACTCGGGTTCGGGCGAACGTCCTCGACCTCGACGACGCAGGCGACACCACGAAATCTGTTCGGGTTCAAGGACGGAACAGCCAACATCAAGGCGGAAGATCCAAACGCACTCGCCCAGCACGTCTGGGTTGATCCCACTGACGATCAGGCCTGGATGGCAGGCGGATCATTCCTCGTCGCCAGACGAATCCGCATGCTGATCGAGCAGTGGGATCGCGCAGTACTCAAGGAACAGGAAGCTGTCATCGGCCGCTCCAAACGCAGCGGAGCGCCACTCGGCGCCAAAGACGAGTTCGACGAACTTGATCTCGATTCCAAAATGGGCCACGACTTCGTCATCCCGGAGGATTCACACGTGCGCCTGGCCTCTGCCGAGGAACTCGGTGGGATTCAGATCTTGCGCCGCGGATACAACTTCACCGACGGCTCCGACGGCTTCGGCCACCTGGACGCGGGACTGTTCTTCGTTGCGTACTGCCGGAATCCGGTCGAGCAATTTGTTCCGATGCAGCAAAACCTTTCACGACACGATGCGCTGAACGAATACATCCAACACGTCGGTTCTGCCGTCTTCGCGTGCCCCGGCGGTCTCGCCGACGGACACTACTGGGGCGAAACACTGTTCGCGTAGCCGAACACCGGAACACCGGTCCAGGTTGCGATCTCGGAGCGAAATCTGCGCACGGAGTACTTCTCGTACGAGCGGGCACCATTCACGTCCACCGCGGCGACATCTCGGATGCACTCGGCCACCGATTCCCAACTGTCGTCGTGGAAATGGAGTCCGTCGACACCAGGTGTCACGGTTTCCGAAGCTCCACCAGTGCTGTTCGTAATCACGCGCGCACCCGCAGCCATCGCCTCCACCGGCATGATTCCGAAGTCTTCGATCGCCGGAAAGACGTATGCGAGCGCCTGCTGATACAGCGCAAAAAGCAACGCATCCGAGGGGCGACGAACAATTCGAACGGGAACCGACGCAGAGTCAGCCATCGCGCGGAGCCGATCCTCTTCCGGGCCCGACCCTGCGATGACAGCAGCCGTCCCGGCCCGCTCGGCTGCCCGGATCACCCAGTCCAAACGCTTGTACGGAATGAACCTCGAGGCACCGAGAACGAATGGTGAGGGCAAACTGGATAGTAGCTGAAGTTCGTTTTCGCTCAATCGGGACCGCCAATCCTCGACGGCGGAGATCCGGTCGACGTCCACCGGGGGGTGGATGACCCGTGACTGCACGCCCCAGGCGCGCTCAACCCGTCGACTGACGAACTCACTGTTCGCTGCGAACGAGGCCCCCTCCGACGCTCTCTTGCGGTCGATTTTGCGCAGAATGGGTGATCCCAGCCTCGCGAGTGGCGAGTTTCCACGCTCGTCCAGTTCGGGGTTCCACACGTACCTGGCGGGGGTGTGCACATAGACGAATTTCCGGAATCGCGCAGACTGCTCCCTGAATGTTGCGTGATGGGCAAACACGTGGGAGCTGATCAGCGCGAAGTCGTAGCCGCGGTTCTCCAACCCTCGCCAGGTGAACGGCATGACAGGCAATGAGAGCGCTTTGCTACGACGCAATGGCGTTGCAGCGAGCGCACTTTCGTTGACATCGGTTGTCGAGTAACGCCCGGGAGCATCGTTCCACAGACAATACAGGTCAGCGTCCGGATAGCAGTTGACGAACTCGTCCAGCACCTTCTCTGCGCCGCCCGAACGCTCTATCCATTCATGGACGAGTACACCTGACATTTTCGGACTCCTATGCGCTTTTTTGGCGCTCCACAAACCTAGAGATTGCCGGATCGGCACCAAACAGACTACTGGTATGTTTACTAGCAACATACAGGCAACCGATCTTGACCGGAGTGATCACCATCGAGACTCAACTGGCCACGTGGTTCGGGTCGGCAGACAGGCCGTTGCTCGGATTCGTTCACGTGCCCTCTTCAGGAACTGTCCGAGAAGCCGTGGTCATGTGTCCCCCGCTGGGCAAGGAGCACATCGACACCTATCGCGGCATGCGACTTCTCGGCGAAAAACTCGCGGCACAGGGTATGGCAGCTTTTCGTTTCGAGTACGCGGGAGTCGGCGACTCGGCCGGCGCCGAAGACGATCCAGACGCTCTCACCCTCTGGCTGAAGAGCATCGTCAGCGCTGTGGACTATGTCCGACGAGCGGGCGCGGAATCCGTCAGTATCGTCGGACTGAGAGTTGGGGCCCTCCTGGCAGCGTCGGCATTGCAGGAGTGCGGAGCCGTCAACTCGATAGTCCTGTGGGACCCAATTCTGACCGGCCGCAACTACCTCAGGGAACAACGTGCGTTCTATGCGATCAGCGTCGGAGAGGACGATCCCGCCGACTCACGTGTGTCGATCATGGGTGGCGTGCTGGCACCCGAATGCGCCGACCAACTGTCACGTCTCCGCATCACCGGACCATTTCTCGGACGTCCACGCACCCTTCTGGCCGTGAAGTCTTCGGTACTGGACAGCAGGGCTGTCGCCGGGCTCGCAGCAACTCTTGATCCCGAGATGATGATCTTGGAGAACCACGACGCGTTCACGTCGCCTCCCAGTTTCTACGTCGACATCCCCTACACACACATCAGCGAAATCGCACAGTGGTTGGATCGCCACGCGCCCACGAGTTCCTCCGCGTTCACTCCCGCGATCACCACCACAGCTCGCGTCGCGGTCACCGAAGTCGGCGAGGAGGTGTTCGAGACGTTGGAACGATTCGGTGCTCAGGAGCTCTTCGCGATCCGCACGCATCCCGCAACTTCTCCCGAATCCGAGGCAGGCAACATATCGACCACCGATGCGCCTCCCGAGCGCGGACTACTGTTCTTCACTACGGCAATCGAGCATCGAGTCGGGCCTGGCCGCTCGTGGGTGACCATCGCTCGTGAGGCCGCGGCTCTCTCGGTCACGAGTCTCCGATTCGACCGACGAGGGGTCGGCGACTCGGGTCCGATCGACGCCGACAATCCGACGTCGGTCTATTCACACGCGGCAGACGAGGACGCACGCACTGCCGTTGCCGCACTCGGCGCAGATCCGAGAAACCTCGTGATGACCGGATTGTGTTCGGGGGCATGGACCTCAGCGTCCATGGCGCTCCAGATGGGTGCGAGATCGACAATACTCGTGAACATGATCTTGTGGTCGGTGAGGCGCAAGAAGTCCCTGATGGATGCTGTCTTGCCGGAGGCTCCTCGAATCGATCCAGGTGCCGAAACCACGAAACTTCCCCTCCGCGGACGGGTGAAAGGCGTACTGCAGTCCCGTCTCCCCTATCCAGCGTGGAAGCTTCTGGGAATCAGGGGAATCACGCAGGTTCCTGAGGTAATGCTGGAGGCACTCTGCAAGCGTGGGGTGGATACCACCGTCATCCTCTCCCCCGCGGACGCCGCATGGTTCAATCAGCAACGCGGACCCGAAGGCGTTGCCCGGATGACTCACCGAGGACAAACGTTCGACGCGATCATGCCACCGGTCGGCGATCACCCGTCCTACCATCGTGACCTCCGAAATATCGTGCAAACAAAGGCGATTTCTTCGATAGCGAAAGCATTCGGAATTACGACGGTCCCTCGGGCCGACACGGCGAATGCGAACCGGTTCATCGCGTGAACACATCATTCATGATTGTTGCTGCAATCTTCGCAGTACCCATCGTCGTTGCGATCTACCAGCGACCACAACGCGGCTTGCTGCTTGTTGCACTGTTCGCTCCGCTCCACGGTCTGTTGGCGATCATTCCCGGCGGGACATCGATGGCCGGTTGGAAGGAGGGGTTGCTCCTGCTCACGTTGGGATGCACCTTCGTCAGCCCCAATCGCCTTCGGGTAGTGCGCCCCTCGATGCCTTGGTGGCCGGCTGCCGCGGCCTGGGTAGCTTTCGGTTCCGCGTCAGCACTGCTTCTGTCCGGTATCGCCGGGGTGACATCGATAAAGATCACCTACTTCTACATCTTGATACCCGTCATTCTCTGGCGCGCACCGTTCTCGCGGGACGACCGAGATCATCTCGTGTCCGTCCTGATGGGTATGGGGATACTGACAGCAGTCATCGGACTCCTTCAGCAAGCAGTAGGGCCTGCATACCTGGTGGATCTCGGCTACAGCTACACCGAGCAGATTCGAATCACCGGCTCGATCTTGCGAAGCTTCAGCACTTTCACCGGTCCGTTTGCGTTCGGTCTCTTCGTGATGCTGAGTTTGATCGTCGGCATTTCGGTCGCTCTCGCGGATCCGAAACGGCTGCGCAACATTATCTTTCTGGCCGCAACTCCGATCATGGTCGTAGGCATGGGAGTCTCGATTGTGCGGGCCAGCTACATCGGGTTGGCTGTCGGGCTTCTCTGGATTGCCGTATACAAGTATCGGTCTATCTTGATGTTGTTCGGCGCGGCTGCCGCTGCCGTTCCCTTCGTACTTCTGTTGGCACCACCATCAATCGTCAAACCACTGTTCTCGTCGTACAGTCTCGAAGAACGCGGTAGCGGATGGTCGTCGACAATCAGCTCGCTGTTCGTGCATCCACTCGGGCAAGGTTTGGGCGCAACAGGATCCGCGGCGGCAAAGGCGGCGGAAGCAGCGCAACCGATGCTCAACACGATGACGATCAAGGCCGCGACAACACTTGGGCTGATCCCCTATCAGCCCGACAACTACTACATGAAAGTCGCAGTCGAGCTCGGACCGATCGGCTTGTGGATTTTTGTCCTGGTCCTCATATCTTCCGGAGCGTCCGCGCTGAGGGCATCGCGTGTGCTTCCCGGCTCGGACGGCGCTTTGGCTCTCGGTGTCAGCGCCTCGATCGTCGCGGCCGCGGTCGCTTCTGTCGTCTCGACATATTTCGAGATATTTCCCCTCGACCTCTACTTTTGGCTACTGATTGGAACCGTGGGATGCGCACTGACTCAACACCACTCGGAGAAAGAAGCGATATCCGATCACGAATCACCCTCGGAGCCATGGCACTCCGACCTGGTGGGGGCGGCGTCCAAACCTATGCACGCGAACTACTCCGAGAACTCTCCCCACTGATCAGCGAATCGACGAACCTCAGCGCAACAGTGCAAATCGACGCTGTCGATGAGATTCCAACCGGAGTGCGCGCCGTGACGCGCCCTGTTGCCTCCGGAGCACGCAGAGCCGCGTGGGCGATGGTGCCGGTCGCGGGCAGCGACTTGTTCCACAGCCTCGACGTCGACCTCCCGATCGGGCAAGGCGGCCTGAAGATCTCGACGTTTCACGACATGTCGGTATTCGACGTTCCGTGGGCCTTCAGTCGATATCGAGCAGCTGGCGAACGCCGACTCCTGTCCGCGGCGCTACGCAAGGCCGACGTCGTCATTGCAGTATCGGACTTCACCGCCGAAAGAATATTCGCACTGAGCGGTCGGCATGCCGTTGTCACGCCGCTGGCACCCGCATCCTGGGCCACGATCCCCACCGAAGCTGCAGTGACCGAAGTTCGGCGGCGATTGAAACTGCCGGAGCGATTCGTGCTGCAGGTCGGAACGATCGAACCTCGAAAAGATGTCGCTCTGGTCGCCGAAGCGTGCACGGAGCTGTCGATTCCTTTTCTGCTGGCGGGCTCCGGCTCGACGGGCCCCGACGCGCCCCGTTCCGCCCGAGGATTGGGTTACGTCGCGACAGAAGACCTTCCGGCACTCTATTCCGCCGCAACTACTGTCGCTTACTCCTCCCACTACGAGGGGTTCGGTCTGCCGCCACTCGAAGCCATGGCGTGCGGCGCGGCAGTGGTTGCGAGTGCGGTCGGAGCACTGACCGAATTCGCCGACAACGCCGCCGTGCTTGTCCGCAAGCACGACAAGGCTTCCTGGTTGGCCGCTCTTCGCTCAGTCGTCCTGGACGACGATGTCAACACCGCACTCCGTATATCTGCGCCACGTGTCGCGGCCCGATCGACGTGGACCCGAACAGCCGAATACACGGTTGACGCGTACCGCATTGCAGGGCTGAGCGTGTGAGTTGCTCATGACGAATCGCAATTCGACGGGCACCGAGCCCGTATCGCCGCGAGAGTTCGCCGAATTGCGCCAGGCCGCTATCGACAAGTTCGAGAAGGAACGTCGCGAGCGAGAGACGAAAATCCACGGGCCGGCCGCTCCGGATTTGACTGCGAACGATGCACGCCGAAGCACTGCGATCATGCTCGGAAGCCGGATCGCAGTGGCAGCGATGGGGTGGACCGGCTCGGTTCTGATCGCGCGTTCGATCAGCCCTGACGAATTCGGTCAGTTCTCCCTCATCTTCGGATTGCTCGGATTGTTGTCCGTCGTCACCGATCTCGGCGTCGGCCGAGTGGTGCTCGCGAAGTTGGTCGAGTGCAATCCGTGGGAAGTTTCGCTGGTCACCACCGCGTTCATATCCCTACGGGTCGCCCTTGGTCTTTTCGGATACATCGTCGCGGTGGGTTATGTCTGGATTCTCCGCTACCCCGCAGAAGTGGTCGAAGCAACGGCGGTCGCTGGTTTGGTCGTTGTCGTTGCCACTCCCAGCCATGCACTTTCCGTCATGTACCAGAGCCGCCTGCGCATGACGTATGTCGCAATCGCCGAGGGCGTCGGGCAACTCGCCCAGCTTGTCGCGACCATCGTCGCGGTTTTGTGGCAGCCGATCCTCCTCGTTCTCGTCATCCCTGCGGTCATCAACGAAGTGGTCGCGGCCGTCGTGAAAGTGCGCGGTGTCCGAAAGGGCGTCGCCGGGCCAAGGCCGTCGTCACGAGCGCAGTTTCGTAGGTGGCGGGAAATGCTGATCGAAGCAATCCCTTTGAGCATCGGCTTCGCTTTGGTCACGCTTCTGTCCAAAGTGGATGTGCTGCTCTTGGGCAAGCTCGATACTTTCGATTCGGTCGGCTTGTACACCATCGGGTACAAATTCGCGGACCTTCTGCAAATCGTCGCAATCACCGTAGTCACCCCGGTAACAACACTTCTCGTGTCATATTGGCCCGACAGCGTGGGAGTGTTCCGCGAACGAAGCCGCGAAACATTCATCGTCCTGACAGTTCTCGGGAGCGCATCGATCGCCGCGTTCTGGCCTGCTGCCACCGGAGTGCTCACCTTTCTGTACGGAGAGCGGTTCGCAATTGCAGGGACCTCGACGCGACTGTTGGTGCTTGGCGCATGCTTCTCGATGCTCACCCAGTTGGGGTTGATGATCCTGGTTGCGAGCGGCCGGCATCGAATATATCCGTGGATTGCATTGGGCGGCTTACTCTTCAATATCGTGGTCAACATCGTGTTGATTCCTCGAATGTCATTCAACGGAGCGGCAGTTGCGACCGTATCGACCGAACTGCTTCTTTTCGTTGCAATTTGGATTGTGGTGCGGCAAAGTCTGCCGGTTCACAGAATGTTTCCGATGCTCCCGCTCGGAGCGGCCGTCGCCCTCTGCGCGGTGGTCACAGTGGCAGGAACGATCTGCGTCGAAAGGTTGGGCGTGCCATGGCCAGTCGTTTCGGTTCTCGCTCCACTTGGGACAGTCGGAATCTATGCACTTGTATCGCTCGCGGGCGGGAAGTCGCCACTCGCAATGGTAAAACCCGACAGGGAAGCAAAATGACACGAACGATCATTTTCGTCAGCCACACTGGAGAGATCTCCGGCGCCGAACTGGTCATGCTCCAACTGATGCGTTTGGCACACGAGCAGGGTTTCACGGTAACGTTGGCTTGTCCGGAAGGGCCGCTGAGGGATCGCGCACGCGCGTCAGTCGACTTCGAAACGGTCACGCTACCAACCCTGTCGCTCAGAGGCGAAGGGGGTCTGGCACGCGTCCTGGCGATTCTCGAAGTTGCAAAGAATTGGCGAATTGCCGGGCGCATCATTGCGTCTCGGGCTCAGTCGGCCAGCTCGACCGTGATAGTCAACTCACTGTTCGCATTGCCGGTGATCAGGCTCGGCCGCGTACCGCAACGTGCAACGTGGCTTGTCCACGACACTCTCTCGAGCACAAAACAACGAATCGTCGTACGGATTGCAAAACCCGGGATCCGACGAGCAGTCGCCGTCTCCGGACCGACCTCGCTTCCTGTTCTTTCGCTGGGAATTCCCACCTCGGTATCACGACTTGGTGTTGTAGTTCCCCCTGAGGTAACGGAAGTTCGATCACCGGCACGCCGAGTTGTCGGAATCATCGGGTCACTGACGCCGTGGAAAGGCCACTTGGTGTTGATGGATGCCATCGCCCGCACAGTAGACGTCCAACTCGAAATCGCCGGACTTCCGTTCCCTGGCGACGAAATGTACGCACAAGTACTACGTGAACGCGCACAGCAGTCGGATCTGGCGGGTCGCGTCACATTTCTCGGATATGTCGATTCACTGGCAACTATCAAAGGATGGGACATCGCGATTTCTGCGAGCACCTCTCCCGAAGCCGGCCCACTCGTGGCACTCGAAGCAATGAGCATCGGAGTGCCAGTCGTCGGAACAGATCTCGGCGGCACCAGTGAGCTACTGGGGGACGGCGCCGGATCGCTCGTTGAGCCATCTGATTCAGTAGAACTCGCAGCCGAGATAACGAGACTGTTGGAGGACGGGAGTGCACGATCCGAATTGTCACGCATCGGCCGGCGGAAGGTAGAGGACCGATATGACATCCAGAAGAATCTTCCGGCTCTGCTGAAGGAGCTCATCGATGGCTAAGGCACGTCGAGTCGCCGCAGTCGCAGTGGTCTTGTTGATTGTCGGATTGGTAGTCCATTCTTCGATTACCGCAACCGGCGAACCTTGCGCAGTTCAACCTTCGTCAGACAATACTGGCATCGCACTTGGTTCCGGCTATACCGCAAGGAGTGACGCCGAAATGGATCGAACGGTGGAAGCTATTCGATCATCGGGTTCGCACTGGGTCAGATTCGACATCGACTGGTCCGCCATCGAAAGTACCGAGGGCGCCTTCGACTGGTCCGGAACCGATCGCCTCGTGGACATCGCAAAATCTTCCGGACTCGAGATTCTGGGTCTCATCACCTACACGCCTGCCTGGGCAAGAGATCCGGCAGCGACGAGTCCTGACACGCATACCCGTCCGGCCGACCCGGACGAGTTCGGTAGGTTCGCGGCGCTTGCCGCTGCCCGCTACTCGAATTCCATTTCGTCATGGGAGATCTGGAACGAGCCCAATCTCCAAACATTCTTCAATCCGACGCCGGATCCTGAGTATTACTCGAAGCTGCTCGCCGCATCGAGCGTAGCAATCGAGGCAGTGCAACCGGGCGCAACAATTGTCTCCGGTGGCTTGTCCCCCGCAACTGACAACGGCGCTGACATAAGCCCCACGACGTTCCTCGCGAACATCTACGAATATGGAGCTGGACAACACTTCGACGTTGTCGGAATGCATCCGTACACCTACCCGGCACTGCCCTCGGACCCGTTGACTCGAAACTGGAACTCTTTCTATCGAATGCGGCTGATGCACGACACAATGGTTGCAAACGGCGACTCGACCAAATCTATTTGGGCGACCGAATTCGGGGCACCAACAGGAACTGGTCTCGACGCTGTGACCGAGTCGATGCAAGCCGAGATACTGCGTGACGGATTCAACGAAGCACGTAGCCTCGGGTTCGTTCAGAAGGTCTTCGTTTACAGTCTCCAGGACCGCGGCTCCGATCCCGGTGATCGCGAACAAAACTTTGGCCTTCTGAATCTCGACTTCGAACCGAAGCCCGCTATGGCCGTGTTGCAAGATGCAAACGAAACTGGAGGATGCCTCTGAACTATTGATCATTTTCGACCACAGTCACCGAGAAAATCGGACAATACCAACCGGCGCATTTCGCAGTAGCACCCAACCGGACGGAAGTACTGCAGAACCGACTTCGAGACTGGTGCCAAGTGACCCAATTCATGCAATTCTTTGATTTGTCGGATTGGTCATCTAGTTCGGCTTCCAACTTGTCTGTCCCGCACCGGTTTCGAGTCACTGTGGAAAGAAGGTGGTCGACGTGAGTCGACTTCGATTGTCCCTCGCCTGCGCCCTGTTGACTGTCGGGTCATTGAGCGCGTGTGCACCGAGTCCAGTTCCAACAACAACCCCAACCCCGAACTCGACGTGCAGTTCCGTTGGTTTAGGGATCGCCGCGGGCGCCCCACTCAACGGTCTCTCTCAGAATGATCTCGATGCAGAACTGACCGCAATGAAGAATGCCGGCGCGACCTGGCTCAGGTTCGACGTCGATTGGTCCGCCGTCGAATCAACCAAGGGCCAACAGAATTGGAGCGCAACCGACCGCGTCGTCGATCGAGCACGTCTCCAAGGATTGAGCGTCTTGGGAATCGTTACGTACACGCCGGCTTGGGCTCGCGTCGCCGGGGTCAGCGATACCCACGGGTATCCATCCGATCCGGCCGCGTTTGCCAAGTTTGCACAACAAGCAGCACAACGGTACTCGAACAGAATCAGCACTTGGGAGATTTGGAACGAACCGAACCTGACACAATTCTTCCGCCCCAAGCCGAATGTGAACACCTACACTGCACTCCTGAAAGCCGCATCTGCAAGTATCCGTGCGGTACAACCGGGTGCAAAGATTCTCAACGGCGGTTTGGCACCGGCCGTCGACAACGGATCCGACATCTCACCGGTCACATATCTCAAGGGTATGTACGCGGCAGGAGCAAAGTCTTCATTCGATGTCTTTTCGATCCATCCGTACAGTTGGCCTGCGCTACCTTCGGATTCGTCCACCCAGAATTGGAACACTTTCTACAGGATCCGACTGATGCGAGAATCGATGGTGCAGAACGGGGACAGCGGAAAGAAAGTCTGGGCAACCGAATTCGGAGCTCCGACAGGTACAGGCCCGACCGCCGTCAGCCCGCAATTACAGGCCAACATCGTCTCGGATGGATTCGCGCAAGCAAAGGTGCTCGGTTACATCGAGCGCATTTTCATCTACAGCATGCGTGATCGCGGAACCAACACTTCGGATATCGAACAGAACTTCGGTCTGGTCACGATCAACTACACTCCGAAACCCGCACTCGCGGCGGTGAAACAGGCAGTTGGAGGGTGCGGCACACCCAAGATCTAGTGAAAGCCCGGTCCTTCAGGATTCCGACTGTCCGTCTGCTGAATCCGAACGTATAAGGCTCACGCGAGTTCTTTGCCTCCTCTTTCGAATTTCCGCTATATCCTTGGAGGTCAACATAATTCGTTCGGTCGAGGCTTCGGAGTCGATGCCGTCGGCTTCCCCGGACGCCTTGACACCAGTTGCATCAGTGCTGGTCGTCTCCGCTCCGGAAGTTTCCACTACGGACGCCTCGACTCCGGCCCCCTCGACATCAACAGTCTGCACGACCTGCGGCTCTTCGAGCTCGACCCCTGCGCTCGACTTGGGCGTAGCCGTGCCCTTCGGCAGGTTCTTCTTCGCAATACTGACCGTTTTCGCATCCACCAGGCTGGCGCGATCCCTCCTCGAAACCAGGTCGGAAGTATCCATTCCGTAGGGCACGGCAACGGAAGGCTCGTTCAGCCGCGGCGCACCGGACTTCACCCAGGCGCTGTCGGACGGGGTCTGTGAGTTCGTGGCCGAGTTGGTCGGCTCGGCCGCCAGTTTCACTGAACTTGCGGGCCTGCGTCTGCGACGCAGCACCGCGAGGGTAAGTACGTCGAGGAGAGGCTCGGGAGCAGACGGACCCACGAGTACCAGTGTTCGCGCAACATCGACTTCGGCTAAGGCTCTGAGGCATTCGACGATCTCCCGTTGGTTGGATTGCTGTGCGGAGACAACAATCAGGGCAAACCCGGTTCCATTGGAGTCAAATCGGCTCCACCAGTCCGACTTCAGCGAATATCGGGAGACCCCGGATCGCACGTGCGCAGGAACATCCCATGATGTCGAGGGGACGCCGTCACCCGAAAGCACCAGGACATGATCACCGAGACTTGCACGCTGGCATATCGTCAGCGCGAGGTTCGGTGGAAACTCAGCGGCTTCGGAGTGCTGCAGGAGTAGTGAGGCTCCGTATTTCCGGGCCGTTCGACGTGCCCACGCGTCGGTCACTCGCGAACTGAATCGACCCCGGCAGGCAGAGAGGATTTCGGCAGCGAGAATGAGGACCACCAAGAACGCAACCGCCGACTCGACGAGCGGCTTCGGTGCAACCGGCAGACCCGTGCCCGCGGGGGCGGAAAGCAACTGCAGTCGGTCGGAACCGGATACGGTCGATCTCAACTGGCGCAACTGCTCCAGCCTCGCGTCGAGATCCGCCTTGATAGTCGGATCGTCGGCGGGCGTCTCGTATTCGTCCAAGCTTTCTCGCCGCGCTGCGTCCAAGTCCCCGTTCAATCGAGCGATGTCGTCGGTGAGAACTCGGGTACGACGATCCAGCGTGTCTGCATTGCGTCGCGCCTGCGCGTCGCTCAAGGTGGCGACGACTATTCGTGCCAGCGCGTCCGCGTCAGCCTGACTGAAGGCAGTCGCCTTGACGAATACCAATGCCGGAGAAGTACCCGGCGTCACCGAGATGTGGCTCGAGACATCCGCTGTCGTCCACCCGTTATTCAACTGGTCGTGGATGGCGGCAACCACATCGCTATCGGTGGCCAGTGCGACATAGGGGGCAACCAACTGGCCGAGGTTCGCGTCCGTCACGACGATCTGCGAGGCAGACTGAACCTCCGCGACGATGTCGGATTGATACACCGGTGTCGCGCTTCCCCGCACAGCGTAGACAATCCCACCGACGAGCAATGCGATGACAAGAGCGGGGAAGAACACTCTTGCAAGGTTTCGTGCATGCCTCACCAGGTCGAAAGTGGGCGGAACGCCGAGTTCGCGACGTATCGCCGCATCCCTGGTACTCGAATCTGCCATCTTGAGTACCCCCGATTGGATCGCGCGTTGAAGCGTAGCTGAAAGAAACCAAAAGTTTGCCGAACGCACACAAACATACCTGACGGCTGATGTCAGCTACCAAGTAGCCATCGCGGTCGCGATCACATCTGCCAGTACTCGACGATTTCGGCTCCGCTCGCGTCGTACAGAGCATTGCCGGCAGCGCTGGCGAGACCACACACGGCGCCGTCGCCGACAGCCTCGAATGCGGCTGCCGACACTTGCCGAAGGACCCGCAACCCATGTCCGCGCCGCTGTCCTTGCGCCCTGGTTCCGGCCGCCCACACAGTGCTGATGGGCTTACCGAACGACAGCATCGCTGCGGTCTGCAGCGTGTCGAGTTCGAACAGGCCGACGACTGAACGCTCACGTGGTCGGTCGGGGGCCGCCTCCTGATACACCAGAGTCGCAGATTCGCGATCGATACCGAAAACATCCTCCGCAAGTTGCCGTGCTGAACGCAGGTCGCCACCTTCCAGGATCCGCACCGCGGCATCCGGCGCTGACGGAGAATTCGGTAGCGCGCGCAGCGAACTCGAACCTACGCACACCCACCCTGCATCCGCGAGGACGGTCGCGGCATCCAGACCCGCCCCGGCGAGCATGACAACGGTGCGCAGTCGCTCTGCGAGCACTCGTTCCACAACGGCGACCGTGTTTTTCCGCACATCACCCCCATGGACCAATGCAAGGTTGTAGCTGGGATCGGGTGCACCCGTGAGAGCGATCCACCAACCGTCGTCGGCGAGATACACACCGGTCTCAGGTACGAGTCCAGACATGTTCTGCCCATAGGCATCCCGTAAGGCGGTCAACCCCGCCACCGTCCGAAGTAGTTGCCATCCGATCATCGTCGTCTCCTGGGTCCAGGTATTGTGGGGCCATCAAACAGATCAAATCGGCCTTGAAGATTGCGGGCATACCTCTATCACTCCTCGCCCTTGGTGCGGCAGCGGGTTGGCCCGTCTTCGTCTCACCCAAGATCGATGCACCACGAAGTGCTGACGCTATCGTTGTCCTCGGCGGAGCACACGACGGACGCGAGGAGGTCGGAATCCAACTGATGAAAGACGGTTACGCACCACGCCTGATCTTCTCGAATCCTTACGGCGACAACGACAAGAAGATGCGGTCGATCTGCGAGGGTACGTTCGACTTCCCTGTCGACTGTTTCGTCCCCTCACCGTCCACCACCGAGGGCGAGGGGTTCGAAATCGAGAGAATGGCCAATGCCAACGGATGGAAGACTGTCATCGTCGTGACGTTCGTTCCTCATATCTCGCGGGCGCGGCACATCATTTCGCAGTGTTATCAAGGAGAACTGGTCATGGTCGCAAGCCGTCCGGAACTCTCGATCGGGACGTGGGCATTCAACTACGTTTACCAAACTGCCGGCTACGTCAAGAATCTGTTCTCGCATTGTTGAGCTCGACAGCTGACAGGAGGGTGCCCGGCGCGGATATCCGCGCCGGCACCAACCGCGTAGTCAGTACGCTCCGTCGCTTTTCGCGACCGCTGAGACGGTACGAGTAATGATCGAAAGATTTTGCAGGATAGACCAATTCTCCACGTAGGAAGAGTCCAGTCGAACAGATTCTTCCCACGAGAGATCACTGCGACCACTTACCTGCCAGAGACCGGTGATGCCAGGCTTGACCAGCAGGCGCCGGGCAACCTCGTCGTCGTACATCTCGACCTCGCGCCGCAACGGCGGCCGCGGACCGACAACGCTCATCTCGCCGCGAATGACGTTGAAGAACTGTGGTAGCTCGTCGATGCTCAATCGACGAAGGATCTTGCCGACGGACGTGATTCGTGGATCCTCCCGCATCTTGAACAACACGCCTCCCGCGCCTTCGTTGTCCCCCATCAGATCGACAACCTGCTGATCGGCGCCCTCCACCATGGTACGAAACTTCAACATAGGGAACGGTTTCCCGTTGAGGCCGATGCGTTCTGCCTTGTAGAACACCGGACCTTTCGACGTGAACTTGACCGCAGCGGCGGCGGCGACCATGACCGGCGCCACGAGGAGGATCATCAGCATCGAGAACACCGCGTCGAAAACAGCGGGCGCAAGCCGGTTGGCGCCCTGGTAGCGCGGTCGCGCAACGTGAATCAACGGGAGTCCCGCCGCCGGGCGAAACATCAAGCGAGCCTTCGACACGTCGGCTACGACCGGTGAAACCACCATGTCGACGCCCTCGGCTTCGAGGTCCCACATCAGCTTGCGTATGCCCACCTGCCCGAGGTCTTCGGTTCCGGTGACGATGACGGTGTCTGCGCCGCTTGCGCGCATTGCCTCGACCACCTCGAACTCGTTGCCCAATACCGGGACCGCTGCGCCGTCGACGACGATGTGATCGTCCAGCGCGGTCGCCCGACGCGGAATGCACGCTCCCACAACGTCGTAGCCTGCCGAGGAGTCCCGCACGAAGGCTCGCGTAGTAGCAACGACGGACGCGTGTCCACCGACCAACAGCACCGAGTTGCGGCAATCCCCGCTCGCACGCTTCTTTCGAATGTCGCGTCGCCAGAGGTAGCGCCCGAGAAGCAGCGCAGCGAGCCCGACGGGCAGTGCGATCATGAGATAGCTACGCGCGATTCCTACGCCGAGAATGATCCCGGCCAATGCGCCCACTCCGAAGACTTGGCCGGTAGCGAGCAGCACCTTCTCGTACTCGTCGCTACCCTCGCCCAGCATCGACTGATGACGGCTGCGTCCGCGTGCGAGCGCGATCATCCACAGCCCTCCCAGCGCTGCAGACGCAATCACCTTGAGTGGCGTCAGCCACTCGATCGGATGCGGCCACATGCTGCCGATCTGTGCGAGCGCGATCACGAACAGAACCGTGATCGAATCGCTCACGGCAATCCGCTTCCGGTATGCCCGACGCCAGTCGGTGCCGACATGAGCGGAATCCTGCAATGCTGCCGACCGGCTCTCCACCTCAGCATGAACGCTCATTTGCCATCAGTCCTTCTAGTCATTCGAATGACTTCAGCGGGTCGAACGGATTCAGCGGATCGCTGATCGGTAGCCACCGCGAGCCTCCAGGTACGGCAACACCCCGCCGGTTGCCGTACCTCGCTGCTCGCAGTGCAGAAACGAACCGTCATCGGACCCCCTACATAACTGCCGATCAAGGGCCACTTCGTGCGATAAAACGACCCAGTGTTGCTCATTTCGTACGTAAACATACCTTAGGTTTGTTTCAAGTGCACTCACCGAGTCCAAGCTATTTTCCGGTTGCCAGATGATTACCGGGCAATTACGTCAAAGTGGGCTAATCCTCCACATTTTCGAGACGTCTTCCCTCACGAATCCGAATGTCGGCGATCAGCATGTCCAGGGCGCCCAGGAGTGCAGTGTCGGCGCGTCGGCACTGTTCGATCAAAGCTTCCAGATCAGCTTCGTCGGCGCTTTCGATCACACCGGCTTTGGCGGCCCTGCTCAGTACTTTTTCGGCGAGGAGCAACGGCGGCTGCGACCGAGCGATGCCGTCCATGGACGACGCGCGCGCCTTCTCGGCAGCCTTCAAAGCGTCCCACGCCCGCTCCTGCTCAGCGATGTCGACCACCCCGGAACTGACCAGGTGCGGGCTGCGATGCACGAGTTTCGCGATCAGTGCGCCGGCCACGTCGTCCAATTCGAAAACGCCGTGAGATTGAGCGATCCGCGAGTGGAACAACACCTGGAGCAACAGATCGCCGAGTTCCTCACGGAGATCGCTCTCGTCGTCGCTTCGAATCGCGTCGAGTACCTCATAGGTCTCCTCGACGAGGTAAACCGAGAGGCTCTCGTGCGTCTGGGTCGACTCCCAACCGCCGCGATTCCACAACCGGTCCATGATCGACGCCGCTTCCACCAATCGATCGCCGTGAATGGGTTCGGCGCGAATCATCTTTACCCCAGCGGCAGACAACGCCTCGATCTTCGGCTCGGCGGTGTCCATCATCACAGTCACCGCGGCGCCGGGTGTCGTGGCCGGCAATGCGCCGCGTACCGAGTCGGGAACGTCCGGGTCGATATCGATCGCGCCGGACAGGAACGGGAGCGCCTCCAGCGGAAAGACATGCGGCCGCAGAGGATCGAGCAGTACGACGACGGGCGATTCGTTCACCGAGTGCTCACGCCTCGACCAGGACGGCACCGGCGGCGCGCCCGTCTATCGCCAAGATGAAGTCCGCGATGTATTGAAGTAGTTCGACGTCCCGCAGGCGATCCGAGCCGACTCCGCCGGTGCGAGGCAGCGGGAGTTGCACGAGCCCGGTCGTTGCCCGGTACTGCGCGCTCGGATAGATCCTCTTGAGCCTGATCTGTTTGGAATCGGGCAGTGACATCGGCGAGATCTTGAGCTGAGTTCCGGTGACGGCGACTTCCTCCAGTTGGTACTCGCGGCAGAGCAGTCGAAGCTTGGCCACCGAGATCAGCCGTCGAACCTCTTCGGGCAGTGGGCCGTAGCGATCGACCAGTTCTTCGACTACGGCAGCGATGCCGTCGGAATCAGTTGCCGCAGCGAGCTTGCGGTACCCCTCCAACCTGAGCCTGTCACTGGTGACATAGTCGGGCGGGATGTGCGCGTCCACCGGTAGGTCGATCCGGACTTCCTTCGTGCCCTCGTCCATGGTGATCGGTTTGCCGTCGGCTGCAGCCCGGAAGGCTTCGACCGCCTCACCGACCAGCCTGACATACAGATCGAACCCGACGCCCGCGACGTGGCCGGACTGCTCTGCGCCCAGAACGTTTCCGGCTCCACGGATTTCGAGGTCCTTCATCGCGACTGCCATACCGGCGCCGAGGTCCGAATTCTGCGAAATCGTTGCCAGTCGGTCGTATGCCGTTTCCGTCAACGGCTTTTCGGCCGGGTACAGGAAGTATGCGTATCCACGTTCACGACTACGCCCGACGCGTCCGCGGAGCTGATGCAACTGCGAGAGGCCAAGCGAGTCCGCACGTTCGACGATCAGTGTGTTCGCGTTCGAGATGTCCAGACCGGTTTCGATGATCGTGGTACAGACCAACACGTCGAAGTCGCGTTCCCAGAAGCCCTGCACGGTCTTTTCGAGAGTGTCCTCGTTCATCTGACCGTGCGCGACGACGACGCGAGCCTCCGGGACGAGTTCACGGATCTTCTTGGCTGCCTTGTCGATCGAGCTGACACGGTTGTGTACGTAGAAGACCTGACCGTCGCGCAGAAGTTCACGCCGGATGGCCGCGGCAACCTGCTTGTCCGCATACGCGCCGACGTAAGTGAGGATCGGATGACGTTCTTCCGGCGGTGTGAGGATCGTGGACATCTCACGGATCCCGGCCATGCTCATCTCGAGAGTACGAGGAATCGGGGTAGCCGACATCGTCAGGACGTCGACGTGGGTGCGTAGTGCCTTGATATGTTCCTTGTGCTCGACTCCGAATCGCTGTTCCTCGTCGACGATCACAAGCCCGAGGTCCTTCCAGCGAATACCGGTCTGCAGCAACCGGTGAGTACCGACGACGATGTCGATCTCGCCTTCGGCCATGCCGGCGATGATTTCCTTCGAGTCTTTGGCGTCGGTGAAACGGGACAGCCCTCGCACCTTCACCGGGAACGACGCCATTCGTTCGGTGAATGTCTGAAGATGTTGCTGTGCAAGCAGAGTCGTCGGGACCAGTACCGCCACCTGCTTGCCGTCCTGGACTGCCTTGAACGCGGCACGAACGGCGATCTCCGTCTTGCCGTACCCGACGTCACCGATCACCACCCGGTCCATCGGAACCGGCTTCTCCATGTCGGCCTTGACCTCACTGATGACGGTCAACTGGTCGATGGTCTCGGTGAAGGCGAACGCGTCTTCGAGTTCCTTCTGCCACGGCGTGTCCGGGCCGAACGCATGCCCCGGGGCCGCCTGACGCGCAGCGTAGAGCTGAACCAACTCACCCGCGATCTCACGAACCGCCTTGCGGGCCTTACGCTTGGTGTTCGCCCAGTCGGATCCACCGAGCTTGCTCAGCGCAGGCAACTCTCCACCGACGTACCGGGAGAGTTGATCGAGCGATTCCATCGGGACGAACAGACGATCACCCGGGTGACCACGCTTGCTCGGCGCATACTCGATGACCAAGTATTCACGACGCGCCCCGCCGATGGTGCGTTCGACCATCTCGACGAACCGGCCGATACCGTGCTGATCGTGCACGACCATGTCCCCGGCAGACAGCGCGAGCGGATCGACCTGATTGCGGCGCTTGGCCGGCAAGCGCTTTCCGTCGCCGACCGCTGCAACGCGGTTGCCCGTCAGATCGGACTCGGTGACGATCACCATCCCCGGCGTCGAGTCGTCCCCGGCGAGTACCAGTCCGTCGTGCAGAGACCCGCGGAGCACCGCGACCTGTCCGCGGGCAGGGGTCGCTCCGCCTTCGAGCATCTTTGCGGGCACTTCGGCTTCACCGAGTCGCTCGACGACTCGGCTTGCTGTGCCGGCGCCTGCCACCACGATCGCCGCGCGACCGCCCGTGCTCACGTGTGCCCGGAGGCTGACGAACAGCTCGGCCAACAGGTCGTCGGAACCACGTACCTGCGGTGCCGCCTGAACCGGGATTTCAAGTTCTTCACCATTTCCCGACGCCAGCGGGCTGACCGTCCACCACGGACGGCCGGCAGCTTCGGCAGATTCGCGAACATGACGAAGCGACCGGTATGCGGAGGCACCGAGATCGACTCCCCCGCCGTTGAGGATCGACGTGTCGAGCGGTGCAGCGCCGCCGATCGACGCCGCCGTCCACGACGCTTCCAAGAATTCCTGGCCGGTGCGCACCAGATCGGTGGCGCGGGTGCGCACCTTCTCCGGATCGCACAGAAGGATGTGCGCCCCTACCGGAAGGACATCGGAAAGTAGTTGCAGTTCACCGGGTTTGAGAACCGGGAGCAGAGCTTCCATCCCCTCGACGGGGATGCCTGCCGAGATCTTGTCCAGCATCTCGACCAACGAAGCGTCAGCCTGATTCTCAGCAGCGAGTGCCGCAGCTCGATCGCGAACATCAGCTGTCAGAATCAGCTCACGACACGGCGGCGCGATCACGGAATCGACGTCGACGTCCGGTAGCGAACGCTGATCGGCGACAGAGAAGTACCGAAGCTCCGATACCTCGTCACCCCAGAATTCGATACGTACCGGATGATCCGCCGTCGGCGAGAACAGGTCGAGAATGCCGCCGCGGACCGCGAACTCACCACGCTTTCCCACCATGTCGACACGGCTGTACGCCATCTCCACCAGACGAACCAGAACAGAATCGAAATCGATCTCGGTGCCGACGCGCAACGTGATCGGCTCGATCTCGCCAAGACCCGGCGCCATCGGCTGAACGAGAGAGCGCACCGTGGTCACGATCACCCGAAGAGGCGAGCCGTACGAGGCGTCGTCTGGTCTGGCGAGTCGGCGCAGTACCTCCACCCGTCGCCCAACGGTGTCCGCGCTCGGCGACAGTCGCTCGTGCGGCAATGTTTCCCACGACGGGAACTGCGCGACGCCTCCACCGAGCATCTCGGTGAGTTCTGATGTCAGATCGTCGGCTTCGCGACCGGTGGCCGTCACCAGCAGCACCGGAGTGCGCGCGGCAAGTGCAGCGGCGATGAATGGTCGAGCCGGCTTCGGCGCCACGATGTCCAGGGCAGGCGCACCGATTGAGTCGATCACTGGAGTGAACGCGGCGTCTGCGAGGGCGACCTCGGCGAGTCCAGCGAGCGCAGTCTGGGCAGAGGACAAGGAAGTCAACGAACGCGCTCCTGAACAGTGATGACGGGTTGCGGACGCACAGCCCGAGCGCAAGATCTCCACCGAGGCAGAGTTGTGCGCCGGTTCGATTCTATCGGTGTGCGATCTCGCAGCGCAGTCCGATCCGTTCAGTTTCCCGTAACGCTCGGCTTCTTCGTCGTCCGCTTGGCCGGTGAAGATCGGGTGGCCGGGGCGCTCGGCGGTGCCACGGCCACGCTGGTGTGAGAGTTGAGCGCCCGAACCCGGCCGATTACCTTCGTCGCCTGGCTGGTTCTCCGTAGACGTACAGTCCTGCGACCGTTCGGCGCGAGGTGGAACCAGGAGTCTTCGGGCTCGAAGCCCTGCAGTTCGAGGGCAACGTATTGGGCGGAAGCATCCGTCGAGACGTCGACTACCCACTCTTCGTCGCCGACGTTGCGCGCCGTGGCGACAAGTCCGACCGACCGCTCGAGGGGCCGTGCCGGACTCCCCAGGAGGTGCACCACTTCGTCCACCATCTCTCCGTCTTCGTCTTCGAGTGTGACGGTGACGGCGTCGTATGTCCGCGCCCCGAACTGAAAGACGTGAGTGAGGTCGGTGAAACGGCCGACAAGGCTGTCCACGGACCAGGTCAGACTCGAGTGCGATTCCACCTTGACCGGTAGCGCGACGTCGACTGGGACGACACCTGACCGACTGTGCGCTCGAAACCTGATCTCGCCGACGACAGGTTCGGCAGTCTCGTTGATCGCGTCGAGCCTCAATCCGTCCATACCGTCGTCCGTGACCAGGAGCGCGATCGGTTTGGCGCTCCTACGGAGCACGAACCACGGAGCCTTGGGGCTGCCGCTCCAATCGAGGACCCCCCATCCCGGTCCGGGCTCCAGGTCTCGCAGTGCGAGTGTCAAGGCGCCGTCGCACCGAGAATCCGGGCGACGCCAGTAGCCGAGCGTCGAGGCGAACGCCTCACATACGGCTGCTCGCCCCAGGTCGAGATAGCGTTCCGGGTCGGACCACCGGACTTCACGAGCGTCTTCGCCGAAAAGCGCGTGGACGTAGTGATCCCGAACATCCTCGAAATCCCACGACGATCCGTTGTCCCGCGGCACCGCGGCTTTCCATGCCGGGTGGTGCCCTGCGACGGCGAGCGAACCGAATTCGTTCTCGATCACGGCATTCGACGGTGGAATCGAAAATGCCAATGATTCGGTCGCAAAACGTACTCGCGCGCTGAGCACGTCGGCCAGTGGACGACGATAGGCACCCACCCCGAAGTAGTGAGCGACCCCGCTTCCGACATGCGTTGCCAATTGCTCTCCCCCGCGAGGCGCCGAGGGCGACGACGTCACGTATTCGAGTTCAGGTGCCACCGCTGAGATCAGCTCCGGCAGTCTCGAATGAATGAGCGGGATGTGTTGATCGACCAAGCCCAGCATGGTCGGCTGCTGTTCGGTCTCGCTGCCGCCGCAGAAGACTGCCAAAGCGGGATTTCCACGCACTCTGTGCAAGAACGCGGTGACCTCTGCTGCAACGAGTTCGAAGAATTCGTCGGTGTCGGGCGGATCAAGCGTCGCCAACATCATGTCCTGCCACACGAGAATGCCCAGTCGCGCGCATTCCTCCCAGAAGTGGTCGCTCTCGTAGACCATCGTCCCCGGGATTCGAATCATGTTCAGGCCCGCCTCAGCCAGGCGTTCCAAGACACGAGTGGTGCCGGCGTCGTCTTGAAGCGAGATCGGGTCGGTCGGCACCCACACCGAACCACGGCAGTACACCCGGATGCCGTTGACATTCAAACGGAATCCACCATCGGATCTGTCGGCCTCCACCGTCCGGAAGCCCACTGAACCGAGATGCTCGGAGACTCCGATCGTTTCTATCGTCACCGGATACGTGCGAGGAGCGCCATGAGTGTGCGGCCACCACAACTGCGCGTCCGGCACTTCGACGACGCCGGACACCTCGAGGAATCCGTCCGGTCCGGCAATTACAGCCAATTGTCGCGAGTGTTCGCCGACGCGCACGGTCACGTACTCCAGCGAGGCCGGCAATCCGGTGAGCCGAGCGCTGACGGCAACGTGACCGGTTGTGCCGTCGACACTCGCGTGCTTGACAGCCGAGACTACGGCGGCAACTCCCTTGTCCAACAACCGGATACCCCGCCACGGTCCCACCGGTACCGGAACGCCACTGAATACGGGAGCCATACCGAGCATCGTGGTTCGGATCCACCGAAGACCCTGTTCACGGACCATCGACGAGCGCCAACGTCCTCGAGGACGCCTCGATCTCAGAATCGCGGACAGAGAATGAAAATGAATAGCGACCTGGACGCGTTTACCAGCGCCGACTACGGCCGGAATGCTCACTTCCCCAGGCGTGAACATGGATTCAGTGGACGCGACATGGACGCCGCCGATCCAGACATCGGCAAACGCCGTCACACCGTCGAACTGGAGCAGCCACGACCCCTCACCGGTCGTGGCCACGGTAGTCACGAACCACCAGTCCGATGATGCAACAGACGATGATGAAACCGACGACGATGCAACGGACTTCGTGCGTCCGGCGCCCGTTTGCGCCGCCTGTATCGCACCAACGACTGTCCCAGGTACAGACGCTGCGACCCACTCGGTCACGGTTTCGAGGGCATCCGGATCAGATATGGATCCGGGTTCGGTTGCAGCGCATCGCCATATCGCGCCGGCCAGCAGGTCTGCTGACGAACGAGGCACTGTTAGACCAACCTCAAGTGTCGATGCGAGTCGACGCCGACTGTGTCGGCAACGACTTCCATCGCTCTCTTCCACGACACGGCCATCTCGTCGAGTTGCTCACGCGGGTCCACCGCGCGGCCCCTGGAGGCACGCGCCATCTGAAACTGCACGCTCTTGGCCCCGGACGCCACTTTGCGGAAATCTGGCGCAGCTTCGCCTGTCCCGGAGAAACCTGCAGTGTCCAAAAACTCGCTGGCGTCGGCTGCCAGCTCCGCGCTGGCACCACACTGACGAAGTAGCCCGAAGGACCAGAGGTGAAAGGCATCCATACCCGCCCCCTGCACCCATTCGAGGTCGTCGATCACCCGGCGTCCCAGCTCTCGCACGGGATTACCCGCGGCTCGAACCGCTACGTTCCGCCGAGCCACTTCGGCGATGTTTCCGGCGTTGGTCGCGTGAACCGGATTCAACCTGATCTGTTCGACGTACGGCACGAACGAAGGAAGTGAGGAACGATCGAGATCGAAGACACCGGAGAAATCGTCGCCTCGCAGCAAGTAGTACCCGCTGTTGTGGAAGTATTCGAGCTCGCCGGCAACGCGATCGATCCGATTGGGCACGATCGTGGTCTTGGTGTGCCCCTCGTGATAACTCGTTCCGAGAGTGTCGGGAAGCCAGTATCCGTCGACTTCAACCGTCGACAGCATCCCAACCGCGAGGTTGTCCTCGACATGGATCAGCGGGGCCCGCCAGACGTTCATCTCGGCGACTTCGATTCCGTACAGCGCGTAGATGTCCTCGGCCTTGAGCTTGAGGAACGTCCACTGAGTCCCGTCGAACCGCGATGAGAAGGCACATGCCAGCGCCGGGACGGGGTCCAATCCCAGCGAATGCAACACTTCGATCCACAGATCCGTATAGCAGTTGGTCTGCGCCCACACCCGGTCGTCCTGGTGCAACGAATGGGGTTGGTAGCGATCAGGTGAAATGTCGATGAGCCGGGACATCAGATGCCCATTCGTTCGCGTACGGAGGTTGGCCACGCAGCCACATCAAGACCATGAGTCCGCAACAAGGACAACGCGATTCGCTCCATCCCGAAGCCGACGCACGAGCTGTGCGCCACCTCCCCCTCCGCCGTTCGGATGTCGAAGTTGACACCGAAATGGTCGAGATGGTTGTTCGAGGACACGATCGCCGTGCCCTCGTCGAGATCTCCGTAGAGCCGAACCGTCAGTTCCGTCTTGAGATTCTCTTCACGCTGGTTGGCTGCAAGCATCTTTCCGGCGCGTCCGAAGAAAGGATCATTGGCAATCACCGGGGTGGCGTCGAGTTCGAGCAGGCCGAGCACCTCGAGCCCCCGCTCGATCCAGTGCTCGCGATGCGCTCGCGCTGCCGCGGCGTCACCGATCGTCACGAACTCGTGCATCCGAAACGCTTGCATGCGAGCCGGATCGATCGCCGGTTCGTGCCGGAAGCAAAAACCGTAGATGTCCAGCAGCACCCCGCCTTCGGGGAGAACTCCGGTGTATCGCGCATAGGCAGGATGGCACGCTGCGGAGACGAGCATGGTCTCGGTCGGCTCGAGGTGGCGATCCCACGATTGTCCGTCGGCGCGATCGGCCAGCAGTCGCGCGTGATCGCGATTGGAACCAGCGAAGGTGTTGATGGCGCCGGTGAGGTTGGGAAACGAAGCGATGTAGTCGGTGCGCTCGAAACTGCTACGAGGGAACACCGGCGGGAACCGCAGCCGAGTCGCGGCGTCGCCTGGCCCCGCTGCAACCACCACTCGGTCGATACCGTCGACGATGTCCTCGAACACGCCGGAACGCCCGTAGAGTCCCGGTACCTCTGTCTCGACGAGTAGTCCTTCGACGAGCAGTTCGCGTTGAAATGCAGCCCGAGCCCGATCCAGATCGGTCTCGCCTGTCACAGTCTCGGTTGTCACATTCTCCGTCGTCATAGCGTTCCCCGGTATCCGATAGCCATGTGCGCTGAACCTGCCATGATTCGATCGTTGTTCACCATCACCGCTGCGCCGTGCGCGTCACGAAGGTGCCGACCGAGTGAAAATTCGGTGTCCTCGCGATATCCCGAGATGCCACAGATCAGCATTGTCTGCCCCACGATTTCCACCACCGCGGTGGAGGCTGTGACTTTCAGGTTGTTCATCGCGAGCGAAAAGCCCACCGCTCCCGTCGCCTCGAAATCGGCGGCGCCTTCCGCAGCGTGAACTGCGCGGTCGTACCTGCGTGCAGAGGCGTCGACAAGATCGGCGAATTGTTGTGCCGAAGCAGCAACTTCGGCGAGCCGCAGCGCTCCGGGGGAAGTGACTCCGGGCTGCTTGCGGGCGGCGGCACGCACGTACTTGCGTGCCTTCTCGACTGCAGCGTCGGCAATTCCCAACCACACCGAACTCCAGACGACGTGCGAGACCGGAAGCATCGTATGGGTGGAGATATCGGAATACGGTACGTCGGCGACCATCTCGGGCGTCGAGGTGGCCCGAAGGATGTAACCAAGACTGCAAGTTCCCCTGAGTCCCAGCGTGTTCCACTCGGTGGTGCGTTCGAGCGTCAGGTCTGGGGTACGACACACAACGAGAACCTGATCGTTCGGCTGACTCTCCGGGGTTCGCCGAGCCGTCACGACTATCGCGTCGGAGTGTTCGCCGTACGAAATGACAGGCGCGTTCTTGATCAACAGCAGATGACCGCCCAAGTCTTCGACCGCGCAGTAACTCCGGCTGACGTCACCACCGATTCCCAGCTCAGTGGTTGCCGATGCCAACAGCAGTTGCTTGTCGACCGTTTCTTCGACAAACCCGCGTAGCGCTTCGGTGTTGCCGTGCTTGACCAACGAGTAGATCTGCGTCTGATGCATCGCGAAGATCATTCCGCTTGCTGCACAGCGTGTTCCGATCACACGGGCGATCTGCGACACTTCCTGCAGCGAGAGTCCTTCGCCGCCTAGTTCCCTCGGCACAGCTACCGACAGCAGCCGTTCGCTTCGCATGGCGTCGACAGTTTCACGCGGAAACCTTGCCTCGGCATCGACTTCGTCGGCCCACACCGCTGCAACTTCGTCGGCCAACCGTGTGGCCCGCTCGAGGGCTGTCCCGGTGGCGCACTGCGATTGCGGAGCGTTCATGCAGCACCCAACTCCGTCAACGCACCCTCGATCGCCTTGACGCTTGCGAAGGTACTCTTCCGCAACAACTCGTCAGGAAACTCGATGTCGAACGAATCCTCCAGCGCCAACATGACATTCACGCTCGCGTGCGACGTCAAACCCAACTCGTAAAGATCGGCCTCTCCATCGATCGTGCTCACGTCGACTGCCAGTCGACCGTGCTCGACGAGCACTTTCCGAATTGCCTGATCAATCATCAGCGATGTCGTCCTTCTTTTCGATGCGAGCGCCCGAGCGTGTTGCGATCACCATTGCGATGGCCACGTCCGCTTCGTGCGAGATAGATACTTGAAAATCGTGCAGATCCTGGGCCCGCGCGAGTTCCGCGGCATTACCGGACAGCGTCACCCCACAGCCACCCCACTCGGCCCGAGTGATTTCGATGGAATTCCACGGAACGGGGACATCACCGGGCCGCAGTACCTTCACAACAGCCTCTTTGGCGGCGAAGCGTGCAGCCAATCGTTGATCCCGTGCCGGCCCGGCGCACGTCTGCAATTCGTGCGGGGTGAAGGTCCGATCGAGATACCTCCGCCCGAAGAGTTCGATACTTCGAGTGACATCCACGACGTTCACTACGTCACAGCCGATCCGCGGGCCGATATCGAGCATCGGCGTCGGCGCAGTGTCACCCATCTGTTGACTCCCCATCTGGGGTCGTACACGCCGGGCAGCCCCCTATGCTGCCCGGTGCGCCGACGCCGTCACCCTGCCCTGACAAACCTTCATTCTCAGCAATTCTTCAGCTACCGGTAGAACATACCGCAATCCGAAGATGATGGGCAAGATCAGACTTCCAGATTCCCATCAACACTATAAACATACTCTTAGTTTGTTTCGAATGCAGAACAAAGAGAACAATGTCGCTACCAGGACATTTGCAGCAAACTGGCCAAAGGAGCAGTGCGGAGAGTCAGTGATTTCAGTGATCGCTGGCAAGGCGGCGGGCCGCGAATTGCCTGAAGTACTCCACTTTCGATTCCGGGACCACGATCGGAAGTATCAGGTTCCACGATGCCTTCATGGAGTCCGAAAGCTCACGAACGGTCCCGGTCGCGGCTGCCATCAGCCGAACTCCGGACGCCACTTCCAACAGGAAACGAGCAATGTCAGCAGAATCCGCGTCCGAACGCAGATCACCTTCGTCTGCCGCACGGCTGGCAAGTTCACGGTAAATATCGAGCCACACGTCCAGAGTCGCCGGCCCGGAGCCCCGATAGTCCCCGATCTCGACCAACAAGCGGAACGTTGCTCTAACCATGGCGTCATGCGCACCGATGTCGACGATGACCGACGAAATACCGATCAGCGACTCGAGTGCGGGAGTGCGACGGTCCAACCAGAGCTCACATTTTGCGTCGAAACGCGCCGAACCCTCGTCGATCACCGCCCGCGCGAGTTCTTCCTTGGACCCGAAATGGAAGTACAGCGCGCCTTTGGTCACCTGCGACTCAGCGATGATCTCGCTCAAGCTGGCATTGGCATAACCCAGGCGCAAGAACACACCCGCTGCTCCGCGCAGCACCGAATCACGGGTGGCTTCTGCCCGTTCTTGCCTCACCATCGATCCGGCCTCCAATCACCACACATCGAACGAATCCTTGGTCTTACCCGTTCACAGCGTCAAAATGGAAGGCACGGTTCGGCATTCAACCCACCCTGCAAACAAATGAGACATTTGCCCATCAAACGATCGTGATACAGCGAACACAGCTTAGACCGCGATCCATCTCTGCGCGGCAGGCGCGCCTGGTTAACCCTCCAATTGTGGGTCGGCTTCCAGATTCGTCAGCCCATTCCAACACAAATTCACAAGGTGAGCGGCGACAACTTCCTTCGACGGAGTCCGTTCGTCGAGCCACCAAGTAGCCGTAGTGGACACCATGCCGACAAGCGCCTGTGCGTACATCGTTGCTAGTCCGGGGTCGAAACCGCGTCTGGAGAAGTCCCCCGCAAGCAGGTAGCCCACCTGACTGATCGCATCGTTGAGCAAGCTCGAATACGTCCCACTGGGCGCGACGACGGACGAATCGCGCACGAGTATCCGAAATCCGTCAGTGTGCTCTTCCACGTAGGTGAGCAAAGCCAACGCAACCCGCTCGACTCGAACTCTCGAGCGATTTTGCGAGAGCGACGACGTGATCATCTCGAGGAGTCGCGACATCTCCCGGTCCACTACTACGGCGTACAGCCCCTCCTTGCCGCCGAAGTGCTCGTACACGACCGGCTTGGACACGTTTGCTCGCTGGGCGATCTCCTCGATCGAGGTCGCTTCGTATCCCCGTTCGGCGAACAATGCCCGCCCGATCTCGATCAGTTGTTGCCGACGTTGGGTACCGGTCATCCGGATCCGTGTCACTCGTTCGGGAACTGGATCCCCGCCACCCGAACCGGACACCGCCGCCATTGTCTTCCTCTCGCCGACACACAAATTACTGCTGTGGACGCTCAGCCTATCGGGACTTCGGGGACCCAATCAGAGGAGCGGTTCGACCTACGGCGGGTCGGCATGCGATTATTCTTGCGCGCGTTCGGCCGCAAGGCTCGGCAATGCGTGGCAATCCGCCGTGGTGTAATGGCAGCACCTCTGATTTTGGTTCAGATAGTTCAGGTTCGAGTCCTGGCGGCGGAGCTGGTGAACAACATGCATTTTCCGAGCGGAAATGCGTGTCTTGATCGACAGCTTGATCGACAGTTTGATCGACAGAGGGAGCTCAAACCAGTGCAGACCGCCGTGATCGTTCTCGCAGCGGGTGCCGGTACACGAATGAAGTCGAAGACTCCCAAGGTCCTCCACACTCTTGCCGGACGCAGCATGCTGGCACATTCGCTTCACGCGGCAACCTCACTGAACCCCACGCACCTGGTTACCGTCGTCGGTCACGATCGTGAGCGTGTCACCGAAGCAGTCAACGCAGTCGCGGGTGAACTGGGCCGGCCCGTCACCGTCGCCGTTCAGGACGAGCAGAAGGGCACCGGGCACGCCGTCAGTTGCGGACTCGAAGGTCTGCCGGCCGACTTCGCCGGAACCGTACTCGTGACGGCCGCCGACGTGCCGCTGCTCGACGGCAAGACCATCGCAGACCTCCTCGCTCAGCACACTGCCGCCCCTGCGGCTGCGGTCACGGTGTTGACGTCGACGGCCCTCGACCCCACCGGCTACGGACGGATCCTTCGTACGACGGACGGCGAAGTCAACGCCATCGTCGAAGAGAAGGAAGCCACCGATTCGCAGCGCTCGATCACCGAGGTCAATTCAGGTGTCTACGCCTTCGACTTCGAGACTCTGCGCGATGCGCTGGCGTCTCTCGACTCCAACAACGCACAGCACGAGTTCTATCTCACTGATGTGATCATGATCGCCCGTCGCGCGGGTAAGCGTGTTCGCGCGCAGCACATCGCGGATTCGGTTCTCGTCGCGGGCGCCAACGACCGCGTGCAGCTCTCGACGCTCGCCCGCGAGATGAACCGTCGGATCCTCGAGACGTGGATGCGTGCCGGCGTCACCGTCGTCGATCCGGCGAGCACGTGGATCGATTGCGGCGTGCACATCGCACAGGACGTGACGCTCCTACCCGGAGTTCAGTTGACCGGCACAACGTCGGTGGGCGAGGACGCCGTGATCGGCCCCGACACCACCTTGGACAACGTGAGCGTCGGGGAGCGCGCGCAAGTCGTCCGCTCGCACGGGACCGACTCCGTGATCGGAGCCGACGCGACCGTCGGTCCTTTCGCCTACCTGCGGCCGGCTACACGCCTCGGTGACCACGGGAAGATCGGCGCATACGTGGAAACGAAGAACGCGGACATCGGCGAGCATTCGAAGATTCCGCATCTTACCTACGTCGGCGACGCCACCATCGGCCATCACAGCAACATCGGGGCTTCGAGCGTCTTCGTCAATTACGACGGCGTGAACAAGAGCCGTACTGTGGTGGGGTCGCATGTGCGAACCGGTTCCGACACGATGTTCGTCGCCCCGCTCACCGTTGGTGACGGCGCATACACCGGGGCCGGAACCGTTCTGCGAAACGACGTACCGCCAGGGGCGCTTGCCGTCTCGGGTGGTTTGCAGCGCAACATCGAGGGCTGGGTTCAGAAGAATCGTCCCGGCACGCCCGCGGCCGATGCTGCAGCAGCAGCTGCACAACCTGACGGCCCTGCAACAACCTGACAGCCCTGCACTACCTGACAGCACAGATCACCACCAGATCGACCGGCAAGTACAAAAGGATGGCATGAACCAGTGACTGCGAATTGGATCGACAACCAGAAGAACCTGATGTTGTTCTCGGGTCGCGCACATCCCGAGTTGGCGGAGCAGGTGGCGAAGGAACTCGACATCCGCGTCACCCCGCAGACCGCGCGCGACTTCGCGAACGGTGAGATCTTCGTTCGATTCGAAGAGTCGGTTCGCGGCTCCGACGCGTTCGTCCTGCAGAGTCATCCGGCACCGCTGAACACGTGGGTGATGGAGCAGCTCATCATGATCGACGCTCTCAAGCGTGGATCGGCAAAGCGCATCACCGCCGTTCTTCCGTTCTACCCGTACGCCCGCCAGGACAAGAAGCACCGCGGACGCGAGCCGATCTCCGCTCGCCTGATCGCTGACCTGCTCAAGACTGCCGGCGCCGATCGCATCATCACGGTCGACCTTCATACCGATCAGATCCAGGGCTTTTTCGACGGCCCCGTCGATCACATGCACGCACACAGCCAGTTGGCCAACCATATTCGCGCGGGCTACAACCTCGAGAACATCACGGTGGTCTCCCCCGACTCGGGCCGCGTTCGCGTCGCCGAGAAATGGGCCGACTCGCTCGGCGGAGCGCCGCTGGCGTTCATTCACAAGACGCGCGATCCCTTGGTACCCAACCAGGTCAAGTCCAACCGCGTCGTCGGTGATGTCGAAGGTCGCACCTGCATCCTGATCGACGACATGATCGACACCGGCGGAACCATCGCCGGCGCGGTCAAGGTACTCAAGGAGGCCGGAGCGGGTGACGTCGTCATCGCTGCAACCCACGGCGTCCTCTCCGACCCTGCTGCCGAGCGCCTGTCGACGTGTGGCGCAAAGGAAGTTGTTGTCACCAATACACTTCCGATCGACGAGTCGAAGAAGTTCCCGACGCTGACGGTGCTGTCCATCGCACCGCTGCTGGCTCGCACCATCAAGGAAGTTTTCGAGAACGGTTCTGTGACTTCGCTGTTCAACGGCAGCGCCTAGTCTCACGCTGCTCTACGGGCGCGTACCTGTGACTTCACGGTCACTGGTACGCGCCCGTCGTCGTCTTCGTGAACACCACAGAAACAGACCACCCGGTCATCATGAAACCACCTGTGGGACACACGAATACCACCGAATACGGCATTCAGCATGATCTTGATCACGCCCACGACCAGAAACCCAGGTCGATGTTGGGGCGGTGTTCACCGCGCCGCAATCTTCGCCTAGTGTGGCTCGTCGTGATCGACGCGCAAACCCTGGAATCCCGGCCCGAATCTCATTCCCTGAATTCATCAGTTCCGACGATCCGGCGGTGGCGCCCAGGATCTTGTGTCTGGTGCGGAGACGACAACTCCGTGGACATGTTCCGCAACGAACCCCGCTGTGGAAAATGTCGTGAAAACGAAGGCATCATCGACGACGCGAAGCGCTTCCTCGGTATGTACGGTCTGCGCCCGCTCGGCGGCACGCTGCAGTCCGACGACGACGAAGAACGCGAGTACCGCGTCAACGCTCGCGAGGCTCGCCGAGTTCTGAACGAGATCCGCATGGACGTCCTTCCCGATGCGGCCGCCGTTCGCAAGGCAATTCGGCCCCGTGCCGCAACGGTTGTCGCCGACACGTCACCCGCACGGGCTTCCCGCCCCGCCAGCACGGGCACAGCGACGCGCGTTGCCGCTCCGGTCAAGACGGACACCGTGGACATCGACACGCTCCAGGCTCGCGTCCTAGGGCTTCTCGATCAGCTCGGTTCGATCGACGAGCAGATCAAGGTCGCCGAACTCGCACAAGGGTTGCCGGCGCGCGCGCGACTGAGCGATCTCAACAAGCAGAAGGCCACGGTTCTTCGCACGCTGGCCGCTCTCGAGAAGGCTCGCATCGCCGCCTCCAACTAATTCCTTCGCGTCCGTCCCACGGCCCCGTCTCCCTTGCGAGACGGGGCCGTTCTGTATGAGCAGGTACCTTTACGAATCGTGAATGACATCACCATCACCTTTGTCGTGCTTGCACTGGTCGTGGCGCTGTTCGTGATCGGCCGAATCCCGGTCGGCATCATCGCGATCGGCACTGCCCTGGCGCTCTACGCCACCGGTGTCATCACGATGGAGCAGGCGCTTGCCGGATTCGGCGATCCCACGGTGGTGTTCATCGCCGCGCTCTTCGTCGTCAGCGAAGCCCTCGACGCCACCGGTGTCACCACGTGGGCGGGCGAGAAACTACTGGCGAAAGTCGGCGAATCCCGTGTCCGCCTCTTGAGTGCGATCATGTTGCTGGTTGCCGCGTTGACCGCATTGATCAGCGTCAACGGAGCCGTAGCCGCGCTGGTGCCGATGGTGGTCGTCTTGGCAGTGCGTCTCGGTAAGTCGACGTCACAACTGCTTCTGCCGTTGGCATTTGCCGCCCATGCCGGTTCGATGCTCACCTTGACCGGAACACCGGTCAACATCATCGTTTCCGAAGCCGCCGAGGAATCCGGGGCCGGTGCTTTCGGGTTCTTCAGTTTCACCTTGGTCGGTGCGCCGCTCGTTTTGGGAACGATCGCGATCGCCGTACTTCTCGGTCCTCACGTCCTCCCCCATCGTGCGGGGACGTCGATGTCGCCTGACCTGAGCCGGCACGCCAAGACCCTCGCGAAGCAGTATCAGTTGATGGGCAAGGATGCGCCGTCCGCAGAGCCCTTGATCACCAAGCACGACGGTGTGGTCGAAGTGATAATCCCGCCGCGCTCGGAAATGATCGGCGACAGGGCCTTTCCCGGCATGGTGACCGACAGTGGCGATCTGGTGATCCTCGCGGTCCAGCGTGCCGGTGAGGACTGCGGCCCGAAGGGCGTCAAGTTGGCGGCAGGTGACACGCTCCTCCTGCAAGGCAGCTGGGACGATCTCGACACCCACACCGCGGTCGATCCGAATGTCCTCGTGGTCGACGCACCTGGTCAGATCCGTAAGCAGGCAGCGCCGTTGGGAACTCGCGCGGTCATCGCCCTCGTCGTCGTCGCGGCGATGGTCGTGTTGCTGACCTTCGGATTGGTGCCGTCGGCGATAGCCGGACTCCTCGCGGCGTGTGCGATGGTTTTGTTACGAGTGATCAGCGTGGAGCAAGCGCATCGGTCCATCTCGTGGACCACGTTGATTCTCGTCGGCGGAATGATCCCGCTCTCGACCGCGATCCAGCAGACCGGCGCAGCCGAGAAACTCGCTCATGCCTTCGTCGACGTCGTCGGTGGTGCAAGCCCGTATGTCGTCGTCGCCGGACTCTTCGTCGTGACGGCGACGCTGGGTCAGCTGATCAGCAACACCGCGACCGCGCTGATCATCACGCCGATCGCCATCTCGGTCGCCGGCGAACTCGATATCTCGGTGCTGCCCCTTCTGATGACGGTGACTGTCGCTGCCGCAGCCTCCTTCCTGACGCCCGTCGCCACTCCCGCGAACATGATGGTGATGGGACCTGGCGGATACAAGTTCGGCGACTACTGGAAGCTCGGACTCCCGATGTTGTTGTGGTTCCTGGTAGTTGCGACGGTGTTGATCCCAGTGATCTGGAGTTTCTGATGTGCTCACCGAAGGTGTTGTCGGAGGTCTACGAATCGATCGGACGAGAGGGCAGGAAAGTCAGCCGACGATCGATGTTCGCGGCGCTCGGCACTACTGCGCTCGGTGCGACCGTCGTGGCCGGCGCGGTGCAGCCCACTGCGTCGGCAGCGCCATCGGGTCGGACCATCGTCGATCTGACCCATGTACTGACGCCGGATTTCCCGGTGTGGCCGGGCGCGCGCTCGTTCGAGATGAGGAACCTGGCGAAGATCGCCGACGCCGGCGGGTCCATGGGCTCGCTCGGGTCCTCTGGTTTCGGCGGAAACTTCTACCTCAACGAACTCCGCCTCGAGGAACACACCGGTACGCACATCGACGCGCCCGCGCACGCCAGTGCGGACGGAATCACCGTCGAGAAGATTCCGGTCGCCGACCTCGTCGTACCGATTGCGGTCGTCGATATCAGCGCCCGAGCCGCCGTCGACCCTGACGCGTTGCTCACCCATCAGGACATCCTCGATTGGGAAGCCGTCCACGGGACGATCTCTCCTCGCAGCCTGGTTGCGATGAACTCGGGTTGGGATACCCGGGCCGGTGCCGGCGGAGCCTTCACGAATCGAGATGTACACGGCGTGCAACACACTCCGGGATTCGCCCCCGAAGCGATCGACTTCCTCGTCCGCGAGCGCGACATAGTGGCCGTGGGTTCGGACACCCTCAGCATCGACGCGGGCCGAAGCACCACCCACGGGGCTCACCGAAGCGCTTTGGGCTCAGGAAAGTACGCAGTCGAAGCCCTCGCGAACCTGTCCGCACTTCCGGCCGTCGGCGCCACGGTGATGGTGGGAGCGCCGACGCATGCGGGTGGTTCGGGTGGTCCGTGCCGGGTCATCGCCTGGTATTGAAGATCAGGGCGTTGGCGTCACCCGCAGCACCTTGTCGCCTGCTCCGTTGTCGGTGGTCACCAGGAGCGAGCCGTCCGGCGTCGGAGTCACCGAGCGCAAGCGCCCGAACTGGTTCACCAATCCGAAGGTCTGCGCGTCGACCGAGCGTCCGTCGGCACTGAGGCGGAGGAAGATCAGTTCCTTGCTCTTGAGACCACCCATTACGAGTGCACCGTCCCAGGCGCCCCACGCCGCTCCGCCCGTGAAGGCAGCGCTGGCGGTAGCCAACGTGGAGCTACCCGAACGCCACACCGCCGCAATTGCTCCCGGCACTCGCACGGGATCGGTCATCGGCACGGATTCGTCGTACGTTCCGGGAAGCCGATCCGGGCGGTAGCCGTAATTTCCGCCGGAGGTAAGCAGGTTGACTTCGTCGTCGACGCTTGTGCCCTGTTCAACCGAGTAGACCCGACCGGTTCCAGGTTGCACGGCCAAGCCTTGGACGTTGCGGTGACCGAGCGTGTAGACGGGACTGCCTGCATTCGGATTCCCCGCTGCTGGAGATCCGTCGGCGTTGATGTGCAAGACCTTGCCGCCCAGCGAATTCGGATCCTGCGGGACGCTCGGCGTCGCGGTGTCACCCGTCCCGACGAACAGCGTCCCGTCCTGGGCCGCAAGAATTCGGCAACCCCCGTGACGCCCGGACGAGACCGGGATCCCTGGCAATACGGTTCCGGTCCGCGTGAGGGCGGTCCATCCGGCGTCGACGGTCCACGAGATCACTCGAACGTCCGTGACTCCCCCAGCACTGAATCCCTGGCAGGTGTAGAGGGTGCGCGACTGAGCGAAGTCACGGGCAAGCGCGATGCCCATGAGCCCGGTTTCGGACTGAGCGTAGAGATCCGAAAGGTCAGCAGAGACTGGACCTGTCGTGTTGTCGCCTCGGCGAACGAAGAATCCGCCGGACCGTTGTCCCGTCAGGATCGCGCCGTCCGGGGCTGCCACGACGTCCCAGGGGTGATCGAGTCCGTCGACGAGTGTGGTGACCGACAGCTGCGGGAGGGTGTTCTCGATGGGGATGTCCGGGTCGTCACCGCCCAGCGATCCGGTACTGCCGTTGCCGAAACTGCCGGGGTCGAAGGGGAAGGGTTGAGCCACGCTCTGCGTTACCGGCATCACCAGTACTGCAGTCAGGGCCACGGTCAATGCGGCGAGCTTCGGATGACGCACGCGTTCTCCTCGGGTCGGAAACCGTTCTGCGCCTCACTATAAACAGACAAATCGGTCTGCGCTGCCGGAACCGAGCGCACAGAAGTCGTTCCCAGACGCGGAAACCCGCGTTTCGAGTCGATTAGTGAACGCTCACGCCCGCTGCGCGCACAACAACGCGAAGCGCTGATCCTGATCCGTCCACACCTTCCGCACCCCGAAGCCCGCGGATGCGAGCTCCGCGGCAATCCCGTCCTCGGTGAACTTCGCCGAGATCTCGGTGCGCAGCTGCTCGCCCGCTGCGAAGGTGATCTCCAGATCCAGGTCGTCGATATGCACCGAGAGTTCACGAAGTGCTTCCAACCGCATTTCGATCCACTGGTTCTCGGCATCCCAGAGCGCGACGTGACGGAAGTCTTCCAAGGGAAAGTTCGCTCCCAGTTGCTTGTTCAGGACCGCGAGAACGTTGAGGTTGAACTGGGCAGTCACGCCGGCAGCGTCGTCGTAGGCGGGCACGAGAACCGCCGGATCGATCACCAATCCCACACCCAGGATCAGGTTCTCCCCCGGAGCGAGCACCGCTGCGATCCCCGAGAGGAACTCGGCTCGTTCTGCGGGAACGAGATTACCGAGAGTTCCGCCGAGAAAAGCGACCGCGCGCCGTCCACCACCGGGCAGATGATGCAGCGAACCGGTGAAGTCGCTGACCACTCCGAGCACGTCGATTCCGGGAAACTCGGCGCCGACTTGCTGCGCCGCGCCTTCGAGGGCCGTCACCGAAACATCCTGCGGTACATACGTTCGCAGAGTTCCGCGAGCCGTCATCGCGTCGAGGAGTAACCGCGTCTTCTCCGAGGAACCTGAACCCAGTTCGATCAGGATCTCGGGTTCGGTCAACGCCGCGATCTCGTCGGCGTACTGCGTGAGCAGGCCGCGTTCGGTACGGGTGGGGTAATACTCGGGTAAGGCCGTGATCTCCTCGAACAGTTCACTTCCACGCGCGTCGTAGAACCATTTGGGCGAGAGCCACTTCGGCGTTGCGCTGAGCCCCTCCCTGGCCTCGGCTCGCAGTGCGTCGACCGATTCGGCCGGTGTCAGATAAACCTCGAGCGTAGGGGTTTTCATTTTTCTCCCATCGGGATCGGGGTGATGATCACATGGCCGGGACGCGCGCAGACGATGTGCCGGTCCGGCACCTGCTCCCAGTCCGGGGATCGATCGAACGGTTCGGAAACGATCAGGGCCCGCGACTCGTCGACCCGCGTGTACAACGTGTGGCCCCACGCCGTGGCCCACAGTTCCTGCCCGTCGCCGAACAGGAGGTTCAATCGTGAATCCGGCGCCGCCGCAGCCACATCGTGAACGAGGCTCGTCACGGCGACCTCCGCGGGCTTCGACTTCAACCGATGCCGAAGCACTGTCCACAACAAGGCAGCATCCGTCGGGGCGGGCATCTTCAGCAGTTCGACGGCCGGAACTTCTGCCGCCAAGTCGGCAAGTGATCCAGGCCAACCGGATACGGCTCCGTTGTGACTGAAGGCGTAGGTTCCGTCGACGAACGGTGCGCAGGCACCGATCTCGACGGCCATCCCCTCCGTCGCGGAACGCACGGCGGCGAGGACGGCTCCGGAACCTATGTGGGACAACGTCTCGTCGACTGTCGGGTCCGACCAGATCGGCGAGATACTGCGGTACCGTCCCTGCCTTCCACCGTTCCACCACACCGCACCGAATCCGTCGGCATTGATGGTCCCGCCGCCACGCATCTCGCGAGGTGCCCACGACTGTCGCATCAGTGAGTTCTCGCCGTCGTGGATGAGTTCACGAACCGAACGTGGCGGCCCGAGATACCCGAGGTGCCGACACATGTCAGGGTCTACCCGAAATCGTTCTGGCGCAACGAAAACCCGAGAAGATCTGGCGCCTGATCGGATGGTCCCAGTTACGGAACGTCCCACGACAGGCAACACTGTCGGTCCCGAACGATCCCCCTCGCAACACCTTGTAGTCGCCGCCGAAGAATACCTCCGAGTACTCCCGATACGGGAAAGCCCGGAAACCCGGATACGGATGGAAACCCGAAGACGTCCACTCCCATACGTCGCCGATCAACTGCTCGACACCCGCTGCTGACGCCCCTGCTGGGTACGAGCCGACGCCGGCGGGGCCGAGATGGCGTTGACCGAGATTGGCGAGATTCTCGTCTGCGGAGACGTCCCCCCAGGGGAACCGTCGTGATCTTCCGGATTCCGGATCCCAGCGCGCGGCCTTTTCCCATTCCGCCTCGGTGGGAAGCCGTTTGCCTGCCCAGCCGGCGTAGGCCTCGGCCTCGTAGTAACTCACATGCACGACCGGCTTGTCCGGCGGAACCGGAGCCTCGACGCCGAAAGTCTCGTGCCACCAACCCGAACTGTCGTGTTCCCAGAACAGGGGTGCACGAAGTTTCGCGTCGACGCGATGCCGCCAACCGTCGCGAGACCACAGTTCCGGTCGGGAATACCCGCCGTCCTCGATGAATTCGACGAACTGCCCGTTGGTGACCGGGAATCTGTCGATCGCGAAGTCGGTGAGATAGACCTGATGCGCAGTGCGCTCGTTGTCGAGTGCCCACGGTTCGTCGTCGGTCCCCATGACGAAGGGGCCGGCGGGAATCGTGACCTCGTCGAGTTCCGGCATGCGGGCCGCTTGCGGAGCGGGTGTCGCAACGAGTGCCGTGGGTCCCGAACGCAATTGGTGTGTCGCGAGCATGGTTTCGGCGTGTTGCTGCTCGTGCTGCGCGATCATCCCGAAGGCAAAACCGTCCACGTCGAGTTCTGTACGACCGAACGTGCTGGCTTCGAGCACATCCCAGACCTTCCCACGGACCGTACGTACGTATTCGCGCGCCTCGGCCGGGTTGAGCAGGGGAAGTGTGGGTCTCGACGATCTCGAATGCTTGAAAGCGTCGTACAGCTCGTCTATGTCGCTACGCACCGGATCGCGGCCACCGACATCGCGAACCAACCAGAGTTCCTCCTGATTACCGATGTGCGCCAGGTCCCACACGAGTGGACTCATCAACGGGGAATGCTGAGCGATCAATTCGGTATCGTCGACGCAGTCGGTGAGTAGCGTCGACCGCTCACGCGCTCGCAGAAGTACGGCCTCGACCGCTTCCTTGGTGATCTCCCCCGTCATGTGTCGCTCTCACCGGGCACTATTGCGCGACAACACCGTTCGGCTGCGGCATCGAGAAGACGAACGAACTGCGGCTCCGGCGCGTACGACGCGGCAAGCGACATCAGAGAGGTTGCAGCCGAACGCAGTTCGACATCGTCCAATCCGTACTCCGCCGCGTCCCGCCACCGCCCGGCCGTCGATGCTGCAGCATCACTGGCCTCCCGCATCACGGCAGGCCCGGACAGCAACGCATCGATCGCTGCTACCGGTACTCGCCACAGATCTCCCGGCTGCGCATCGATGTAGCGAACCTCCAGATGGCCGACGGCGCGAACCGGCGGGAACAGCGTGGACAGGTGATAGTCCAAGTCTGCCCAGACGGGTCGGCGTCCGATCTCGGCATCCACAGCGCCGTCTATCCAGTCTCCGAAAGTGGCACCCCGCGGAGCCGTCCAATCGTCACCCTCGTTTCGCACACACATCAGCGGAACATCGAGCGCCCAGCCGGCATAGTCCTGCACTTCCGGGACTGCGACAGTTCGCCATGAATCGAGTTCGAGCCACGTCCGCATGCGTTGGGACGCCCAATCTCCCTTCGGAACCCCTTGCAAGCGTGGAGAACACGCAAACGCTGCGATGAGAGCCGGGCCCATGTCCCCGAGGAGCCGCCAACGCTGGGCGATGGACTCCGGGCTGCCGCCGGCATCGACACTGATCTGTACTGCCGCGGTATTGCACATCATCAAGGTGCCGTACGGTCCTATCCCGGCGAAGCGGGATTCCATTGCGCAATAACGCGGCAGCCGGAGAATCCGGGAAGGTGGGCGGGCGACGTCGGCCGCCGCCGAACTGATTTCGATGGAGTACGGCGCGAGGAGTGTTTCGAGAGTACGACGGTCGTCGTCGAGGCAGTCACACAGTTCGCGAGCGGACGTGCGCGGCGCTGAGGAGAGTTCTATTTGTCCGCCAGGTTCTACGGTGACGAGGCTGCCACGCGGAAGCGGTGCCGCCGGTGAATCCGGGTCGATACTGGTGGGTGCATGTCGCCCGAGTGCCCTTGCCAGAGTCGCGGCTGACGGCCTCTCTCCACCGGGAACGTGGCTGGTCAGCCACTCGAGCTCAGCTCCTACCAAGCGGGGTGGCCCCTGTTTGAAGCACACACCACCGACGTAGGCCTCGGCCGCAGGACGCGAATCCACCTGCGTGGTCTGTGCTGCTGTCAACGCTGTTGTCACCATTCGACTTCCCCTTCGGGCGGTCTTCGCGGTCGCTACCGACGATAGAACGCCAACGTCCGAGATGCACCCTTTGTGGTGTTACGTGTCGTTGAATTTCTTCAGTCGTATCCACCGGTACCCACAACCGGCCAGAACAACACCTACCCCGAAAACAACCGCAATCCACGGAAGTGTGACCACCAGAACGACACAACCAGCCGCGCCGACCGCTTGCAGCCACTTCGGATACATCCGGTCCACCCCGCGCTGGCTGTACGCACTCACGTTCGCGACAAGGTAGTAGAGCAGCACTCCGAACGACGAAAAGCCGATCACCCCACGAAGATCGGTTGTCGACACCAAAACGATCACGACAGCACCGACCACAAGTTCCGCATGGTGAGGTACCTCGAACCGTGGGTGGACGGCTGACAGGGCAACCGGCAGATCACGCTCGCGTGCCATCGCCATCGCCGTACGGCTCACCCCCGCGATCAGAGCCAGCAGCGCCCCCGCCGACGCCGCAGCGGCACCGATCACCACTACGGGAACTGCCCAGTTCCACCCGGTCGCGCCCACTGCATCGGCCAAGGGCCGTGCCGAGTTCGCCAGCCGATCAGGTCCCAACGTCACCAACAGCACCACTGCTACCAGTGCATAGAGGATGACGGCGACGGTGAGAGCAATCAGGATCGCCCGCGGAATCGTGCGGCGCGGATCGCGCACTTCCTCCCCCAGCGTCGCGATCCTGGCGTAGCCGGCGAAGGCGAAGAACAGCAGCCCCGCCGATTGCAGGACTCCGTACCACGACCCGAACGCGAGATCCGGGAGCTCGCGCACTGCACCAGGACCGACGACGGCAACCAGCAGCGCTACGCACAGTGCTGTCGCCGACACAGCGACGATCACCCTGGCCATGTGCGCCGTCCGCGTCACTCCGCGGTAGTTGACTGCAACCAGCGCCGCCACCACCAATACCGCGACGGGAACACGCCAGGCGGTAGGCGCAACATACGTCGCGAAAGTCAGGGCCATTGCCGCGCAACTCGCGGTCTTCCCGATCACGAACGACCAGCCTGCGGCAAACCCCCACCAGGGTCCGAGCTGCTCACGTCCGTAGACGTAGGTCCCACCTGACGTGGGGTATCTGGCCGCAAGCTGCGCCGACGACGTCGCGTTGCAGAATGCGATGAACGCTGCAATCGCCAGGCCCACAAGCAACCCGGTACCGGCTACTGCGGCAGCGGGCGCGAACACCACGAAGACTCCGGCGCCGATCATCGCGCCGAGGCCGATCACCACGGCATCGACCGTGCCCAGCCTTCGCTCCATCGGGACAGCTTCGTTCACAGGTAGTTTGAACCACACCGACATGAACGGAAGGTGCCATGTTCGATCTCGACACGATCCGCCGCGACACTCCCGGATGCCTCGACAAGGTGTTCCTCGACAGCGCGGGATCCTCGCTCCCGCCCGAGCCGGTGCTGACCACGATGATCGAGCACCTGCGACGTGAAGCCGACGTCGGCGGATACGTCGCAGCTGCTCGTCAGAGCGGCGCCCTGGCTGCTGTTCCGCATTCGCTGGCCCGGGTCATCGGCGCTCAGGCAACCGATATCGCGTTGACGGACAGCGCGACCCGCGCGTGGAACGACTTCTTCGCCTCGGTTTCGCTCGGACCTGGTGATCGAATCCTCATCAGCGGAGTCGAATACGCGAGCAACGCCATCGCCGCCCTGGGGCGGGCGCGTTCGACCGGCGCCCACGTCGAGATCATCCCGAGCGATCAGTACGGACGCATCGACCTCGACGCACTCGAGAACATGCTCGACGATCGGGTTCGCCTCGTCTCCGTCGTCCACGTCCCCACCAACGGCGGCCTGATCAACCCCGTTTGCGAGGTCGTCGAATTGGCCAGAGCCCATGGCTCTCTCGTTCTGCTCGACGCGTGCCAGTCCTTCGGCCAGTTGCCCATCGACGTCACCGAACTCGGCATCGACGCCCTCAGCGCCACCGGCCGCAAGTGGCTCCGCGGGCCACGCGGAACCGGATTCCTGTACGTCCGCCCCGGACTCGTCGACGCGCTCGAACCTGCTGCGATGGATCTGCACGGAGCGGAATGGACGAGCGAGAACAGCTTCGTCCCTGCACCGGACGCAACACGATTCGAACTCTGGGAGACGAGTGTCGCTGCGCGCCTGGGTCTTGGCGTCGCCGCCGATTATCTGCTCTCGATCGGCACCGACACGGTGTGGGCACAGATCGAATCCAGAGCAGTCGCGCTGCGGCAAGGGCTGGCATCGATTCCCGGAGTCGACGTCCACGATCGAGGGACCCAGCTGAGCGGCATCGTTTCCTTCACCGTCGAAGGTATTTCCGAGCACCTCGTGCGGGATCAGCTTGCAGCACAGAACATCACCGTCACCGTCAGCGGTCGCGGGTCCACGCTCCTCGACATGGATGCACGCGGGCTCGACGCCGTGGTTCGCGCATCGCCGCACTACTTCGTCGACGAAGCGGACCTGGACGCATTCCTTAGCGCGGTCAGGAGATTACAAACCTCCCGTTGACCGGGACCACACCTGATCCGCGGAAGTCGAAACTGCAACTGTGTGGCGATCAGTAGTTTCGTCTTCCGAAAGGACGCTTCGCATGGCCGACTCGACCGTCAGACCGATCTCCGCTGCAGACATCACCACCTGGGACTACGAGGCCGACGTCGTCGTCGCGGGATACGGCATCGCCGGCGTCACCGCTGCGATCGAAGCAGCGCGTGCGGGCGCCGAGGTGCTCGTCCTGGAGCGGACGGGCGGTTGGGGCGGAGCCGCGTCACTGGCTGGTGGATTCATCTACCTGGGCGGTGGAACGCCGTTGCAGAAGGCGTGCGGGTTCGAGGACTCGGTCGAGAACATGAAGACGTTCATGAAGGCAGCGCTCGGCCCCGGAACCGACGACACGAAGATCGACGCGTACTGCGAGGGCAGCGTCGATCACTACAACTGGCTCGTCGACGCCGGCGTCCCGTTCAAGGAATCGTTCTGGGGTCAGCCCGGCTGGGAACCGCCGTACGACGACGGCCTCATGTACTCAGGCGGCGAAAACGCCGCACCGTTCAACGCGCTCGTCGATCCCGCGCCCCGCGGACACGTCCCGCAGATGAGCGAGAAGAAGACCGGCGAGCAGGGCGGCGGCTACATGCTGATGAAGCCACTCGTCGAGACGGCCGAAAAGCTCGGTGTCCGTGCAGAATACGATCTGCGTGTCCAGACTTTGGTGGTCGACGGCGATCGGGTCGTGGGAGTTGTCGCCAAGCGCTACGGCAAGGACGTCGCGATTCGTGCCCGCAAAGGCGTCGTGCTTGCGATGGGCAGTTTCGCGTACAACAACGAGATGGTGCGCTCGAACGCACCGCGTATCTTCGGCCACCCGGCGGCCTCGATCGAAGCGCACGACGGCCGCGCAATCCAGATCGGTCAGGCTCTGGGCGCCGACACCGCACACATGGACGCCACCGAGGTCGCGTTCTTCTGCGACCCACAGTTGATGGTGCGCGGCATTCTTGTCAACGGCCGTGGTCAGCGATACATCCCCGAAGACACCTACCCGGGCCGCATCGGACAGGCAACACTGTTCCAGCAGGACAACCAGGCATTCCTCGTGATCGACGAAGCTGCGTACGAGGAAGGCATGAATGCCGAATCGTCCAGTGCGCAGTTGCGGGCGCAGCCGACCTGGGTGGCGGAAACCGTCGAGGAACTCGAAGCCGAGATGGGGCTTCCCGCCGGATCGCTGCAATCGACCGTCGACCTCTACAACCGTCACGCGGCTGAAGGGTCCGACCCGGTGCTCGGCAAGAAGTCCGAGTGGGTCAAGCCGATCGTCGGCCCGTTCGCGGCAATCGATCTACGTGGCCGCACAGGCGGATTCACGCTGGGAGGATTGAAGACAACCGTCGATTCCGAGGTTCTGCACGTCTCGGGTGCGCCGATCCCCGGACTGTTCGCAGCGGGGCGCTGCACGTCCGGTGTCTGCGCAGGTGGTTACGCCAGCGGAACCAGTCTCGGCGACGGCAGCTTCTTCGGACGTCGTGCCGGAATCAGCGCAGCGCGCTAGGTCACCACAACCCGCACGCCGTCGGCAAAGCGGTACGGCTGAGTCTGCAGAACCGCGCCGAGGTGTTTCCTCAATCTGGACACCTCGGCGCGCACTGCCACCACATGCTCGCGATCACCGAAGAGCACTTCGCTCAGGCCTGCGGCATCCACGCCAGCCGATCCCACAGCTGCCAGCGCACGCAAGATCTGAGCGTGACGCGGCGAAAGCGCGCGCGTCCAGTTTGCATCACCACGCACCGTCACCTGCGGCGATGCACCGAGGGACAGCTCGAGCTCGATCACCGGCCCGCCGACGCCGGTGCGCAACAGCCAGCCGTCACCGAGCGGCTCAGGCAGACACATCCCAAGACCTGGCACGATGACGGGCTTTCCCGCACTGGGTGCCGCCACCCGGTCAGGCGCGGCAATCCCGCTGGCGCCAGCCACCCAGCCGAACTCGTCGACCACCAATGCCGGACCCGTGCCCGCCGCGAACAATGGCGCCGCCCGCGAGCGCAGGCGATCGAGCTGAGCTGCATGCTCGCGCCACAGCGTCGCCTCCGCGAGGCGAACCGCGGTGCGAACCAGCGCGACAGTGGTGGGATGCACCGAGGCTGCGGACCCGCTGATGTCCACCACGCCCAGGATCTCGCCTGTCCGGGGGTCGTGCACAGGCGAGCCGGTACATGACCAATTGTGATGCGTCGGCGCATAGTGCTCGGCCGAGAAGAGTTGCACCGCAGAATCTTCGATCAGCGCGGTACCGATCGCGTTGGTACCCACCGACTGCTCCGACCAGCGCGCGCCTTCGGCGAACCCGAGTGCGTCCGCCGCACGTTTGACGGTCTTCGCCCCCTCGCGCCAGAGCAGGACACCGTCAGCGTCGGCAACGACCACGATGAAGCCTGCGTCCTCGGCGACCTCGGTGAGCGTGGTTCGCAGTTCGGGCAGAACGCTGCGCAGCGCGGTACGCGAACGCCTCGACTCCAACTCGGAGAAATCGGCGACAGCGGACGCGCCGCAATGATCGGGCGCGAGCCCACCCGCAGCCACCCGCGACCACGACCGCGCCACGACGGTCCGCGGCTGCGCCGGTGGTTCCTGCCCCGAGAGAACTGCGTCGTGCACCCGGCTCAGTAGGCGCGCATGCTGCGACAGGTCGGTACCCGGCACGACGGCACCGAGCCGACTGCCTTCGGGAGCGCTCCCCACGGTGGTCACTCCGTCAGGCTACCGCTTTCGATGTGACGCGAACCACGTCCACACGGCCAGGTCCCCACCACCTGCGATTAGCGGCGGGGAGCAAACTCCGGTAACGTATCCAAAGTTGTCTCGGCGAGGGTGAATCGCAGCAGTTCCACACGTTGCAGGTTTACCGTGATCGACGCGGCTACGGCTCAGCTCGAGCGTTTCGCTCCTGGCCGTGTGCGCGCCTGTCCGCCTTGCCGCAGGCAAAACCACACGTCAGTAAACCGAGCACGAACCCCGTGAGTTGTAGGAGCCGTTTCATCATGTCTGAAGAAAACAACCTCGTCGCCGTCGTCCGCACCGAATTCGGCAAGGGCGCAGCTCGCCGCGCACGTCGCGACGGCCAGGTCCCCACGGTTCTGTACGGCCACGGCGAAGATCCCCGCCACCTCAACGTGCCGGCTCGCGACTTCGCTCGCATCCTCCGCGCACAGGGCACCAACGCCATCCTCACCCTCGACATCGAGGGCACGGAGCAGGTTGCACTGACCAAGTCGGTCGTCGTGCACCCCATCCGCAGCTACATCGAGCACGCTGACCTCCTCGTCATCAAGAAGGGCGAGAAGGTCACCATCGACGTTCACGTCGTAGTCGTCGGTGACGCTGCTGCAGGCACCATGGTCGCGCAGGATGCATCGACCATCTCCATCGAGGCAGACGCCCTCCACATCCCCGAGCAGATCGAGGTCTCGGTCGAGGGCCTCGAAATCGGCACCCAGATCCTGGCAAGCCAGCTCGAACTGCCCGCCGGCTCCGTCCTGCAGGCTGACGCCGACACCCTGATCGTCAACGTCGTTGCTGCACCGACCGAGGCTGACCTCGAAGAGGGCGCAGAAGCTCCCGCCGCCGACGAGGCTGCAGAAGAGGCCTGATCCTCTCGGTTCCAACAGAACTCACTGCGCGCGGCGCGTCATTCCGATTCGGAGTGACGCGCCGTTCGTGCGTAGCAGGAAAAAACAAGCCAGAAAGTAGCGTCCGTTGAGCACAGATACCGCCCTCGTCATCGGCCTGGGTAATCCCGGCCCGCAGTACGAGAAGACCCGGCACAACGTCGGCTTCATGGTCGCCGGCACCCTTGCCGGGCGCATGGGCGGAAAGTTCAACGTACACAAGAAGAGTGGCGCCGAAATCGTCGAAGGTCGCCTCGCCGGACGACGCGTGATTCTCGGAAAACCACGCTCGTACATGAATCTCTCGGGTGGCGCGGTCGCCGGTCTCGCGCGATTCTTCTCGGTCGATGCCGCGAACATCATCGTCGTCCACGACGAACTGGATCTCGATTTCGGGACCATCAGACTCAAACTCGGCGGCGGCGAAGGCGGACACAACGGTCTGCGGTCCATTTCGAGTTCGTTGACCACCAAGGACTACCTGCGCACGCGCGTCGGGATCGGTCGCCCGCCGGGCCGCATGGACCCGGCGGACTACGTTCTCAAGCCGTTCTCGTCCACGGAGCGAAAAGAACTCGATCTCGTGTGCGAAGAAGCTGCGGATGCAGTCGAGCTACTGCTCGAACTCGGGCTCGAAGCCGCACAGAACCGCTTGCACTGACAGTCAGTTACCCAGCAGGGCAGCCGAATTGGCGCGGCGGAGCTTTCCCGACGACGTCTTCGGAATACTGCCGGGGCCCAGAACCGCAACGGCGCGAGGCCGGACACCGACGTCGGCAACCACGGCGTGGACCACTTCGCGCTCGATGCGCTTGACCTCTTCCGGATCTTCGAAAGCGTTGGTCTCGACGGCGACCGCAAAGCTCTCACGCTTCTGGCCGGCATCGAGACGGATTGCGACGGCATTTCCCGGGCGCACACCGGCAACGCTTCCGGCCGCCCGTTCGATGTCTGTGGGGTACACGTTCCGGCCGCCCATGATGATGACGTCCTTGACTCGCCCGCACACCACGACCAGTCCTTCTTCGGTGAAGTACCCGACGTCACCGGTATCGAGCCAACCGTCGGAGTCCTGCGCCGGCTTGTGACCTTCCACCGTGACGTAACCGGGGGTCACTGCCTTGCCGCGAACCTCGATGATTCCGACGCCGCGAGCCGGAAGCACCTGGCCGTCGCGGTCGACGATGCGTCCCTCGAGGTCAGGCACCATCTTTCCGAGTGTGGCGAGGGCACGAGCGTTGGGGCGATTGGACGGCACCGCCCGAGACATCGACTCGAGGAAGTCGGGATCGACGTAGTCGAGGACCTGACCTTGATCGGGATCCGGAATCGACACGGCGAGCGTGGTTTCCGCCATTCCGTACACGGGAGCGAGCGCGGTCGGGTTCAAACCGAAACGCGCACCGGCCTCGGCGAGGGCATCCATCGTGTCGGGATCCACCGGCTCGGCGCCGTTCCACATGTATCGGACGCTGGACAGGTCGACTGCCCCGTCTTCTGCTTGTGCGAGTCGACGAGCCAAGAGCGAGTACGCGAAGTTCGGTGCGGCGGTGACAGTTCCGCCGTACTTGCCCATGAGTTCCGCCCACAGCACCGGGGTGCGCAGGAAATCCATCGGCGTGATGCTGATGACCTCGGCGCCCACCTGCATCGGAACCGTGAGGAAGCCGACCATGCCCATGTCGTGGAAGAGCGGAAGCCAGCTCACCATCACGTCGTCCTCGATGGAGAACTTGATGCGGTTGATCATCGCGTACGCATTTGTGTAGAAGTTCTCGTGCGTGATCTGCACGGCCTTGGGCGAACCGGTGGAACCTGACGTCAACTGTTGGAGTGCGATATCCGATTCGGCCGTCTCCACGGGATCGATCGACGTTCCGCTACGAAGCTCGTCCACCGTCACGACGGTGATGCCACGCTCTTCGAGGAGCGGCTTGGCCGCGTCGAATGGTGCACCCAGAATGACGGCTTTTGCGGAGATCATGTCGATCACCGTCTCGGTGTCCTGAGCCCAGACGCCCAGATCCGTTCGGGGGGTCGGCTGATGCAGCATCGTCACCGACGCACCGCGCATCCACGTCGCCTGGCAGGCAGGAGCGATGTCGACGGGCTGTCCGGCGAGAATGCCGATCGCGACGCCGCGATCGATGCCGACCTCGGCCAGGCCACCGGCCATGCGCCGAGCTTCCTGGTGGATGTCGCCCCAGGTCTGACGGAAAGCGTTGTCGGGCTCTCCCGTCACCAGGCCGCGGTCGGTGACTGCGGCGGTCGCGTACATCTCTTCGGTGAACTTGCTCAACGCAACTCCTCGGTCAGTGTCACTCTTCGATTCAGTGCAACTCTTCGCAGGACACAAATGGCTGTGTGTTCGAACACACACATACATTGATAATCAGCGATCGTTCGCCGAGTGTTACGCCGCAGTGGCTACTGCCTCGTGGTCTGCGAGTATCCTTTCTCTGTTGTGCTGCCGCACTCTCCACCTGTCCGCGCACCGGCACGTCGCCGGCACCGACGCCCACTTCGAGAGGTTCTTCGTTGACTACCCCGTCCGACTCGACCGTCCCTTCCGACTCGACTGTCCAGTCCGACACCGAAGGCCCCGATTCAACCGAGAGCGGGTCGGTCGCGGTCACGACGACGACCAAGGGCTTGTCCGCCGAGGCGGAGCGTCGCCGCACCTTCGCCGTCATCTCGCATCCTGACGCCGGTAAGTCGACACTCACCGAAGCGCTGGCACTGCACGCGAAGAAGATCTCCGAGGCTGGTGCCGTCCACGGCAAGGCCGGACGCAAGTCGACGGTCTCGGACTGGATGGAGATGGAGAAGGCCCGCGGCATTTCCGTCAGTTCCACCGCACTGCAGTTCAACTACCACTCGTCCGAGACCCCGGACGAGCAGATCAACGTCATCAACCTCGTCGACACCCCCGGTCACTCCGACTTCTCCGAGGACACGTACCGCGTCCTGACCGCCGTCGACGCAGCCGTCATGCTCATCGACGCTGCCAAGGGCCTCGAACCGCAGACGCTCAAGTTGTTCCAGGTGTGCCGTCACCGCGGCATTCCGGTCATCACGGTCATCAACAAGTGGGACCGTCCCGGCCAGACTCCTCTCGAACTGCTCGACGAGATCAGCGAACGCATCGGCCTCACGCCCACTCCCCTGTACTGGCCCGTCGGCATCGCCGGCGACTTCCGAGGACTGTTGCGGCGCGGCGAAGACGGTGAGGCTCGCGAGTACGTCCGCTTCACCCGTACCGCAGGCGGCGCGAAGATCGCCCCCGAAGAGGTCATGGACGCCGACGCGGCGCTCGCCAAGGAAGGCTCCGAGTGGGAGACCGCGGCCGAGGAGAGTGAACTGCTCTCCGCTACCGGCCAGGACCACGATCAGGAGATGTTCCTCGCCGGTCAGACGTCCCCGGTGATCTTCGCGTCCGCGATGCTCAACTTCGGTGTCCGCCAGATCCTCGACACTCTCGTCGAATTGGCGCCGCCGCCGCGGGGCCGCGAAGACCTCAGCGGCAAGCCGCGCGAGGTCACCGATCCGTTCAGTGCGGTCGTCTTCAAGGTGCAGGCCGGTATGGACACCGCGCACCGTGACCGTCTGGCGTTCATGCGCATCGTCTCCGGCGTGTTCGAGCGCGGCATGGTTGTCACACACGCTCAAACCGGCAAGCCCTTCACGACCAAGTACGCGCAGACGGTATTCGGCCGTGAACGTTCCACCGTCGAATCCGCGTTCCCCGGCGACGTCGTCGGCCTCGTCAACGCCACCGCACTCGCACCCGGCCACACGCTGTACACCGAGAAGAAGGTGGAGTTCCCGCCGATCCCGTCGTTCGCGCCGGAACACTTCTCGATCCTGCGCGCCGAAAGCGCCGGCAAGTACAAGCAGTTCCGCCGTGCAGTCGATCAACTCGATTCCGAGGGCGTCGTCCAGATTCTCCGCAACGACATCCGCGGCGACGCCTCCCCCGTCATGGCGGCTGTCGGCCCGATGCAGTTCGAGGTCGTCGCAGCGCGCATGAAGGCCGAGTTCAACGTCGAGGCCAAGATGGAACCACTCGGCTACGCATTGGCCCGCCGTACCGACGCCGCGTCCGAGGTCGAACTGAACCGTCAGCGCGGTGTGGAGGTCTTCACCCGATCCGACGGTGTCCTGCTCGCCCTTGTCAGTGACAAGTGGCGCCTGCAGTACATCCAGAAGGAACTCCCGGATCTGACGCTCGAACCCCTCGTCGCTGCTGCGGACTGATGAGCCTGATCGAGGCGCTGTTCGACGCTGAACTGCACATCGGCAGCGCCACGATTCTCTGGCGAGAGATCATCGGAAACGCGTTCGGAATAGGCTCCGCGATCGCGGGCGCGCGACGCTCGGTATGGGCGTGGCCTGTCGGTATAGCCGGAAATGCCTTGTTGTTCACGGTCTTCATGGGCGCACTTTTCCACACGCCGCAAGAGCTCAATCTCTACGGCCAGGCCGGCCGTCAGTTGTTGTTCATCACCGTCAGCGTCTACGGGTGGACCCAGTGGCGACGTGGGGCACTTGACTCCGGTCGCGCAGTCCTGCCCCACTGGGCGACAACTCGCGAGCGAGTCGCCATGATCGCCGTCATGGCAAGCGGCACAATCGCTTTCGCCTGGATCTTCGACCTTCTCGGCTCGTACGGAGCGTGGGCGGAGGCCTGGATCTTCACCGGCTCGATCCTCGCGACGTACGGGATGGCACGCGGCTGGACCGAGTTCTGGCTCATCTGGATCGGCGTCGACGCTGTCGGCGTTCCCCTTCTATTCCGGGCAGGGTACTACCCGTCGGCGATCCTCTATCTGGTCTATGCATTCTTCGTTCTGTGGGGCTTCGCGATGTGGCTGCGCATTCAACGCCGAACTCCACAAGGGGTGTAACAGTAAACAGACTCCTGGTATGTTTGCGTCGATTAAGCAAACCAGCGGTCTGTTTACGGGCATCAGGAGCGAACAATGGAAGACAAGAATTCTCACGGAATAACGGGCCCCAACGGTTCCGGCAACGGATCGAGAGCCAGTAGTTCCGCGAGTAATGGTTCTGCGAGCAACCTTCCCACGGGTAACGGTTCTGCGAGCAACCTTTCCACGAGCAACGGTTCCAGCAGTGCCACCGCCACAGCGGATTTTCTGTCGACCGCACCCAAGCAATCGGATGCATTCACGTTTCCGCTTCCTACCCGAACCACGGCCGCACACAGCAGCGGAGAGGACCTTTCAGTGCCAGCTTCAACACGCGAATCATCGAGGACACTCGAGACTCGGAGTCGCACCGTCGTACGGCGCGACGCGATGGGTGTAGCCGCCGTTCGAGTGGCCGGTCGACTCACCCACACCGAACTCATCGCGAATCAGGCCTCACCCTCGAGCACGCATTCCTCCGATCCCACGATGGATCTGGACGAGTTGCTCACGATGCTCGGCAGCTACCTGTTGTCCTCGGGGTTCGAACATCCCGAAATCCACGCCAAGCTCGGTGGACAGTCGATCGTCGTCAACCTCGTGTCGCCGGAGATCAGCGCCAGCTGAGCTCGACCCAGCTGTTCAGGGCCACAGCACTGCTCGTGTCCATGCTCGGTCCGAGCCGCGCCGGTACAACCATCGCTGATGCCGACGCCCGGAGTCTGCCTGCCAGAACTCGACAGACTCCGGCTCGAGGCACCACGCACGCCAGTCCTTCGACACGAACCCCGGGTCGTCACTGATTCTTGCTTCCGCAGCGGCCACCGATGTGTCGTACGCCCCTAAGTCTTCGAGCACCTCGCTCTGCTTACTTGCCGTCGCCACCGCCCTCGCAGTGACGGAGCGTTCGACGAAGTCTCGCCTTCGAAGTGCGTCGTCGCCCTCGCGAACCAACCCGCGAATCCGGACCTGCTGGCCCGTCTCACGCCAGTAGAAGGCGAGCGATGCTCGCGGATTTTCTTTCAGCTCAATGCCTTTCGGCGAAGCAGCTGAACCAGAAAACCAGAACCCGCCCTCGGTCACGTCCTTGAGGATGAGGAAGCGGGAATCGGGCATACCGTCACTGTCGACGGTCGCGAGCGCACACACGTGTGGCTCGACGACGCCGAAGGCCACGGCCGCACGGAGCCAGTCGAGGAACAGCTCTCCCGGCTTTTCCGGAAAATGTTCAGGCGCGGGCGGCGGAGTTCCGGTCAGTGCGGGGATACCGCGAATCCACGTCCGTACGTCAGGCAGCGAAAAATCTGCATCAACCATGAGCCGACTCTAATCGCGGGCGGCCTCAGGAGACGTTGCGAACTACCGAGTCGCCGAACGACGGTTGCTGCAGCAGCGCCCACTTGTTGGACGTCAATCGGAAACTCGGCATGTCGGCGAGCGCCACCACCGATTCCCAGGTCCGCTCGTAGCTCGTGTGGGAGATTCGCCATTCACCGTCGCTGCAGCGGGTGTATCTGTCGTGATAGAAGGCCGATCCGCGAAGAAGCATGCCGTCTTCGGGGATCACCACAGTGTCCGCGAGGCACCAGATCCCGGTTGCGGTGTCTCCGTCGACGTCGATCTCGGGTTGCCCGCACTGATGTTCAGTGATGACGTGTGATCCGAGGGTGTTCTCGAGGAAGGAGACGAACGAATCTCGGGAATCGAAACTGAGTTGTTCTCCGTAGATCGCGGTGGCGTCGACGGTCAGAGTGTCGGCAAATTCGACCCACGATTTGGTGTCCAAGGCGCGTGCGTATCGGTACTTGAGTCTTTGGATGAGAACAATCGCTTCGAGATCCATGATCCCCGCCTCCCGGTGCAGCAACCACCCGTCCTATGTGTGCACATTAGCCTGTATCACGCCGAAACGGGCATTACTCTCAAAGCTAGTAGAAATGTCAGCCGATAACACGCTTTTCCAGGCCGTCGAGCATGATCGTGATCTTCTCGTCCAACCAACCTCGCCCGTGCCACGTCGATTCGTCGCCGATCCCCTCGACCAACGACTCCGACGCATTCCAACTCTCCTGATACGCCTGGCGCGCAGAACGCGAATCCGCGGAGCTCACGGTCTTGTCCATCGCCGCCATCATTGCGAACTGCGTCATGGTCACCTCGGAGATGAAGTCCACGGCCAGGACCGCGTCATGTGGTGTGAAACCCTGCGCAGTCAACGAACCGACCAGTTTCTCCACGATCTCGATTATCGCCGGTGGCGTGCCCGGAACTGCGAGACCGACCTGGGCTAGACCTGGATAGCGCTCGAACGAGGACCACAGAACGTCGCACAAATCCGTCAGAAACTCACGCCACGGACGATCCGTGTCCGGCCATACAGTCTGACGCACAACGTGATCCGCACAAGCCCGCAGCAGCGCTTCACGGTCCGCGAAGTAGCGATAAAGTGCAGAATGGCTGACGCCCAGACGTTTTGCCACACTCGGCATGGTCAATTCACTCAGATCACCAGCCAGGGCGGCCTCGACGATGTCCACTGTCGACAACGTCGGCGGCCGCCCCGTCTTCTTTCCGGTTTGCATTCTGCTCAGCCTGCCACCTGCTCAGCCCGCTACCAACCGCCATCCCGACGCACGGTGGCGCTGGTTCCAGAACGCGGCGTAGTTCCCACCGGCTGCGAGCAGAACTTCGTGGGTTCCCACTTCGACGATCGATCCGTCGTCACCGAGCACGATGATCTGGTCTGCGGCCACGACAGTCGACAGCTTGTGCGCGATCACGAGCAGTGTGCTTTCACTGGCGAGTTCCTGCATCGCACGCTGTACATGGGCCTCGTTCTCGGGATCGAGCGCGGCCGTCGCCTCGTCGAGCAGAACGATAGGTGCGCGTTTGAGGAGTGCGCGCGCGATGGAGACCCGCTGCCGCTCTCCACCGGACAGTGCCGTCCCGCCCTCACCGACGCGGGTGTCCCAACCCCGCGGAAGTCGCTCGACGATTTCCGCGACGCCCGCGATCCTAGCCACGTCGAAGACGTCATCGTCCGTGGCTTCGGGGCGACCGAGGCGGATGTTCGCGATCAACGTGTCGTCGAAGAGGTACACGTCCTGGAAAACCAAGGACAATTGTGACATCAGATCGGCACTCGTGAGGTCCCGCACATCGACGCCGCCGACACGCACCACCCCCGAGTCGACGTCGTAGAAGCGCGAGATCAGCCGGGTGACGGTGGTTTTGCCAGACCCTGACGGACCGACCAACGCCGTCAGCGACTTCCGCGGCACCTCGAAGGAGATGTCCCGCAGCACCTGCCCACCGTCCGCGTAGCCGAAGTCGACGGCGTCGAACTGCACGGCTGTCTCCCCCGTCGGCTGCCCGCTGGTATCGGGTTCTACCAGTGGTTCCACTTCGAGGATCTCGGACATCCGACGGATTTCGTTGCGTGCCATTCTGATTGCACCGCCGAACTCGCCGATCTCACCCAGCGGCTGGATGAACCGTGCGGTCAGGCCGAGTAGCGCGATCAACGTGACAGGGTCGATGTCGCCGCCGAGCGCGAGGAATGCACCCAGGATGATCACGGCAGAGAAGACGAATTGCAGGGCGATCCCGTTGACCACGGACCCGATCACCACGAACCACAGTTGTGAACGACCCGCAGTGTGTTGCGCTTCGATCGCGTCGTCGAGCGGTTCGTACACCCCGTGTGTGCGTCCGAAAGCACGCAGGACCGGTTGGCAACGAGCGTATTCGAGCACTCGATTGTTCGATTCGACGGCTGCGGCATGTGCCCGATCGTCGGCCTTGGCAGTCATCGTCGAGGCAAATCTGGCTGCCGCGAACAGAATCGGAACGCTGACCATCAGTGCCAGCCCGAGCCGCCAGTCGAAGAACAACATGCACACGACAATGGTTGCCGGGCTGGCGATTCCGGAGATGATCGGTGTCATGAGGTGCGCAGCCGCCCCCATCACCGAGATGGTGCCCTTGCTGGCAACCTGCGATACCTGGCCGAGTCGGCCGGCACCGAACCAGCCGAGCGGCAGAGTGACGAGATGATCTCCCAGGCGCAGATGCATAGTCCTCAGCAGCGTGAGGGCCGACTCGAATCCCTTCATCGCCTGCAGGTAATGCGCAATCGAACTGATCACGGCGCACACGGCCATTGCGGCGAGCCACCGAAGGAAACTGCCCCAGTCCTGATCGAACAGTGCCTGCACCGCCGGGACCAGTAGCGCCACTGCCAAACCTTGCATCACGCCGTACAACACTGCCCACACCAGGAACTCGCGATAACGGCCCTGATTCTGCGGGCCGAGTATCCGGAAGAGGTCGCGAATCATGAGTTGGCCTTTCCTGCTGCGTCAGACATACCAGCGATGCTGTCGGCCCGACTGTGTTCAATCGAGTCGGCCCGACTGTGTTCAATCGAGTCGGCCCGACTGTGTTCAATCGAGTCGGCCCGACTGTGACTCGCCCACATCCGGGCATAGGTTGAACCACTCGCCACAAGCTGATCGTGTGTGCCCTTCTCCACGATCCGTCCGGCATCGAGAACCACGATCTGATCGGCGCTCACGATCGAAACCAACCGGTGCGCGATCACCAGCACGGTGCGCCCCACCGTCAAGCGCGACAACGCCTCCTGGATATCGGCTTCGGACTCCGGATCGGCGAAAGCGGTTGCTTCGTCGAGCACGAGAACAGGAGTGTCCGCGAGAATCGCACGCGCAATGGAGACCCTTTGGGCTTCACCACCCGAGAATCTGGCGTCGACCCCGACCACGGAGTCGTAGCCTCTCGGGAGCGCTTCGATTCGGTTGTCGATCTGCGCGGCTGCGGCAGCGGCCTTCACCTCAGCCGAAGTCGCCTGCGGTCGGGCAAGCCGAATGTTGTCGAGCACGGTCGCTTCGACCAGCTGCACGTCCTGCAGAACGAATCCGACGTGGCGGTACAGCTCGTCGGTCGCCACGTCCCTGACGTCGGCACCACCGATGGCCACGGATCCGGCACGCACGTCGTGGAACCTCGGAACCAGCGTTGCCAGCGTCGACTTACCCGAACCCGAAGGTCCGACCAACGCCGTCACCGTGCCCTCCGGCAGCGTCAGATCGATGTCGGTCAGAACGTCGGCGCCGTCGTCGTAGGCGAAAGAAACTCCGGAGAATCGAACTTCATTCCCCGCGGGACTTTTCGGATGATCGGTTTCCGGCAGCGCCTCGGTCGAGAACAGCGCAATCAGTCGCGCCGCAGCGGCGGCTGCCTCTCGGCGAGCCTGCATACCGAAACCGATGGTCGTCACCGACACCGGAATCACCATCGCGACAAGAGAACTGGTCAGCACATCGATGGGTGACACCCATCCGGAGTGGACGAACCACGAGCCGAGGCCAAGGTTGACCACCAGCACTACCGGTGCGCTCAATGCAATCGAGGCCAGCGCCTCGGTCCGGAGCATCGGGCGAACCCAGCCCTCGTACGAGAGTGCAATTGCCTTGGCGGCGTCGCGGTACCGGGAGTGTGACTGCTTGTCCTGACCGAAGGTCTTGACCACTGCGATACCGGTGACGAACTCGACGATGGTGTTGCTGATGGCCGCGATGCCCTCATTCATCCGGCTCATCTTGACGGCCATGTCCTTGGTCATCGTCGCGTAGGCGATCATGTAGATCGGGAGCGTGGCAATCGCGACCAATCCCAGACGCCAGTCGATCGAGATCACGTAGCCGAGTCCGACGAGCGGCACTGCGATGGCTCCGGTGGTCTCGACGGCGCTGTGCGCAACCAGGTAATGGAGATCGGAGATGTCGTTCTGCGCGGCTTTGCGCACGGTTCCGGACGAGTGGGAGGTGAACCAGCCCAGGGGAAGTCGACCGAGAGTCGCTGCGATTCGACGCCGCAGCACCGCCTGCAGATTCACATCGGCGAAGTGCGTCACGATCAACGCACCGCCTCCGAAGAACGCACGCATACCCAGACCGAAGACGACCACCCACACGATCGTCCAGACACGGGACGAGTCGACGTCACCGCCCACGATCAGCGTCTTACCCAGTTCGGCGATGGCCACGTACGGCACGATGGCGGCGACCGCGGCGATCACCTGCATCACCATCGCGATGGTGGTCCGCGTGCGCACTGGAGCAAGGAGTTCGCGAAGCGCGCTCTTGTGCTCCGCCGCTTCAGCTTTGGCTTGCGAGGCTTCGGCCGCCGCTCCTTGTGATACGTCGGCCTCTTCAGATGAAATGTCTGCTTTCGTGGCCTGTGTCGTCGTCATTTCGAGAACGCCTTCCATCGGGTAACTGCGTCGGCGTCGGATGCGATGCGTCCTTGGAGCTCCGCGCCGGTGAGTGTGCGATCGGCAAGTGCCTCGAGGTCTTCGAGGATCCAGTAGACCGCGAAGGGATAACTGCCGAACCAGAGTTCGCCGCTGACGTCTGCCGTGCGCCCGGCCTGCACCGCAGGGATCTCGTTGAACAACGGATTTGCGTGTACCAGTGCGCCGCCGTAGATGTTTCCCGAGGTCACGACCATCGCGTCCGCCGCGTGCTGCCCGACCTCCTCTCCCGACACCGAAGACGTGGCGACACCTGTGTTCGGTCCGATCTTCGCGTCGAGTTCGGCTTGTGGACGCCTGAAACCGGCTTCCTCGATGATCGAGGACATCGGCGACTGTGGGATGACGGTGTAGATGCCGCCGGAGAATCCCACCAGCACGGACAACGTCTGCGGTTGCGCCTCGACCGTTCCGGATCCTTCGGCAAATTTGGTCTCGAGCCTCGACACGATTTCGCGAGCTTCGGACTCTCGACCCAGTGCAGTCGCCGCGGTATTCAGAACTTCGCGCCACGGCGCCGCATAGGCGAGCACCGTCGTCGGGGCAATCTCGTTGGCCTGAGCCGTGATCGACGTCAGCGACCCGACGTCACTGAGCAGGATTCTGTCAGGATCGATTGCTGCGATCTGTTCGACGTCGGGTGACTCGAAGAACGTCGGTTTGTCGACGACCTCTATGCCCTCGCTCTGCAAGATCTCCTTCGCCGCCTGTGATTGCAGGGTGGCAAAGACCGTATCGGGCTTGACCCCAAGTGTGAGCGCGTTGAGTGCTGCGAACTCGTCCAGTGCGCCCCACTGCTGCCGCATCCTTCTCTCCCCGCTTTAGTTACACACTGTCTCGATTAGGGGAGCCTACAATAACTCAGGCCGTTTGTGCAGCCCTCGTCACCGGAAGTGCAAACGCCGGCAGACACGCGACAACACTGATGACTGCGCCCATCACGAACGCCGCCCCGAACGAATCACCGGAAATACCGATCGCCAGGACTGCTGTGGTCACCGGCGCACCCACCGCCGATCCCACGGTCCTGATCACGCTGTTGACACCACTGGCCGCTGCCATCTCCGGTGGCGGCACGATCGAAGCAACCAACAGAGCACAGACCGCGAACCCCACGCCGTTCCCCAACCCGACGAGGGAGAAGAACAGCACGATCGCAACCACCGAACTCGGCCAGATTGCAAGTCCGATCGCGCCCGTCGCCATGAGTGCCAGCGCTGTCACCGCCGGTACTCGCGGCCCGTATCGCCGCGCGAGAGCCGGCGTCAAACGCCCGCCGAGAAAGACGAGTACAGCGGCAGGCAAGATCGCCAACCCGGTCTGCACGACAGTGAATCCGCTTCCGTACGTGGACGTGTCCGGCGCCTGGAGGATCCGCGGCAGGCAGAGGTAAAAGATGTACGGCACGAATCCGAACACCAGAGTGAGTGCGCTGGTGATCATCATCGGTTTGTCCCGAAAGACTCGCATGTCGACAATCGGCGCGTCGTGGCGGGAATCGACGGCAATCAGTGTCGCGAACGAAACGAACGCGATCACAACCAGACCCCAGAATCCGAGCGACAGAACTCCCCAGTCGGAGGCTTTGGTGATCGCCAGGAGCAGGCTCACCAACCCGAACGCGAGTGCTCCGGCACCGACCCAGTCCGTCGGCATACCCGGCCGGCGATGCGAACCCGGAACCACGGCCACCACCGCGACCAATGCGAGCACGATCAAGATCCCGGTGATCACGAACAACCACTGCCAACTGAGATACTCGAGAATGACACCGCCGATCACCAGTGCACTTCCGGCACCGATTCCCAAAGTCCCAGCGAGCCAACCTATCCCCGAAGACAACTCGGGGCCCACTACCGTTCTCCGCAGCACCGCCATCGCGAGCGGGAAGCTCGCCATACTCACTCCCTGGACGGCCCGAACGACGAGCAGCACCCCGATGTTCGGCGCTGCCGCGGCGGCGAATGTGGCGAGGGCAAAGATGATCAGAACGATCACCAGAACTCGCTTGTCGCCGAACCGGTCACCCATTGCCCCGACGATCGGAGCCATCACCGCGGCCGCCAACAGATAGGACGTAAGAATCCACCCGGTCACCGCCACGGACGTGTCGAAATGCTCACCCAACACCGGCAACGCCGGTACCAGCATCGTCTGCATGAGCGAGTAGACGAGTACCGCTCCAGCCAGGGCTGCGATCACCCGGCTCCCGGATCGCGTGGGCGCCTCTGCCAAGGTCGTCATCGACACCTTCCTCCAATCATGAATCGAATCGGAACGGAACACTCCGTTCCGATTGAGTAAACCATGCATTGCTAGCCTGTGGGAATGGCGAAAGAGAATGCGAGCCTCCCCGGACGCGCCCGAGAAGCCGCAGACAACGACGTCACCGTGCTGCGAGCGGCGCGCGAAATTTTTGCCGAACAGGGTTGGAATGCACCGGTATCGGCGATTGCCGCACGGGCCGGAGTGGGCGTCGGCAGCATCTATCGCCGATACCGAGGCAAGGAGGAACTGGCGCAATCCCTGCGCGTCTGGGCGATCGATCACCTCGCCACCCTTGCCCGAGAGTGCGTGAGCACCGCGAAAACCGATGAAGCCGTATTGAAGACGTTCTTCTCGCGATATCTCACCGAATCGATGGGACCGCTCATTCCGGTCCTCGGCGGCAGGTTGCCTGAACACGCCGAAGTCACTCGTGCCGCCGAAGAATTGGAGGACGCACTGCAATCCATGGTCGACGTCTGCATCGACGCTCACGAAGTCCCGCCCGGCTTCACTGCTGCAGACGTCATGCTCATGACAGTGCATCTGCGGCCGACTCTGCCGATCGAGGGCGATCGAGCCACCGAAATACACACGCGTTATCTCGATTTCATGCTCGACGGACTTCGTGGCGGAACACCTCAACCGTCGATCACTCCCCCATCCTGGAGCGAATGGCTTCAGATGTGGCAGGGCACCTGACCCGGAGAACACCCGAACGGAACATCAGGTTAGGCTTACCTAGCTTAGTTCGCCATGTTCGGAAGGTTTTCATGAAACTCACCCGCCGGTTCGCCGGATTCGCCGCACTACCCGCCGTCGCCGCACTCCTACTCACCGGTTGCGGAAGTAGCGACGCATCACCTTCTACCGAGACCAGGTCCGCCGACCAGTCCTGGAGTTACACAACGGGATACGGAAACACGATCACCCTCGATCACGCCCCGGAGCGGATCGTCGTCGACGCGTATTCCGCTGCTGCGCTGTGGGACTACGGTATTCGGCCGGTCGGCATCTTCGGTTACGGCGTCGGCAATCCCGACGTCACCGATCATACCGACGAGTCGACCATGACGGTCGTCGGCCGTGAAGGCGAACTCAGCGCGGAAGCACTTGCGGCACTGGACCCCGACCTCGTCATCGGGTACGGCAACAGTGACGACCCGACACGCTGGACTTGGTGGGACGAGCCGATGGGCAACACCGTCAACAATGTTGCACCGTTTGTCGGTGTCAAGTTCTCCGGAGCCTCGACACCGGACGTGTTGAGCGAATACGCCTCACTCGCCGAAGCTCTCGACGGGAACACCGACACAGCCGCAGCACGCGAGGGCAAGGAAGCATTCGAATCCGGTGCAGAGCGCATCCGAACTGCCGCGGCCAAGGTCGACGACATCGAAGTCCTCGCCCTGAACGGTGACAGCTCCGAGTTGTACGCAGGCACAACGGCGCTCGCCCAGTTCGGTTATCTGAAGGAACTCGGCGTGAAGTTCACTGGACCGGGAGGCGACAAAGGCTGGGCCGATCTCAGCTGGGAGCAGGTCCCGGATTACCCGGCGGACATCGTGTTCCAGTTCGCGAAGTCGGCAGAAGCATTCGCAGCATCACCCGTGTTCGTCAAGCTGCCCGCGGTAACCGCGAACCAGGTGATCGACTTCGACGACAAGCGTCCCAACACCTACGCCAATTACGGCGCCTGGTTCGAGCAGGTTGCACAACTACTCGACCAGGCCCGCAACGTCGCCTGAATTACTGCCCAGCAGTGATTCGCCCGGCCGCTTCCTCGAGAACGTCGAGGAAGATGGCCGCGGTGAGCGCAAATCCTTGGTTGTATCGCGCGTCGCTGGTCAACACGTTGCCCGCTTGAACTGCAGGCAACCGCTGCCACGTCGGCTGCGTCTTGATCGCGTCGAGTGCTTCCTGATCGCGAGCTTGGGCGATGATCACATCCGCCGGAGCCAAGGTGTCGAGTTGCTCGAACGACAACTCGAACGAGTTCTCTGCATTGTCGTCGTCACGGAAAAGCACGTTCAGGCCGGCATCGATTGCAACACTGATCCGCAGATTCCGCTGATGCACAAGGAATCCGGTCGGCGTCTGAACGCCGAACACGATCTTCTTTCCGCCCAGCTTCTCCTGCAACATGGGTCGCAGTCTCGCGAGCTTGTCGTCGTACTCCGCGATGGAAGCCTCGGCGATTGCCACACGGTCGAGTTGGCTCGCCTGCGCCATCAGCGCACCTCGCCAGTCGACCGGGTGTCCGGCGATCGGTTCGACGTCGTCGCCGACGACCAACAGTGGCGCGATGGAAGACAAGCGCTCGGTGCCGTACCAGTCACTCGTGTAGCCGATCGCAGTGATGACGATCAGATCAGGCTCGAGAGCGAGCAGAGCCTCGAAATTGGTGGAGAAGTCGCCCGCGACGTTGACGAAGCTCGCGTCCTCGATGGTGCGGCCGGGAAACTGGAATCCTGCCTTGGCATCGGGGAACCAGAAGTTCCCCGAACCGACGATCGGGTAGTCCATCATCATCGCGAATTCGAGGTCGACGCGTCCGTCCAGCACCACAACGCGCTTGGGGTCGCGGGGAACGTCGCCGCTGAACTCGCCCCACGTGTACGGGAGAGTGTCACTGGCCGAGTCCGACTCGGCATCCGAAGTTCCACACGCACTCAGCGCCAGTGCTGCAGCCACACCGGCTGCGCCACCGAAGAATCGGCGCCGTGAAATGCGGTCGACGATCTGAGCCCACTCCGTGTCGGTGACCTGCGTATCCAGGACGAGTGTCATACGTTTGCTCCTTCGATGTTTCGCTGACGCTCGCGTCCCAGCGGAATGACAAGCGGTGTATGGGAAACCGGATCGTCGATGATGCGGCACGCCATGCCGAACACCTCCTGCACCAGTTCTTCGGTGATGATCTCCGCGGGCGGGCCTTCGGCGACCACGGCGCCGTCCTTCATCGCGATGATGTGAGTTCCGTAGCGGCACGCGTGATTGAGATCGTGAAGCACCGCCACCAGCGTGTGTCCGTCGTTCTCGTTCAGATCGCGGCACAGCTCCAGCAGCTCGATCTGATGCGCGATGTCGAGGAACGTCGTCGGCTCGTCCAGCAGCACCAACGGAGTCTGCTGCGCGAGAACCATAGCGACCCAGACACGTTGGCGCTGACCACCGGACAGTTCGTCGACCGGCCTTGCCGACAGATCCGTGACCTTGGTTGCCTCCATCGCCTTGATGACGGCGGCCTCGTCCTCTCGCGACCACTGACGGATCAGCTTCTGATGCGGATAACGTCCTCGCGCAACCAGATCGGCGACCTTGATACCGTCCGGGGCGATCGACGTCTGCGGCAGAAGCCCGAGCCGCCTCGCAACTTCCTTGGCCGGGTACGACGTGATCGCTTTGCCGTCGAGAAGAACCTTGCCGGTGGTCGGCTTGAGCAACCGGGACAACGCACGCAGAAGTGTCGACTTGCCGCAGGCGTTGGGACCGACGATGACGGTGAAGCCACCGTCGGGGATCTCGACGTCGAGGTGCTCCGAGATGACGCGCTTGTCGTACCCGATCGTGACGTCCTCGGCGCGAAGCCGATTCGTCTTCTCAGCCACGACGCCCGCCGCACTTGCCTCGTTCACGCTGTTCCTCGTTCCTTCACCGATCACTGCTTACGGGCCTCTCGCGCGAGAAGCCATACAAAATAGATGCCACCGATGGAGACCGTGACGACGCCGACCGGCAACTGTGTCGGTGCAAAAGCTCGCTGCGCCACCCAGTCGCTGACCATCAGCAACGCGCCACCCATTGCTGCCGACGGCAGCAGGGTCACTCCGGCACTACCGGTCAATCGCCTCACCAATTGCGGAGCCGCCAGCGAGACGAATCCGATCGGTCCGGCCGCTGCTGTCACCATGGCCGTCAGAGCGACACCCAGAACAACCAGGGAAAGCCGCGTGGGTTCGGCCCGGACGCCGAGCGCCTTGGCGGCGTCGTCGCCCATCTCGAGCATCTGCATCCGCCTGCCCAACACCAGGATCAGCGGAACGAGGATGGCCAGCACGACGACCACCGGCCACACCTGAGTCCAGCCGAGACCGTTCAACGAACCGGCACCCCACACTGCCGCGGCCATGGCGTCGTCAAGTTTCGCCTTGAGAATCATCCAGGTGTTGACCGAGCCCAACATCGCACTGATGGCGATACCGACGATGATCAACCGGAATCCCTGCACACCACGCTTGTACGCAAGGAGGTAAACCACTGCTGCGGTCGCGATTCCGCCCACCAGAGCACCGACTGCGATCTCGTAGTAAGTACCACCGATGAGGAGGATGACCACAAGGGCGCCCGTGTACGCACCGGAGTTGAAGCCGATGATGTCTGGGCTACCCAACGGGTTCCTGGTGAGCGATTGGAAGATCGCACCGCTCATGCCGAGTGCCGCACCGAGCATCAGCGCCAACAGAACTCGGGGCAGACGCCATTCCACGACAACCATGTGGATACGCGCGGGAGCCTCGCCGAACAGTGCGCCGAGGACGTCCCCGATCGGCACCTGGTAGTCACCACTACCGAGGGCGATGACACCGATCGCCAGTGCAAGCGCAACGAGGATGAGGCAGACCGTGACCGTGCGGACGTCGATCCGCGCGGACCACCCTTCTTTGGGTGAGCGCACCACCGTGGTGGGGCGCCCGAAATCGATGCTCACAGACCGCTCACCTTGCTTCGACGCACCAGCATGATCAGCACCGGAGCTCCGATGAATGCCGTGACGATGCCGACCTGAAGTTCACCCGGGCGCAGCACGATTCGGCCGACGACGTCGGAGAAGAGAAGAAGAATCGGCGAGCACACCAACGTGTACGGGAGAATCCATCGCTGATCCGGTCCGACGAACCATCTCGCGACGTGCGGAACCATCAAACCGACAAATCCGATCGGGCCGGCCGCAGCTGTCGCTGCGCCACACAGCAAGGTCACCGCGATGACGCCGAGGATACGAGTACGAGTGATGTTGGCACCGAGCGAACGTGCCAGATCGTCACCCAAGGCCACGGCGTTGAGTTGGCGCGCCAACGCGAGCGCCAGGAAGAGCCCGATGAGAATGAAGGGGGCAACAGCCAGAACGATTTCCAACGAACGTCCGCTGAGTGAGCCGGCATTCCACTGGCGCATCTGGTCGAAGGCGGTCGGGTTGAGCAAGGTGATGCCGGACGAGATGCCGCCGAGCACGGAGCCGATGGCAACACCGGCCAGCGTCAGCCGAATGGGCGTCGCACCACCTCGGCCGATCGAGCCCAGCGTGTAGACGATCGCCGTGGCTATCACCGCTCCGAGGAACGCGAACCAGATGTACGACCAGATGCTGGTCAGGCCGAAGACCGCGACGGCGACAACCATCGCAAAGCCTGCTCCGGCATTGACACCGAGAATTCCGGGATCAGCCAAGGGATTTCGTGTCATCGCCTGGATGAGGCCACCGGCCACGCCGAGCGCCATGCCGACTATGAGACCGAGCAGAGTACGCGGTAGTCGCAGGTCACGGATGATCACGTGATCATTGGAATCGTCGTAGTTCACCAGCGCGTCGATCACGGTCCCGAACGGAATGGTCTTCGATCCCACCGCGATACTCAGAAGGAGCACGGCGGCGAGCACCACCAGGCACACCAGAAGACCCGCCATACGACGAGAGTTGGTCGATACCAGGCCGTCCGGTTGCTTCTGCTTCTCTTGCAGCGACTCGTCGATCAGTTCTTCGGTGTGTTTGTCGACGGCTTTCTCGTCAGCCGCACTCTGGTCGACGGCACTCTTGTCTAATCCAACGGTCACAAGCCGGCGCTCTCTAGAGTCTTCTCGACCTCGTCGCGGATCTCTTCCTCGTCGCGGTCCGATTCCCAGGCCGCATCGAGTGCCGCGCGGACACTCTCGTCGAGGGCCTCGTACTTCGCGTTCCAGACCTCGGCCTTGTACGTCCAGTAGCCGATGACCTTGTACTGCTCACCCGGCAACTTGAGTTCGTGGCGAAGGTACTTGCGGATGTCACGGAGCATCGTGCTCTCGCCTGCCACCCACACGTATCCGAGTTCGGTGGGCAGGTTCATCGCGCGAACCGCGTCCGGCAGCTTCGACGGTGCAACACCGTTGCCACTGCCGACCAGCCAGATGAACTCGACGTCGGCGTCCGAGGTGATCTGCTGCTTGTGCGACTCGTCCACCACCTCGACGATCGCCTTGGCCGACATGCCGGCCGGCAACTGTTCGATCAGACGACCGAGTGCGGGGAGTCCGGTTGCGTCGGCGACGAACACCTGCCAGCGTGCGTCGGCCGGCGGCTCGTAGAGGCCACGAGACTCGCCGATCGCCAACTTGTCACCGATCTCGGCTTTCTGCGCCCAGTCGCTGGCGATTCCGCCCTCGTGAACGACGAAGTCGATTGTCATTCGGCTGGTTTCGGCATCGAACCGTCGCACGGTGTACGGCTGGCACGGGGACGGTTCCTCGCCCTCCGGGTACCGCCAACCGCGCGGTGCGTCCGGATCTTCCGCAGGTAGAACGAACTCGCCTGTAGCCGGGACCGGGAAGTGGAGGCGCAGGTATTCGTCACCGGTACCGGTGGTTTCGAAGGCGGTCAGTTCCTCCCCTCCGAACACGACACGAACCATTCCCGGGGTCACGTACTCCTTGTGAAGTACCTCGCCGAACACAAGACTCACAACAATCTCCAACATCGATGGAACATGAACCGGACCCGAACACAAGGATCAAATCCGACTTCCGGACATAGTTAACCCGCGCTAAGTAAGGTAGACCTTAATTTATTGCAGTGTTGTCGATGAGTCGATGCCTTCTCCGCTGCAACGGGGCCAACTACTATCGCAATTCGGCCAACGCAATACATATGGCCTGTTCACGACAAGTATTGGCACCGGTGTGACTTCTGACTACCGCCCACGATCCCTAGCGTGGACCCAGTGCCTTCGACACCACTTCTTTCGGCCGAGACAAACGGTCCCCCAACCGGCCCGGCGATCACGCCGCGCCAGGTAATCACACGCGCGATCGCTTCCGAAGGTCGCGGAGCCAAGTTGGCGGCGGCGTCCGTCGGCTTCACCGGCCACCAGGTCGCGGAAGCGTTGGTGCCGGTGGTGATCGGTGCGGTGATCGACCGTGCTGTCGCGACCAGCGATGCCGCCGCACTCGGAAAGTGGATCCTCGTTCTCGGAATTCTCTTCACCGGCTTGTTGCTCAGTTGGCGCTTCGCGGCACGCATCTCCGATTCCGTCACCGAGCACGGTGCACATCGCTTGCGGATGGACATCGCGCGCCGAGGCCTCGATCCGCACGGCATGTCGCCGCGGCGCATGCCTGGCGAGGTCTATTCGATCGCGACGTCCGACGCGGGTTCGGTGGCCGGATTCACCCACACGCTGAGCACCAAGCTCGCCGCGGCTTGCGGAGTACTGACCGCAGCGATCTCGCTGCTGGTGATTTCGGTGCCACTCGGCCTGCTCGTCATTCTCGGTACGCCCCCGGTGCTGGCTCTCATGCAGGTGGTCAGTCGACCGCTCGAACGCCGAGCCGAGACCGATCAATGGCAGGGCGCCAAGGCCGGTGCCCTGGCCGCAGATCTACTTTCCGGACTTCGAATCCTCTCCGGCATCGGCGCCGGAGATGCTGCAGCGCAGCGGTATCGGGGAGCCAGCCGGACTTCGTTGGAAGCAACCCTTCGCGCACAGAGATACCAAGCGATGTACTCCGCCGCCAATGTTGCGATCGCCGGCGCTTTCCTCGCCGTCATCGCGTACGTGGGTGGACGGATGGCAGCGTCCGGGAGCATCTCGGTCGGTGAATTCGTTGCCGTGGTTGGTCTGGCACAGTTCCTTCGCGGTCCGTTGATCGACATCATCTACTTCGGCGCCGGCCTGGCACGGGCGCGTGCTTCCGCCAACCGCGTCGCAGCACTTCTCGGGACCACCGAGGCTGTGACTCCCGCGGGTGAACCTGTGCCCCTGAATCACTCGGAGTTCCTGACGCTGCGTGACGTCGTGTTGGCCGGAGCATCACCAGTCGATCTCGACGTCAAACGCGGCGAGATCATCGGCATCGTCACCGAGAATGCAGCTTGGGCGGATGCGTTGGTCGACGCACTGGCGCGTCGAATCGAGCCTTCGAGCGGAACAATTCATCTCGGCGACAACGCCATTCACGAGCTGCACATCGACGAACTTCGCACTCACGTTCTGGCAGCACCGCACGACGCGACACTGTTCATCGGCACAGTCGGCGACAACATCGACGCCCTCGCACCGATCGGTCGCCGCAACGACGAGGCCATCGCCGCTGCCGCCGCAGATCAAGTGATCTCGGCACTGCCGCTCGGCCTCGCCACCCGAGTCACCGAGCAAGGGAATTCTTTGTCCGGCGGACAGCGTCAGCGCATCGCGTTGGCGAGGGCACTGGCGAGCGAAGCGCCCGTCCTGGTGCTGCACGATCCCACCACTGCCGTCGACTCCGTCACCGAAGCGCGCATTGCTCGCGGGATCGCCGAGGTACGCGGGGCGCACGCCACAATACTTCTGACCAGCAGCCCCGTGCTGCTCGATATCTGCGATCGGGTGATCGAGCTGTGAACGAACTACTCCCCACCGCAACACCGAAACAAGCGCGCCGCGCGGCACTTCGGTTGATGGGACCCCACCGGATCTCCGCGATCGCAGCAGTCGTCACCCTGACCGCCGCGACCGCGATAGGTCTGCTCACACCGCTGGTCCTCGGCGCCATGGTCGACGCCGTGACCGACGGAGACGGCGACGCTGTCTCTCGCATCGGCACACTGACTCTCGCGTTGGTCGGCATCGCGGTTACCTCGTCCCTTCTCGTCGGAGTGAGCAACTACCTGCTTGCCGGTGTCGGTGAACGTGTTGTCGCCGACCTGCGCGAAGAAGTTGTCGTCCGGGTTCTCGATCTTCCCCAGAGCGACGTCGAACGCGCCGGGCGCGGAGACCTGGTCTCCCGCATCACCGGCGACGTGCGGTTGGTGACTCGGGCCGTATCCGAAGCCCTTCCGGTTTTTGCCACCGCGGCACTGACCATCGTGTTGACGCTGATCGGATTGGGTAGCCTCGATTGGCGATTGGCTGTCGCCGCGGTGATCGCGGCACCCATCCAGATCCAGGCGCTGCGCTGGTACCTCTCGAGGTCGGCACCGGTCTACCGCGAGGAGAGGGAGGCAGAAGGTGCACGTGCGCAACAGCTCCTGGACTCGCTGAGCAACTCCGACACCGTCGGATCGCTTCGCCTGGCCCAGCCACATCTCGAACAGATCGAATCTCGATCGATGGCCGCCGTCCGCCTGAGCTTGTTGACCACGCGTCTACGCACCAGGTTCTTCGGCCGGCTCAACATCGCGGAGTTCATCGGCCTGTCCGCTGTGCTGATCACCGGCTTCTGGCTGGTGAAGGACGGTCAGATCAGCATCGGTGCCGCCACCGCCGCAGCCCTGTTCTTCCACCGCCTCTTCGATCCGGTGGGCGCGGTTCTCAGCGTGTTCGACGAATTGCAGGAAGGCACAATCGCGTTGGCTCGCCTGGTCGGAGTCACCCTTGCGCCCCTGCCATCCGCACCGACCGATCCGCAGGAACCTGTCGACAGCTCGGCGTCTTTGGAACGCGTCACCTTCTCGTACCGAAGCGGCGACGCTCCTGTTCTGCGAGACATCCACATCACCCTTCCGGCAGGAACCGTCACGGCGCTGGTGGGCGCTACCGGAGCCGGAAAATCGACAGTCGCAAAACTGGTCGCGGGGACCTACGAACCGACCGAAGGCGTCGTGAAGATCGGGACGGTGCCCCGGAACGAACTGCCACCGTCGACCTCTCGGAGCGCGGTGGCCCTCGTGACTCAGGAGGTCCACGTCTTTGCCGGCACGTTGGCCGAGGATCTGCGGCTGGCCGACCCGTCGGCAACCGACAGCGACATCATCGCAGCGCTCGATACCGTCGGCGCCTCCGATTGGCTGCGGGCACTCCCGGACGGACTCGAAACCGTCGTCGGAGACGGTGGACACCGGCTGACCGCAACACAGGCCCAACAACTTGCGTTGGCAAGAATCGAATTACTGGATCCGCCGCTGCTGATTCTCGACGAGGCGACCGCCGAAGCGGGCAGCGCCGGAGCCAAGGTCCTCGACGATGCCGCTCTCGCCCTGACCCGGGGTCGCACTGCTGTCACAGTGGCACACCGACTCTCACAGGCCGTCGACGCCGATCAGATCCTGGTGATGGACGACGGCCGCGTCGTCGAGCACGGCTCTCACGACGAGTTGGTCAACCTCGGGGGTCGGTACGCGGAACTGTGGGAAGCGTGGTCCGCGCCGCGGCGTTGACCGCGACGGTTGCACCGGGCACTTCCGCCCGGTGCAACCCAACTCAAGCGTGCAGGAGATACGGCACCGATTCGGGAGCCACGCTCCCCTTGTTCATCATGCTGCCGGGTGTCCGGCCGGTGACCCGGCGGAACACTGCGACAAAAGCACTCGGAGTTTCGTATCCGACCCGCCTACTGACAACCGAAACCGGCACGCCAGCAGCCAGGTACGTCAGTGCTGCGCGGACACGAACCTGAATTCGCCACTGTGCAAAGGTCATTCCCGTGCCCTGAGCGAATACACGCGTCAGCGTACGGACGCTACCGCCGGCCGTCAGCGCCCATTCGGACAGCGACCGCTGGTCTGCCGGATTGGCGACCAACGCTTCGGCGACGAACAACGCTCGCGGATCGGTCGGCATCGGAACCTCCACCGCAGCAACTTCGAGCGGCTGCAACATGTCGAAGGCCACCCGCTCGGCGCGACTGCGCGCCTCGTCGGGCATGTTCCGCCGATGCATGTGCAGGAGTACCTCACGCAGGAGAGCGCTGACACCGAACAAGCCCGGAACACCCGACGGCGCGGCGTGCGCCTCAGGCCGGAAGTACGTGCAGAAGAACTCGGTACCTGGGCCCGCCTTCACGGCATGCAACGCCCCGGCAGGCAGCCACAGTCCGGCCGAAGGCGGCACCTCCCAGGTGATGCCGTCAGCGACAACCGTGAGCATTCCACCGGAGTTTCCCCAGATCAGCTCATGTTCAGGATGACGATGCGGGGCCCACTGCCGCTGATGAGAGAGCTTCAGAGTCACCGTTGTCATCGAGTAGGGGTGATCGATGGAACGCGGCCCCACGGGCACCGAAATTCTCTCTGCCACAGCTGTCATGAAGACGAGTATAGGACTTTCGTTAGGCATACCTAAATAGGAACCCGAAAATTGTTGACTGTGACCCCGGAGTTACACATACCGGGGTCCCCGATATCGTGACTGCAACTCCCGGCTACGGGTCGGCAACGAGAGGTACATGATGGTTGACGCATCACGAATCCCGGTCATCGTCGGCGTCGGCGATCTGCGCTGGAATCCTGCCGACGGGCACCGCGAACCTCTTGACTTGATTCACGACGCCACCGTCGCCGCGTTGAACGACAGTGGACACGCTGAACTGGGAACACAGATCGATTCCGTGTTCGCGATCAAGACAGTCAGCTGGTCGTACGACGATCTCCCCGGGCTGCTTGCCTCACGATTAGGCGCGACCCCCACTGTCACCTCTACCTCGCCGATCGGTGGCCACTGGCCGGCGGCACTCCTCGATCGGATCGGCGCGGCCATCGCTCGCGGTGAATCCTCGGCTGCTCTGCTCGTGGGCGGCGAATCGCACGCCAGCAGCACCGCGCTGCGAAAGTCCGGAGTCGCTCCCGACTCGATCGGGTGGACCGCTGCGCCCGGTGGGCCTCCCGGATTCGATCCGGCCGACCTGGGAAGCCCTGAAATGCAGCGCGCCGGTTTCATCGTGCCGACGCGCGTCTACCCGCTCTTCGAGAACTGTTTCAGTGCTGCCGAGGGCCACGGCGCCCGCGAATCGCTCGCCTGGTCCGCGAAGATGTACGCCGCCTTCTCGGAACTGGCATCGAAGAATCCAGCCTCCTGGACGTCGGAGATCCGATCGGCAGACGAGATCGGCACCGTCGGACCTGGCAATCGGATGGTCTCCGAGCCGTACCCGCTGATGCTCAACGCCATGCCCTTCGTCAATCAGGCTGCGGCCGTTGTCGTCTGCTCGTTGTCGACCGCCCGCGAGTTCGGGATCGATGAAAGCAAACTGGTGTACCTCTGGGGCGGCGCTGGTGCGAGTGATCCGTTGGACATCCTCAGCCGCAACAGCTTCGACAGCTCGGCCGCGATGCATGACGCCGTACATCGCACACTCGATGGTGCCGGAGTCGGCGCCGACGTACTCGACATCGTAGATGCCTACAGCTGCTTCCCGATCGTGCCCAAGCTGTTGATCCGCGAACTCGGACTTCCCGATACTGCGATCCCAAGCGTCACCGGAGGTCACTCGTTCTTCGGCGGACCGCTCAACAGCTACACCCTGCATTCCGTCGCTGAAGTCACCAGGCGAATTCGCGACGGCGCGAACCTTGCCCTCGTCCACGCCAACGGTGGATTCCTCACATACCAGCACTGCGTACTGCTGTCGGCCGCCGCTCATGCCGACGGGTACGTCGGTGACCCCGACGCACGTGCTTTGACCGCGGAAGCTCCGGAACTGATCACCGATTACCAGGGCACTGCGGAAATCGTCACTGCCTCTGTCGAATACGGTCGCACTGGCGAACCTGAGATCGGGTTCGTGATTGCAACAACGCCGGACGGCGGCCGCGTCGCCGGTCACACCGGTCCCGAGAATGCCGCCGAACTGACCCAGCTTCGCGGTGACAACCCGGCGGCGATCGGGCGGACCGTTCATATCAGCGACGAGAACGGGAAGCTCACGCTCACGTTCTGACGGTCGACAGCCGTGAGCACCGGGGCATGTTTGTGCCCCGGCGCTCACGTCTTCAGTTGTCGCGATTCACGCCGCGGTGGGCGGACTGTTCCCGCCGATCGGATGCTGGTGCGGATCAACCGACATCGGTGGGTAGAACACCGACTTCCGATCCGGGCCGATCTCCACCCGCCACTCCGTATGATGCAACGTCCGATGATGATGACCGCACAACAAGATCAGATTGTCGAGATCCGTTGGACCACCATCATTCCAGTGAACAATATGATGAGCATCGCACCACCCCGACGGCGTCCCACACCCCGGAAACGCACACCCACCATCACGAACCGCCAACGCCCGCCTCTGCGGCACCGTTGCTGTTCTCGCTTCCTTACCGCAGTCGAGCGGAACACCATTCTCATCCAGGAGGATTCGGGTGACGGTGCAGTCGCACGCCAGCATCCGGGCAGTGTCGATGCTGATCGGGCCCACCCAATCCGTCCACGCAAACCCGAGTTCCTCAGTGGACGGCAGGAGGTCTTTCAAAGCTTGCAGGTCCGTCATGTCTTTCGCGCTGGCGGTGACCGTGATGTGTGGTTTCACTCCGCCTTCGATCGGGCCCAACCCCGCTCGCTCGTACCGGCGCAACAGTTCGCAAAACCCGTCCGCACGCCGTAATGCAGGCGTGCGGGTGTCCTTCACGCCGTCCTTCTCCGGCGTCGGAGCGGACAGACTCGACAACAAGGTGATCAGACGCGCCCCGTTCACAGCATCCAAGTCGCCCTTCACAGTTACTCTGCCGTACAGGCCTTTCGAGGCGTAGAACTCGTTACGTTCGGAATCCTCGCCGACCGGAACACCGTCCTCGCGTTTTCCGTACTGCTTCTCGATCCGCCGAATCGCCGCCCGCACCGCATCACAATCCGCGATGTTCTTCGACGCCAACCCCAACAAGATCCCGCGAGCCTTGTCCACATCCGCCAGGGTCATGTTCTTCGGTGGATGCTGACAAAACGACGCCACCTGACGCGCTTTCAACGCATCGACATCACCCCGGTGAAACGCATCGCCCACAACAGGTTCGAGCATCAACAACCGCGCCAACCCGACCAGCAGACTGCACTCACCGATCTCCAGATTCGTCGAACCATGCAACCACTGCGCGATCGCCCGAAAACCCTTCCCACCGAGCACCTCCCGGGAAAACATCTCCACGATCAGCAACACCAACCGCGACTGCAACTCGTGCCGGGCACGCACCAGATCCAGAACCTCACCCTTGAGGCCCTCACCATCCAGCTGCCATGCTTCCCGACTATCCATACCGAAAGTTTAATCGAACATATTTTCGATAGCCAGAGACAAAGCGGACAACTTCGGGAACATGAAGACTCGAGACCTGTTGAAGTACATCAACATTCACCTAGTCGTCCAATATCACGCGATAGAAGACATACCCCGCAAAACACACAATCGCAACAACACACAGCACGAGCAGGATGTCGAAGAAGACGGGCCGGATTGGGTTTCGGGCCTGGTCGATGAGAGGCGTCGAAGACGAGGCAGGCGTGCCACACGGCAGCGCACGGCACTACTTCGCAAATCAACGTGGACTGATAGTCGAGGTGGTGCGACACCTTCTGGACGGCGATCTTCCTCGCCCAGGCGAGACACCGAAGCAACAAGTGTCCCGGTGGCTGGGGCCTGAATCCGGCCGCACCCGGGCGCGTTACGAACTGATCATCGCGTCATTCCACGATCCCGACCTCGCAGTGGAACTGGTGCGTGGTCGGGATCGGTTTGTCGACATCTTGGTCGAACGCGGCATGACCTCGTCCGATGCAACGGAGTTGGTCGCAGCACTGGACGGGGTCGTTCTGGACGCACTGCTACGCGAGCAAGCACCGGAGAGCGTGGATCCAGAGCGAATCTTCAAGAAATTCGGAGCGAAGTTCCCCTAGCCGTCCAGCTCGGCGAACAGCTCCATCCACTGCTCCTCGGCGGCTTCCTTGTCCGCGATGACCTGCTTGAGTTCAGCCCCGAGCTTCTGCAGCTTGTCCGGGTCGGTGGCTGCGTCGGCGAGGGAAGCGTGCAGCTTCTTCTCGCGGTCGTCGAACTTCGCAATTGACCGCTCGAGCTTCGAAAGCTCCTTGCGTGCAGCGCGATCCGCGGCACCGTCGCGGACCTGCTTGCTCTTCGACGCACCACTCGCCGTCGAGGCCACCGACGGGTTGTCGCCGTCCCCCATCGCTGCGCGTCGACGCAGGTAGTCCTCGATACCACCCGGCAGGTTGGTGAGCTTGCGATCACCGAAGAGAGCCCAGGTGGTGTCACAGATGCGCTCGATCAGGTACCGGTCGTGCGAGATGACCACCATGGTGCCCGCCCAGCCGTCGAGCAGATCCTCGAGTTGCTGAAGCGTGTCGATGTCGAGATCGTTGGTGGGCTCGTCGAGAAGCAGAACGTTGGGCTCGGCCATGAGGACACGCGTCAACTGCAGACGGCGGCGCTCACCACCGGACAGATCGCCGACGGGGGTGCGCTGACGCGCCGGTGTGAAGCCCAGCCGCTCAGCCAGCTGACCGGCTGATACTTCCTTGTCCCCCAGCGTGATTCGCTCGGCTACGTCCTTGACCGCGTCGAGTACACGCATGTCGGTCGGCAGATCGTCGAGTTCCTGCTTGAGCCAACCGATGTGGACGGTCTGCCCCTGAATGCGCTTGCCTGCTGCCGGCTCGAGTTCACCGGCCAGCGTCCGCAGCAGAGTCGTCTTGCCCGAGCCGTTGACACCGACCAGGCCTACACGCTCCCCCGGAGCGAGCCGCCAGGTCAGATCCTCGACGAGTACGCGGCCGTCCGGGGTCTCCAGACGCGCGTCTTCGAGTTCGATGACAACCTTGCCGAGTCGACGCTGGGCGAAGGACGCAAGTGCCACCGCGTCACGAGGTGCCGGAACGTCAGCGATCAAGGCCTCCGCGGCCTCGATGCGGTACTTCGGCTTCGATGTACGGGCCGGCGCACCGCGGCGCAGCCATGCGAGTTCCTTGCGCGCAAGGTTGCGTCGACGCTCTTCGGAAGCGTCGGCCTGACGCGAACGCTCGGCGCGGGCGAACACCCAGTCGTTGTAGCCACCCTCGTAGCTTTCGACGCCGCCACCGACAACCTCCCAGGTGCGGGTGGCGACGGTGTCGAGGAACCAGCGATCGTGGGTCACGACGACAAGCGCGCTGCGACGCGAGACGAGGTGCTCGGCCAACCACTGAACACCTTCGACGTCTAGGTGGTTGGTCGGCTCGTCGAGCACCAGCAGATCGAGGTCCTGAACCAGAGCCGCAGCGAGAGCCACGCGGCGACGCTCACCGCCGGACAAGCCGTCGACCTTGGCGTCCAATGCGGACCGCTCGCCGCCGGCGCCCAAGTTGTCGATGCCGATACCCGAGAGCACCGAACGAATGCGCGCGTCGCCGGCCCACTCGTGCTGAGCCACTCCGAGCGGCCCCAGGACCACTTCACCGACCGTGGAGCCGGGAGGCAACACACCGCGCTGCGTCACGACGGCCATGCGCAATCCGCCGACGCGGCTCACGCGTCCCGAATCCGGCTGCTCCACACCCGCGAGGACTTCGAGCATGGTCGTCTTGCCGCCACCGTTGAGGCCGACGACACCGATGCGCTCGCCTTCCTCCACGCCCAGGGAGACCCCGTCGAGCAACGGCTTGACGCCGAAAGACTTCGACACGTTTTCCAGATTGATCAGATTCGCCATCAGTGCTGTCCCTTTGCCGCATTGTCGAGTATTCGTGCTCCGGGAACGGGTCCGCTCGCCACGCGAACGGTGCGGCACACCCCCGCTCCCGCAAGTTCTGCGCTCACTTCCACCGCGGACTGTGCGTCGGCGCAGAGAAAGGCGCACGTCGGTCCGGAGCCGGAGACGATGCCGGCCAAAGCTCCGGCTTCGACACCCGCTCGCAGCGTCCGTCGTAGATCCGGGTTGAGTGAGAGTGCTGCCGCCTGCAGATCGTTTCCGAGCAGCGGGGCGAGCACATGAGGGTCACCGGTGGTGAGCGCGTGAATCAACTCGTCAGCGTTACCCAATCGATTCGGTGTGCCTTCGGCGCGAAGCTTGTCGAGTTCCCGGAAGACAACCGGCGTGCTCAAGCCTCCCTTGGCCAGCGCCAACACCCAGTGAAAGGTGCGGCGCGTCAAGACGGGGACAAGTTGTTCACCGCGACCGGTCCCGAGGGCAGTGCCACCGTGCAGCGAGAACGGAACGTCACTCCCGAGACGTGCCGCGAAGGCGTCGAGATCAGGCCGCGAGAAGTCGAGTTTCCACAACGAATTGAGCGCAACCAACGCGGCTGCCGCGTCGGCGCTCCCGCCGGCCATACCGCCTGCGACGGGAATGCCCTTCTCGATGACGATCTCGACATTCGAAGCCACGCCACCCTCGGCCGCCAGCATCTCGGCGGCACGCCACACGAGATTGGTGCGATCGGTCGGTACGGCCGCGGCGTCGTCGCCGATCACCCGCACGGTCAAGGTGTCCGCAGGCGCCACCGTGACGGTGTCTGCCAGCGACAATGCCTGAAAAACGGTCGTCAGTTCGTGATAGCCGTCGTCTCGCAGGTCCCCGACGGCAAGGTGGAGATTCACCTTGGACGGGGCCCGGACAACTACGGGGCGAGGAACGACGGAGAGCACAAGGAACAACAATAGGCGCTGCGAACACCTGGGCGAAAACCTGCGACCGCCGCACCCCATCCGACAGCAAGCACACCCACGCTATTTCACCGCGCGCACGCCTATCCCCAGGCCGACCACAGCCACGCTGACGGCAGCGAAGATTCCTGCCAGAACGCTGCCCGACGCGAAGTCACCGGCAAAGAGTGCCCGCTCGGCGTCTACGACGTAGCCGAGCGGATTGATATTCACGAGGACCTTCATCCAACCTGGTGCGTCGTCGAGCGGAAGCATGGTTCCCGACAGGATCAGGAGCGGGAACATCAGCGTCTGCTGAACGACCCAGAACATCCAATCCTGCTCCCGCACAGCCAGAGCGAGAGCGTACGAGAGCGCACCGAGTCCGACGCCGAACACTCCCAGCAGGACGATTCCGAGCGCAGCGCCCGCTGCATTGACGTCCAATCCGAGCGGTAGCGCAACAAGGATGATCAGAATCGCCTGCGCGGCAAGCGGAACCATCTCCTTGCATGCTCTCCCGATCAACAACGACGAGCGTCTGAGCGGAGTCACCAACATTCGCTCGTGGGATCCCTGCTGCATCTCCATCAAAAGGTTGGAACCGGTCATCGTCGTGCCGAAGATCGCGATCATCACCAATACACCGGGGATGAACCAATTCCATACGCCGTCGCCGGTTCCCGGGACCCCTTTGAGCAGAGGCCCGAACAGGGCCAACAGGATCAGCGGCTGGATGAGGCTGAAGATGACGCTGACCGGGTCACGCAACATCGGCCGCAGTTCACGGCCCATCACGATCGCGCTGTCTCGAACAATGTTGCCGTGCGCGCTACGTGGGGTATCGAGTGTGATTGTCATGGCGGATTCCTGTTCGTCGTAGTTCTTCGTCGTAGTTCTAGGAAGCAACCGCGGCGGCGCTCTCGCGCAGGCTGCGGCCGGTGAGAGTGAGGAAAACGTCGTCGAGAGTCGGCCTGGTGATGTCGGCAGTGACTGCGCGGGCGCCGCGGGCATCGGCTTCACGCAGCAATACCGGAAGCGTCGAATCACCCTCGCCGGCACGGATACTCACCGAGCTTGCCTCGACCGTGACCTCACGCACAGTGACAAGTTGCTCGGCCACCGACGCCGCGATGGCGGCCGCTTCGGCGTTGTCGAACGTGAGCAACAAATGATCTCCGGCAAGATCGGCCTTGAGTGCGGCAGCGGTGTTGTCCGCGATGACAGTGCCTTCGTCGATGACGATGACCCGCTCTGCCATCGAATCCGCTTCTTCGAGGTAGTGCGTGGTCAGCACGATCGTGGTGCCCATCTCGCGCCGCAACCGCAGGATGTGGTCCCAGAGGTTGGCTCGACTTTGCGGGTCCATGCCCGTGGTCGGCTCGTCGAGGAACAGGAGCGGTGGGCGATGGACCAGGCCCAGAGCGATATCGAGCCGCCGTCGCTGCCCGCCGGACAGCGTACTGACCTTTCGAGTACCCAACTCGGTGAGTTCGAGATCACGCAGCAATTCGTCGGCCCGGACCTGCGAGTCGCCCTTGGGCATTCCGTAGCACAACCCCTGCGTCACCAACTCGTCGCGAACCCGCTGGTTGTGGCCGGCTCCGTTCCCCTGTCCGACGTATCCGAGGCTGGAGCGCACCTCGTTTCGTGCCGCAGCGATGTCGAATCCTGCGATCCGCGCAGTACCGGAAGTGGGCTCGAGCAAGGTGGTCAGCATGCGCAACGTCGTCGATTTTCCGGCACCGTTCGGCCCAAGCAAGGCAACCAACTCGCCCTCCGCTACGTCGAGAGTGACGCCCTTGACTGCTTCCACGAGTTTCTTGCCCTGGGCGAAGTGCTTGGTGAGCGCCTCCGTCTCGATCATCGGTCTGCCGTTGTTGATGCGACTCATGATGTGCCCCAATTTCTTCTCGACTGGTCGGATGTGGACCAACCTAAATTCAATTGAGGACGCATTGGGTCCTAAATGTTTGGCAGACTTCTTGCCATGAAGGAGACATCGGCTCGCCTACTGCGGTTGCTGTCACTGCTCCAGACACGTCGAGACTGGTCCGGTGCCGAACTCGCAGACAAGCTCGCGATCACCCCGCGCACAGTCAGACGTGACGTGGACCGCCTCCGCGATCTCGGCTACCCAGTCGACGCGACGGTCGGCGTCGGCGGTGGATATCGCCTGGGAGCGGGCGCGGAGATGCCCCCGCTACAGCTCGATGACGAAGAAGTGCTCGCGGTGGCGCTCTCTTTGCAGTCCGGAGCGACCGGCTCTGTGGTCGGCATCGGCGAGGCTTCGATGCGCGCGCTGGCGAAGCTGCGGCAGATCATGCCGTCGAGGCTGCGACACCGTCTGGAGTCGCTGTCGATCGACGTCGTGCCACGCGAGCCCGCCGCGAGCGCAGTCGATGCGTCGGTACTGTCCGCCATCGCGTCCGTATGCCACAACCACGAGCGTTTGAGATTCGACTACCGCACTCACGACGGCACCCAGAGCCGACGCGAGGTGGAACCGTACAGGCTCGTACGGTCGGGTGTTCGGTGGTATCTGGTGGCTTGGGATCTATCTCGCGAAGACTGGCGGTCGTTCCGCGTCGACCGGATGGAACCCAAGATTCCCACCGGTCCGCGGTTCACGCCGCGGGAACTACCGGCCGGTGGCGCGGCAGACTTCGTTTCGCGCGGCGTCGCCCGGGCTTATTCCTCCACGCGCGCAACAGTTCTACTGCATGCACCCATCGAGCAGATAGCACCAATGGTCAATGAGCAGTGGGGATCAGTGGAGTCCACCGACGAAGGGCGTTGCGTCATTGTGCTTTCGGGCACTTCCCTACGGTCGATCGCAATGTGGCTCAGGGCTTTCGACGTCGATTTCACCGTTGTGAATCCACCCGAACTCCGCGAGGAATGCCGCGCGATCGCAGCCGAAACCGCAGTGGCCGCTCAGCGTTATCTCGATGCGTGAGAGCACTTTTCACCCAAAATGCAACAAGACCCCAACTCCGAAGAGTTGGGGTCTTGTCAGTACGTCATGCGTCGGTTGCCCGACTCACATGGACGTCTTAGACGATGGTAACGCCGGTGGCCTGCGGGCCCTTGTTGCCCTGACCGATCTCGAACGCCACGCGCTGGTTCTCCTCGAGAGTGCGGAAGCCGCCACTCTGGATCTCGGAGTAGTGAACGAAGACGTCAGCACTGCCGTCTTCGGGAGCGATGAAGCCGAACCCCTTCTCGGAGTTGAACCACTTCACGATGCCCTCTGCCATGTAAATCTCCTCTAACACAGTGTCAACAGGCAGTCGCTTCGACCGCCCGGGTCACTTACTACGACCGTTCTGAGACAAATCCGTGGAGGATGTCCAAACGCTCGCAACCTAACCATTTGCGAGCGTGGAAACACAAACACAAACACTTACGACCAACACAAGTAGACCACACATCCGCCCTGTTGTCTTCCCTGAGGCCTTCGTCACTGCCCAACCCGTTGACAGGCATACCCCCTGGGGGTACCTTCAGTCCCAGGGAGATACCTACACCGGGTATCCGTAAAATGAGTTTTACACAAGCGAAGGGATCTGCGATGACCACCGCCGAATACACCGTTTCCGGAATGACCTGCGGACACTGCGTCGGATCCGTCAAGGAAGAGATCGGCAACATCGCGGGCGTAACCGCGGTGGATGTCGAATTGGCGAGCGGACGCGTCGTTGTCACCAGCGATGCCCCCGTCTCCGCAGCCGACGTCGTCGCAGCAGTCGACGAAGCCGGCTACGCAGTCGTACCAAGCTGAGTCAGCCGTGCGCACCTCGACAACACTTGCCACCTACGCCGTAGGGTTGGTCGCCGTCTTCGGCGCCGCCCTCGGCGTGGGGGCCGCAATCGGAAGCCCGATAGACATGTCCACTACCCAGCACAGCACCCACGAATCAACCGCTGAATCGATGCCAGGCATGGATTCGGCGACACCCGCAGGGCTCGAAGTCTCTTCCGGCGGATACACACTCACCGACGTGACCGCACCCGGTCGAGCTGGGGAGCCGGGAACCTTGACCTTCCGGATTCTCGACAGCACCAACAAGCCCGTCGTCGATTTCGACCTCCTGCACGAGAAGAAGCTCCACCTCATCGTCGTCCGAAACGACACCAGCGAATTCCGCCACGTACATCCTTCTCTCGCCGCAGACGGCACCTGGTCGATCGACTGGACCTGGCCCGTCGCCGGCACCTACCGAGTCTTCGCGGACTTCGATCCCGCCGACGGCACCCAACTGACGCTCGGCCGAAACTTCGACGTGGCAGGCGAATTCACTCCTGCGCCGCTGCCCGCGAAGAGCGCGACCGCAACCGTCGACGGATACACCGTGACTCTCGACGGTGATCTGACCACTGCCGGCGGCCCGATCACGCTGAGCGTTGCTCGCGACGGAGCCCCGGTCACCGATCTCGATCCGTACCTCGGTGCCTACGGTCATCTTGTTGCGCTTCGCACCGGCGACCTCGCCTACCTGCACGTTCACCCCGAGGGTGAACCGGGCGACGGCGTCACTTCTCCCGGTCCTGACGTTTCCTTCCACGCACAGGCGCCGAGCGAAGGCACATACCGACTGTTCCTCGACTTCCAGCACGAGGGCGTGGTTCGCACCGCCGAATTCACTGTTGATGCAGGCACTTCCGCAGCTTCAGTTCCAGACAATCACGAGGGAGGGCACTGATGACGTCACCGACTGCGGTCGACAATGCTGCCAACTCGAGCAGCGTCGAACTCGCGATCACCGGAATGACCTGCGCCTCCTGCGCGTCACGAATCGAGAAGAAGCTCAACAAGATCGACGGCGTCACAGCCACGGTCAACTACGCGACGGAAAAAGCCAAGGTCACCTTCCCGGACGGGGTACCCGTCGAAGATTTGGTCACCGCCGTCGAGAATGCCGGTTACGCTGCCGCGCTCCCGAAACCGCCCAGCGCGCCAGACACCGTCGACCCGGATGCGGAAACCCCGCAGGATCGTGATCTGCGCGAGCTTCGTACCCGCCTGATCATCTCGACTCTGCTCTCCGTGCCGGTCATCGCGATGGCGATGATTCCTGCGTTGCAGTTCGACAACTGGCAGTGGCTCTCCCTCACGCTGGCCGCACCGGTCATCGTGTGGGCAGCCCTTCCCTTCCACCGGGCTGCCTGGGTCAACCTGCGTCACGGCGCCGCAACGATGGACACGCTCATCTCTCTGGGCACCATCGCAGCGTTCGTCTGGTCGCTCTACGCACTGTTCTTCGGCACCGCGGGCGAAGCGGGAATGAAACACGCGTTCAGACTGACGGTCGACCGGATGGACGGCAGCGCCAACATCTACCTCGAGGTTGCCACGGGCGTCATCACGTTCGTGCTCGCCGGACGCTACTTCGAGCACAAGTCCAAGCGCACGTCCGGCGCCGCACTACGCGCGCTCATGGAACTCGGTGCAAAAGACGTCGCGGTACTGCGAAACGGCGTCGAAGTACGAATCCCCGCCGAAGAACTGGCAGCGGGCGACTCGTTCATCGTTCGGCCCGGCGAGAAGATCGCCACCGACGGCATCATCACCGAAGGCCGCTCAGCCGTCGACATGAGCATGTTGACCGGCGAATCCGTGCCGGAGGAGGTCGGTGTCGGAGACACCGTCGTCGGCGCCACCGTCAACGTCGGTGGAACGTTGACCGTCGAGGCCACCCGCGTCGGGAGCGACACCCAACTCGCCCAGATGGCGGCACTGGTCGAAGACGCCCAGAACGGCAAGGCCGAAGTTCAGCGCCTCGCCGATCGGATCGCCGGTATCTTCGTACCGGTCGTCATCGCGATTGCCGTTGCGACACTGGGCTACTGGCTCGGTACCGGCAACCCCATCGAGATGGCATTCACCGCTGCGGTCGCCGTCCTGATCATCGCGTGCCCGTGTGCTCTCGGATTGGCAACGCCCACAGCTCTGTTGGTGGGCACCGGCCGCGGAGCCCAGATGGGAATCCTCATCAAGGGACCCGAGGTGCTCGAATCGACGCGCGCAGTCGACACCGTCGTGCTCGACAAGACGGGAACCGTCACCACCGGTCAGATGACATTGCTGGACACCGTGGTGGGCGAAGGAACAACCGTCGACGAGGTGCTTCGGCTGGCCGGCGCCCTCGAACATCGCTCCGAGCACCCCATCGCCGCAGCGATCGCGAAGGGTGCGACCGACGCAGTGGGCGAATTGCCTGCGGTCGAGGATTTCGTGAACGTCGCCGGTCGCGGCGTGCAGGGAATGGTCGACGGTCATGCCGTTGTTGCCGGCCGAGACGCGCTGCTCGCCGACTGGTCGATGCCGTTGCCGGAAAATCTCCGTGACGCGAAAGCTGAAGCAGAGAAGGCCGGGCGCACCGCAATCGCGGTGGGCTGGGACGGCAAGGCGCACGGCGTCCTCGTGATCGCCGACGCGGTCAAGGACACGAGCGCCGAAGCAATCGCGCAGTTGAAGGCACTCGGCCTCGAACCGGTTCTGCTGACCGGTGACAACGCCACCGTTGCCCGCACCGTGGCGGATCAGGTCGGGATCAGCACCGTCTTCGCCGAGGTCATGCCGGCGGACAAGGTCGACGCCGTCAAGAAGCTGCAGGCGGAAGGACGCGTCGTAGCCATGGTCGGCGACGGCGTGAACGACGCGGCGGCCCTGGCTCAGGCCGATCTCGGTCTGGCGATGGGCACGGGCACCGACGTTGCGATCGAGGCCAGCGACATCACCCTGGTTCGAGGTGACCTGCGGTCGGCAGCCGATGCAATTCGACTGTCCCGCAAGACGCTGAAGACCATCAAGGGCAACCTGTTCTGGGCGTTCGCCTACAACACGGCAGCGATCCCGCTGGCTGCGGCCGGCCTGCTCAACCCGATGCTCGCTGGTGCCGCAATGGCATTCAGCAGTGTGTTCGTGGTGAGCAACAGCCTGAGGTTGCGGCGGTTCAAGTAAGGGGGCAAGCCCCTGTGCGCGGTTAGGGAGTCCCTGCACTCCTTAACCGCGCACGGGGCTATTCGCCTCCAGCCAGCCGAACGAAGGCTGCTGCGTCGAGCATCTCGCCACGCGTCTGTGGCTCGATGCCGGCAGCGAGGAGCCGTCGCTCGGCCTCGGCAGGCGAACCTGCCCAACCACTGAGCGCGGCACGCAAAGTCTTGCGGCGCTGCGCGAATGCGGCGTCGATGGCAGCAAAAACCTGCTTGCGGTGTTTCTCGTCCATCGGCCACGGCGGCTCCGCGTACCGGTCGATACGAACCAGACCTGATTCCACCTTCGGCACCGGCCAGAACACGTTGCGTCCGACGGCACCGGCGCGGCGAACCTCGCCGAAGAAGTTGGCCTTGACGCTGGGAACGCCGTAGATCTTGCTTCCCGGATCAGCCGCCAGGCGATCGGCAACCTCGGCTTGCACCATCACGAGTGCGGTCCGCAGACTCGGGAGCGATGCGAACAGATGCAACAGCACCGGCACCGCGACGTTGTACGGCAGGTTCGCAACCAGTGCGGTCGGCTCGCCGGGTATCTGTGAAGGCAGCACACGCATCGCGTCCGCTTCGACGACGGTCAGTCGATCGGCCAACTCCGGCGCTCGCTCGGCGACCGTCTTGGGAAGGCGAGCCGCGAGGTTGGGATCGATCTCGACCGCGATCACACGATCGACGACGTCCATCAGCGCCATCGTCAGCGAACCGAGACCCGGCCCCACCTCGAGAACGACATCGTCACGAGTGACGCCTGCCGTGGTGACGATGCGTCGCACGGTATTGGCGTCGTGAACGAAGTTCTGCCCCAACTGTTTCGTGGGCCGGACACCGAATTCCTCGGCAAGAGCGCGCACCTCGACCGGACCGAGCAGGGCTGCCTGCCCGCGCGGAGTAGCGATGGGTTCGTTCGATTGTTCGGCGTCTGACACCAGTAGAACTTATCCCAGTCCGAGGCGACCCGAGCACGACGGCCATGCGCCCCAGCCCTGAGTGCGCTGCGTTTGCGTCGCGATCGCGATCTGCTCTTCACGGGTTGCGAGGTCGGCGCGAGGCGCATACTTCAACCCGCCCTGCCGTTCCCACGTGTTCTGGTCGAACTGCACGCCGCCGTAGAAACCGTTGCCGGTGTTGATAGCCCAGTTGCCGGTGGCCTCGCACTGCGCGAGCGCGTCCCACGTCGAACCGTTCTCCACGGGCGGCACCTCGGTGCCCGGCTTCGTTCCCACGCGCACGACCTTCGGCTGCGCCGGTGTGGTGATCGTCTCCGATACCTGTGTACGTCCGGCCTCGACACCGTTGACGAGATTCACGGCGAACGTCACGTCACGCACGCCGGGAACGCCCGGATTCTCGACGATCGTGCGACTCTGGTTCATCGTCGGATCCTCGATGCGCTGATCCGGCGGATCGAGCGGCAAGGTCTCGACTTTGTTCTCGGTGCGGTTGCGCGTCACCGTGACCTCGAGGCCCTCGGTCAGCGGAGCGTCGGCGGCGGGAACCACCGTGTCCGACTGCTCGAGCGGAGTGCCGTTGGCCGTAAGGAACTCGCCCACCGTCGGTGCCGCGATACGCACGTCGGCCGCCGCGTTTGCGCCGTCGACCAGTTTTGCGACGACCGGTGTCAAGACGTCGAGCGCGGCACCGTCGAGCGGGAGACGCTGCGAGCGCGACGCCGACACGTGCACATCCGCTGAGACATCCAACTGCTTGAGCGCGTCGTCGACGGTCAAGGCGGTGGTCCAGAGCTTCTGTGGCTGACCGTCGACCGTCAGCGTGATCTCACGAGCACGACGGAGCACCACGGTGTCGCCGTCGGACAGCGAAGCGTCGGCCGCGGGAGCAACCGCATCCTTGTCACCGATCGGGTAACCCGCGTCCTCGAGAGCGCCGTCGACGTTGGTCGACATGGTGCTCAGGTGAATCTGCTCACCGTCGACGTCGAGAGTGATGGTCTTGTGCCGGACGACGGCCAGAACGCCACCCACGAGAACCGTCAGGAGAAGAGCGGCGATCGCCGAGTACAACAACGGCGACCTGGTCGAGTTGATCTTGGCGAACGGTGACATGGGTTCCTGAGTTCTGTGTGGAGTGTGGGCGCGTCAGCGCAGGCCCAATTTGCTGGTGCAGGACGGCCACGCACCCCAGCCCTGACCGGCGCGGACCTTCTCGCCGATCGCGATCTGCTGTTCACGTGATGCGAGGTCGGCGCGCGCTGCGTACTGACCGCCGCCGAATGCTTCCCAGGTGCTCTGGGTGAACTGAAGTCCTCCGTAGAAACCGTTGCCGGTGTTGATGGCCCAGTTTCCGGTCGCTTCGCACTGAGCAATGGAGTCCCACGTCGACGCGTTGGACACAGCGGGCGCGGACGTCTGCTTGGTTCCGACCTTCACCACTGCTGCGACCGGTTCCTTGATCACGGTCGCGGACAGTTCGGTTCGCCCAGCCTCGACGCCGTTGACGGTCTTGACCTCGACGGTGGCCGTGCGCTCGCCGGCAACACCCGGGTTTTCGACGACGGTCTTGTCCTTCTCGAGCTCGGGATCTTCGACCTTGTTCTCGGGCGGCGCGATCGGCTGCGTCTCGACGCGAGTGTCCGTGCGGTCGCGGGTGACCTGGATGGTCAGGCCGTTGGTAACGGGTGTGTCAGCGGTGGGAACCACCGAGTCGGCCTGCTCGAGCGGCGCATTCTTGGCCGCGAGAAGATCACCGACGGTTACGGCGGCGAGCTTGATCTCGGCCGCCGGAGCACCACCGTCGCTGACGCTGACGGTCTTCGGGCTGACGACGTCGAGCTCGGTGCGTTCGAGGGGCAGACGATGCGAGCGCGAAGCCGAGACTGCGAAGTCGTCGGAAACATCTACCTGCTTCAGTGCCTCGTCGACCGTCAATGCCGTGGTCCAGATGGTCGTCGGCTGACCGTCCACGGTCAGCGCCAACTCACGGGCACGGCGCAGTACGACGGTATCGCCGTCGGACAGCGAGGAATCGGCGCTCGGAGCGAGCGCGTCCTTGGGATCGACCGGGTATCCGGCGTCCTCGAGAGCGGTACCGACGCTGCTCGACATCGTGGACAGCGAAATCATGTCGCCGTCGACGTCGAGGGTGATCGTCTTGTGCCGAACCACGGCGAGCGCACCTCCGACGATGAGCGTCAGAAGCAACGCACCCACCACTGAATAGAGAAGTGGTGACTTCGTGGAGTTGATCTTGGCAAAAGGCGACACAGGAAATCCCAAGGCAGACGACGTTCGATCACAATACGGTAACGACCGAGCGTTGTATCGGCAACCAAATCACAACGAAATGCGACTTTTGTCACGGAACGGCAACGGCGTGTCGTGTGTTCTGCACTTTCCGGCTCCGATACCCGTGTATCGATTCAGCTCTGGGCGCAGTATGTTCTCGTCTGGTTCAAAGCAGTCCGGCGATCCCGGGCGCGACAGAAGAAAGCTGGGCGATAGTGCGAAGAAGATTCGACAGACCACGTAATGCCAGGTGGCCGATCCTGGCCATCCTGCTGGCGCTGATCGCAGCGCTGTTCGCCCCCGGAATCGCGAGCGCGCAACCCGGTCGCACCTACACGATCGCCACCGATCTGACATTCGCCCCGTTCGAATTCGAGAACGAAGACGGCAAACTCGTCGGCATCGACATCGATCTCCTCAACGCGATCGCCGAGGACCAAGGTTTCAAGGTCGACATCAAGCAGCTCGGCTTCGACGCTGCGCTTCAGGCCGTGCAGGCCGGGCAGGCCGACGGCGTCATCGCCGGCATGTCCATCACCGACGCCCGCAAGCAGGTTTTCGACTTCTCCGACCCGTACTTCGAGTCGGGCGTGCAGATGGCGGTCCTCGAGACCGACAACGACGTGAAGTCGTACGAGGATCTGAAGGGCAAGCGCGTCGCGGTCAAGAACGGCACCGAGGGCGCCAGCTTCGCCGAGTCCATCAAGGATCAATACGGCTTCACCACAGTCTATTTCGCCGACTCCGCCAGCATGTACGACGAGGTCCGCACCGGAAACTCCGTCGCAGTCTTCGACGACTACCCCGTCCTCGCCTACGGCATCACCCAGGGCAACGGCCTCAAGACGGTCACCGAAAAAGAGGTGGGCGCGAGCTACGGCTTCGCCGTCAACAAGGGCCAGAACGCCGAACTGCTCCAGATGTTCAACGCTGGACTGCAGAACCTGCGCGACGACGGCCAGTACGACGAAATCGTCTCGACCTACCTCGGTCAGGGCGCGTCGACGTCGGACAACTCCATCATCGGCTTGATCAAGAGCACCTATCCCCAGCTCCTCAAGGGCCTGTGGTTGACGATCGTTCTCTCGGTCGTCTCGATCGCGATCGCTCTGGTCCTGGGTGCGATCTTCGGTCTCTGCCGCGTGTCCACCAACATGTTCGTCCGAGGTATAGGCACGACCTACGTCGACATCTTCCGCGGCACACCGCTGTTGGTGCAGGCGTTCTTCATCTACTTCGGCATCCCGGCAGCCCTGCATTTCCAGATGTCCGCCTTCACCGCAGGCATCATCACGCTCTCGCTCAACGCCGGCGCGTACATGGCTGAAATCGTCCGCGGCGGCATCTTGTCCGTCGACAAGGGACAGATGGAGGCGTCACGAAGCCTGGGCATCAGCTACATGAAGTCGATGCGAAAAGTCATCATGCCGCAGGCAATTCGCACGATGATCCCGTCGTACATCAACCAGTTCGTCATCACCCTCAAGGACACGTCGATCCTGTCGGTCATCGGACTCGCCGAGCTCACTCAGACAGGGCGCATCATCATCGCGCGCAACTTCCAGTCGTTCAACATGTGGCTGATCATCGGCGTCATGTACTTCATCATCATCATGGCGCTCACCAAGCTGTCGAACCGCCTCGAGAAGAGGATCAACAAGTGACCGAAACAGCCGTCAACATGGGCAAGTCCGACACCGAGGTCAAGATTTCGGTCAAGGGACTGAAGAAGTCGTTCGGCGACAACGAGGTCCTCAAAGGCCTCGACGTCGACATCAAGAGCGGTGAAGTGGTCTGCGTCATCGGGCCTTCCGGTTCGGGTAAGTCCACCTTCCTTCGCTGCCTCAACCGCCTCGAAGACATCACCGCCGGCTCCGTGCGCGTCGACCAGTTCGACCTCACGAACAAGGACGTCGACATCGACAAGGTGCGCCAGCACATCGGGATGGTGTTCCAGCACTTCAACCTGTTCCCACACATGAGCGTCGTCGAAAACGTGATGCTCGCCCCGGTGCAGACCGGGCGATCGACCAAGGATCAGGCTCGCGAGATCGCCGTCAAACTGCTGGCCCAGGTCGGTCTCGCGGAGAAGGCAGATGCCAAGCCCGCCAGCCTGTCCGGTGGGCAGAAGCAACGTGTGGCCATCGCCCGCGCACTGGCGATGAGCCCGGACATCATGCTCTTCGACGAGGCCACCAGCGCTCTCGACCCGGAGATGGTGGGAGAGGTTCTGCAGGTACTTCGTGACCTCGCAAAACAGGGCATGACCATGGTCGTCGTAACCCACGAAATGGGCTTCGCCCGTGAGGTTTCCGATCGAGTCATCTTCATGGCCGATGGATACATCGTCGAAGAAGGCAAGCCGGAGAACCTGTTCGGCAACCCCCAGCAGCAGCGCACCCAGGACTTCCTGGCGAAGGTCCTGTAGGGGCAAGCCCCCTGTGCGCCTTTTTGGTAGTGGGGACTACCGGAAAGGCGCACGGGTGGTGGCCAATTCGACGACCAGCCCGGTCTCGATCCGATTCTGCGGCTCGAAGTCGAAGTCGCCGAACCTTCGGAACCACCGAGGACTGGCCTCGACCCTTCGATAGTTCTCACTACCTGCGACGGGCAACCACATGCGTGGACTTCCGACCTCTGCGTAGGTCGTCGTCACCACGAGAATCCCGAGCACCACACCCGTGGTCACGACTCCAGACGCAGGCATCCCGCCGTGAACCCAACCGTCGAACGCGTCGTCCTGCGATCGCGGTGCCAATGTCCACGAGCATGATTCACCGACCACCGGAAACGGCCCGCAGCACTCGACTTCGACCGCGTCGACATGAACGCTGACGCTCTGGACCGAAGAGTCGACCGGCGTCGGCTCAGTGAAGCTGTGCGCCTTCATTCCCTCCCGGGATTCGAGAAATTCGCCGCGCTCGAGCCGGATCGAGAGGACTGTTCGGCTGTGTGTTCGACGTCGTCGGGATAGACGTCGGAGGGATAGACGTCGGAGGGATAGATGGAGTCATTCATCTGAAATACCCCGCGCAGTAGACGGACCGGGACACGACAATCCCGGGCGCGGAGTTACCTGTCGAACCAGAATAGCGTCAGATCTTGTAGACGCGCTCCGCTGTCGCCGTGGACGCCGCTGCCAGGGCCTGCGGATCCTCGCCGCGGATGTCTGCGAGTGCACGCACTGTGTACGGCAGGCAGTACGACTCGTTAGGCGCACCGCGGAACGGGTGCGGCGTCAAGAACGGCGCATCCGTCTCGACGATCAGCTGATCCGACGGCACCAACAGCGCGGCCTCACGCAGCGCCTTCGCATTCTTGAAACTCACGGTTCCCGAAAAACTCAACACGTACCCGGCGGCGATGCACTCCCGCGCCATCTCCGAATCCGAGGAGAAGCAGTGGAACACCACTGTCTCCGGCGCACCTTCCTCGTTCAGCACCCGCAGCAAGTCCTGGTCGGCTTCGCGGTTGTGAATCATCAGCGTCTTACCGAGACGCTTCGCGAGGTCGATGTGCCACCGGAAACCGTCGACCTGCTCCTCGATCGTGGCGCACCCTTCGAGCTTGCCTGGCCAGTAGAGATCCAGCCCGGTCTCCCCCACCGCGACGACCCGCGGATCGGACGCCAACCGTTCGATCTCGGCCCTGGTGTCGGCATCCAGGACGTTCGCCCTGGTCGGATGGATTGCGACGGCTGCGTAAACCCTCGAATCCCAGTTCGCAGCGTCGACGGCAAAGCGTGCAGCATCGAGGTCGTCGGCCACCGTGACGACCCGTCCGACGCCGACGGCCTCGGCTCGATCGACTATTTCGGCCACGGTCGCAGCGTCGTGGGCGCCGCACGCGTCGAGGTGCGTATGGGCGTCGATCAGAGGCGACAAGGGCTCAGGGGCATCGGGGGCGGGACGGTCTTTGCTCACGCCCGATAGAGTAAGCCCACCATGACTGTGCCTGCCTCACCCTCCCAGACCCCGCGCCCGGACTCCGCCGCCCCGGAAGGCGCGGAACGATCGCCGTTCTACATCACGACTGCGATCGCGTATCCCAACGGCGCTCCGCACATCGGCCACGCGTACGAGTACATCTCTTCGGACGCGCTCGCCCGCTTCAAGCGCTTGGACGGTCATGAAGTGTTCTTCATGACCGGTACCGACGAGCACGGTCTGAAGATGCAGCAGACAGCGATCAAAGAGGGCATCGACGTACGCGAACTCGCGGCTCGAAACTCCGACGTGTTCCAGAACCTCGACAAGGTCCTGAACATCTCGTACGACCGGTTCATCCGCACCACGGACGCTGATCACCAGGTCGCCAGCAAGGCGATCTGGGAGAAGATGGCCGCATCGGGCGACATCTACCTCGACACGTACTCGGGTTGGTACTCGGTTCGGGACGAGGCCTTCTACACCGAAGCCGAGACCACGCTTCTGGAGGACGGCACCCGTCAGTCCACCGAGACCGGCACCCCGGTGGAGTGGACCGAGGAGTCGAACTACACCTTCCGTCTCTCGGCGTACGGGGAGCGTCTCCTCGCGCTGTACGAAGAGCACCCCGAATTCATCGCCCCCACAACACGCCGCAACGAGATCGTCAGCTTCGTCAAGGGCGGCCTCAAGGACATCTCGATCTCGCGCACCACGTTCGACTGGGGCGTCAAGGTCCCGGGCGACCCGGACCACGTCATGTACGTCTGGGTAGACGCCCTCACCAACTATCTGACCGGTGTGGGTTACCCGAACGTCGATTCGGAGGAGTTCAAGAAGTTCTGGCCCGCGAGCCTGCACATCATCGGCAAGGACATCACGCGGTTCCACACCGTGTACTGGCCGGCATTCCTCATGTCTGCCGGCATCGAACTGCCGGAGCGGGTGTTCGTCCACGGCTTCTTGTACAACAAGGGCGAGAAGATGTCGAAGTCCGTCGGCAACGTCGTCGACCCCATCGCGATGGTCGATCAGTACGGCCTCGACGCCGTCCGTTTCTTCCTGCTCCGCGAGATCTCGTACGGTCAGGACGGCAGCTACAGCCACGAAGCGATCGTGACGCGCATGAATGCTGATCTCTCGAACGAACTCGGCAATCTCGCGCAGCGTTCGCTGACGATGGTCGCGAAGAACTGCGACGCCCAGGTACCCACCCCCGGTGAGTTCACCGAGGACGACCTGGCGATGCTGGCATCGGCGGATGCCCTGCTTGCCAAGTGCCGCAGCGAGTTCGACGTGCAGGCTCTACACCTCGCGCTGGAAGCCATCTGGGGCGTGCTCGGCGAGACCAACCGGTACTTCTCCAAGCAGGAACCGTGGGTTCTGCGTAAGACCGATCCGGCACGCATGGCGACGGTTCTGTACGTGACGCTCGAAGTGGTCCGTATCGTCGGGCTTCTCGTTCAGCCGGTGATGCCCGACGCGGCGTCACGCATCCTCGTCCGAGATATCCGGTTACAGGCGGATGTGTCGGACCCCACGTGCACACTCCAGCCATGACGACGAATAGAACATACATTCGAACCAGCGCTTCGGCGCAGACACTGCCATGGAACGGAGCGCGGGTGTCCACTCAGGAGGTCAGCCCTCAAACCGTTTCCGCGGTGCGAGATCTCGTTTCCGAACTGTCCGCGGCGTACGAACGCGGATGGCAGCCGGCGGATCTGATCCATCTGGCGCGTCGAAGCAAAGAAGCGTCCGACGCCGATCTCGCCGCCACCACCATCCTGTTCGATGCGAAAGCGTCGCGCGCCTCCGATCGCGCACCGCTCGAATGGGTGGGGCAGTTGCAGACGATCGGCGAGCAGTATCCGAAGTCTCGGCACATCGCTTCTCGAATCACCGTGGACGACGACGTTTTTCGCTCCCTCGCGGCCGGCCTTCTGTTCCAGGATCCCTACTTCCTTGTTTCGCAGATCGTCGACGTCGCGCGATCCTGGATGCGCCTACCTCAGTGGACGGTGTTGCTCGCGCCACCATCCACCTGGCCGTCGCAACGGACCGACACCAGCTATGCCGGCGTCGGCGATACCGAGGTCGACGCCAAGGTACTCAAGCGAATTCGTGGATTACTCGCCAAAGCGGAAGCCACCAACTTCGCGGAAGAAGCCGAGATTTTCACCGCGAAGGCTCAGGAGTTGATGACCCGGTACGCCATCGATTCCGCGCTGCTCCACTCTCGCGCCGGGGTCACCGACACATCCGTGAATGCCCGACGCATTCACATCGAGAACCCGTACGTGAAGGAAAAGGTTCACCTCCTGACCGAGATCGGCGAATCGAATCGAGTCAGGACTGTCTGGTTCAGCGACATTGCACTCGCGACCGTCGTCGGCACTCCGGTCGACCTTCAGCAAGTCGATATGCTGTTCACTTCCTTGCTCGTACAGGCAACCCGTGCAATGCAATTCGCCGACTCGAGCAATCGTGGCGGCTCACGCACCACCTCGTTCCGCAAGGGATTCCTGGCCGGGTTCGCCAGCCGCATCGGACACCGCCTGCGTGACGCCGGCACCAAAGCCACCGCCGAAGCGGCCGACGCGGCATCGATGGACGTCGCGGATCTTCTGCCGATCCTGGCCACCACTTCCGAGGCCGTCGACGCCGAATTCGATCGATTGTTCCCGACAACCCGCAAAACTCGCGGACGGTCCGTCGACGCCGAAGGCTGGCACGCCGGCCAGGCCGCAGCCGACGACGCCAACCTGCGTCCCGGCGCACCCGCCGTGAACCGCTCCCGCTAGTCCTTTCGAGCGGCCAGTACCGTCTCGTACAACTCACGCTTGGAGACTCCGGCCGTTGCGACCAGAGCACACGCGTCCTTCAATCGTGCTCCCCCCTCGACCAGCCTTTCCACCTCGTCGACCAGATCGGCAGGATCAGATGCCACCAGTACTGCGCCTTCGAGCACCACCGTGATCTCTCCGCGAACGCCCTCGGCCGCCCAAGTAGCTAACTCTCCGAGAGTGCCGCGCTTCACTTCCTCGTAGGTCTTGGTCAATTCCCGGCACACGGCCGCGCGGCGATCGGGCCCGAGAACTTCCACCGCATCTGCGAGGCAGTCGGCAAGGCGATGGGGTGCTTCGAAGAACACACACGCTCGCTGCTCGGTTGCCAGGGCCGAAAGCCAGGTCTTGCGCTGCCCCTGCTTTCGCGGCGGGAATCCGTCGAAGCAGAACCGCTCCACCGGCAAACCCGAGAGTGCCAGCGCCGTCGTGACCGCCGACGGGCCCGGGAGACACGTGACGGCGAGATTCTCGGCTACGCAGGCGGCAACGAGGCGATATCCGGGGTCACTGACCGACGGCATGCCTGCATCGGTGACCAGCAGGACGGTCTTGCCTTCGGCCACGTCGGCGACCAACGCGGGCAGCCGCGAAATCTCGACCTGGTCGTAGAAACTGACGATCTTCCCGGTGATGGTGACGTCGAGCGCGGACGCCAGAGACTTGGTGCGTCGTGTGTCCTCCGCAGCGACGACGTCGGCGGTTGCGAGAGCAGACCGAAGACGCGGGGACGCGTCACCGACATCTCCCATGGGTGTTGCGGCGAGTACCAAACGACCAGTCATACCTGACAGCCTACGATTGCCAGGTGACTGTGCAGACGGACGAGCGGCCAACGCCCGCCACGAGCGATCGGGTAGTGCGTAGTCCCGGCCCGCTGGTACCGGATCCTGATTTCGGCCCGACCGACAGATTGCGCGGCTGGATCGTCACCGCTTTCATCACCGCCATCGCGGCGATCACCCGCTTCACGATGCTCGCCTACCCGACCGACGCCGGCACACCTGTATTCGACGAGAAGCACTACGTTCCGCAGGGCTGGCAAGTTCTGACCGGCGGTGGCATCGAGGACAATCCCGGTTACGGATTGGTGGTGCACCCGCCGATCGGTAAGCAGATGATCGCGATCGGCGAAGCACTCTTCGGTTACAACGGTTGGGGGTGGCGATTCTCGTCAGCCCTGGTCGGGACGCTGATGGTCCTGCTGATCATCCGGATCGTCCGCCGCATGACGCGGTCCACGCTGATCGGGGCGATTGCCGGAATCCTGCTCATCGTGGACGGCGTCACCTTCGTCTCCTCACGCCTCGGGATGCTCGACATCTTCCTGGCATTCTTCGTCCTTGCGGCGCTCGGATGCCTGGTGGTCGATCGCGACCAAGTCCGCGAACGAATGGCGAAGGTATACGAGGAAGGTCGAATCGGCGATTCCGCCTGGGGTCCACGGCTGGGTTTCCGGTGGTGGCGGTTCGGCGCCGGCATCCTGCTCGGTCTGGCATGCGGAACCAAGTGGTCCGGCATGTACTTCATTCTGTTCTTCGGATTGCTCAGTGTTGCCTTCGACCTGTCAGCGCGCCGCGCATACCGCGTGCAGCGCCCCTGGGTCGGCACCGCAGTTCGCGACATCGGTCCAGCTCTGTATGCGCTGGTGGTCATTCCGCTCGGTGTGTACCTCGCGAGCTACTGGGCCTGGTTCACCAGCGAGACCGGCGTGGACCGTCACGCCGTCGGTAACGAGATCGGTGAGGGCGGCACGTGGAGCTTCATTCCCTCCGCACTGCGTTCACTCTGGTACTACAGCGGAAACGTTCTCCAGTTCCATGCCGGTCTGACCAACTCCGCCGGAAACCACCACCCGTGGGAGTCGAAACCGTGGACGTGGCCGATGGGGCTACGACCGATGCTCTACTACTACGCCGACGGCGAGCAGGTCACCGGTTGCGGGGCCGCCAGCTGCGTCAAGGCCGTGATGCTGATCGGCACACCGGCGATGTGGTGGCTGGCACTACCGATGTTGGCGTGGGCGATCTGGCAGACGTTCGTGCGCAGGGACTGGCGATACGCCGTGGTCCTGACGGGCTACGGTGCCGCTTACCTTCCGTGGTTCGCGACGCTCGACCGCCAGATGTACTACTTCTACGCAGTTGCACTCGCCCCGTTCATGGTCATGGGATTTGCGCTGGTCCTCGGCGATGTTCTGGGCAAGGCGAGCGCGTCCGTCGAGCGTCGTACCACCGGACTTCTTGCGGTCAGTCTGTACATCGGTCTGGTCGTGGCCAACTTCGTCTACCTCTGGCCGATACTCACCGCCATGCCGATCACGCCGGAATCGTGGCAGAACCATCTGTGGCTGCCTAGCTGGAAATAGTGGGACAGACGAAGGAGGCACCGAACCTGGTTCGGTGCCTCCTTCGTTTCACGATTACTCTGTCGGCTTACCGACGCGACGTCCCCGCCTCGGGCGTAGGAGAGCACGTTTCTGCTCCTTCGCCGCAATGATGATCGGGTCGTGCGAAAGATCCTTGTACAGCGAGAAGCACAGTCCGATCATGACCAGCACGAACGGCGCCGCAGCGATGATCGTCATGGTCTGCAAGCCGTCGAGCGCTTCGGAGCCACCGGTCCACAGCAGAAGCGCTGCGACGCCACCGGTCAACATGCCCCAGAAGACCACAACCCAGCGACTCGGTTCGAGCGTTCCGCGCTGCGAGAGCGTCCCCATCACCATCGACGCAGCGTCTGCGCCGGAAACGAAGAACACTGCCACGAGCAGCATGACGAGGACAGTCGTCACTCCGGCCAACGGCAGATTGTCGAGCATGCCGAACAGTTGAGCCTCTTCCGAGCCTCGGCCGGACAAGCCGATTCCGTCACGTTCCTCGCCGATGCCTGCGCCGCCGAAGATCGCGAACCAGAGCAAGCTGACAGTCGTGGGAACGGCGATGACGCCGACGATGAACTGGCGGATCGTGCGGCCGCGGCTGATGCGTGCCAGGAACATGCCGACGAACGGCGTCCAAGACACCCACCATGCCCAGTAGAAGATCGTCCACGACGAAAGCCACGCGCCCGTTTCAGGATTCGACGACGCACCCGTGCGGGCGGACATCTGGGCGAGGTCGGAAACGTATGCGCCAATGGTCGTCGGGAGCAGATTGAGAATCAGCACGGTCGGCCCGAGAACGAACACGAACAGCGCCAAGATCAGCGCGAGCACCATGTTGATGTTGGAGAGCCACTGAATTCCCTTGGCCACACCGGAAACTGCCGAAGCGACGAATGCCAGGGTCAGCACCGCAACGATGGCCACGAGCAGGAATACGCCGGCTTCTTCCATCCAGCCGACTACCTCGAAACCGGAGCCGATCTGAAGTGCGCCGAGCCCCAAAGATGCTGCGGTACCAAAAAGTGTGGCAAAGATCGCCAGGATGTCGATGACCTTGCCGATCGGCCCTTCGGCCTTGCGACCGAGCAACGGAATGAAGGCCGAACTGAACAGTTGCTTGCGTCCTCGGCGATACGACCCGTATGCAATGGCAAGGCCCACAACGGCATACATCGCCCAAGGATGAAGACCCCAGTGAAACATGGTGGTGGCCATGGCAGTTCCGACGCCACCGTCGGTGCCGGGAGGCGGAGTCACGTAGTGCGCAAGCGGTTCCGCGACACCGAAGAACATCAGGCCGATCCCCATGCCGGCGCTGAACATCATCGCGATCCAGCTGACGGTTCGGAACTCGGGCTTCTCACCGTCCTTGCCCAGCGGAATGTCGCCGAATCGACTGACCGCGAGGTAGATGGAAAACAGCACGAAAGCCGAAGCTGCGAGTACGAAGAGCCAGCCGATGTTCGTCACCAACCAGCCGAGAACACTTCCGGTTACCGAATCGAGGTTGTCGGGAGCTACGAGGCCCCACACGACAATAGCCAGCACCGCGGCAGCCGCCACGGAAAACACCACGTAGTCGGTCCGAACGCCTACTCGAGTAAAGCCCGTCTCCGGGCGCTCTTCGTTGGCCCCGGAATCTTGTTCGGATCGATCAGATTTCGTCACCATAGATGACTACGTTCGTCACTTTATGGGCCAAAAGCAAGCCGGAAGGCGGGCTCAACGTCCGTTGAACCCGCCTTCTCACCCCGATCAAGCTGGGGTTTTAACCCAACCGTTGCCCTTGCCGATCAATCCGTCGATGCTGATGCGTCCTGCGCCGATCACAGCGATCAAGAGCGATCCGACACCGAGTGCGACGACGAGTTCGTAGCCACCGTTGTCGATGAAGACACCCTTGTCCGCGTGCACGATGAAGAACGCGCCGACCATGTCGAGGAACAGCAGAGCGCCGACGAGCGGGGTCAACAGACCCGCGATGAGCAGGATTCCGCCGCCGAGTTCGATGGATGCAGCCACAACCGCAGAAATCTTGGGGAGCGGGGCGCCCATCCCTTCAAACGCGGCCTGCGTTCCGGCGATCTTGTAGGTGAAGAACTTCTGCCAACCGTGGGCGATGAAGATGATCCCGAGGCCGACACGGGCGATGAGGAGTCCGAGGTCACGAGCAATCGACGAATTCATGAGCCAAGACTGACAGCTTTAAGTTGAAGCGTCAACTTAAACATTGTGTCATGCACCTCTCAATGCCGACTCCACCATGGCGACGATCTCACTGTCGGAGTACCCGAGCGAGCGGACCCTATGCGCAAACGCGGTCGCCGCCTGCTCGGCCTGCGCCTGCACCGGATCGGTCCCCGAAGCGATGAATGTCCCTTGCTTTCCCCTCGTTTCGATGATGCCCTGATCGCTGAGCGCGCGATAAGCCTTCGCGACGGTGTTGGCCGCCAATCCCAGCTCCGAGGCCAACGCTCGCACCGTCGGGATCTTGGTTCCCGCGATCAATCCGCCACCGTGAACCTGCTCGATAATCTGTTGCCGCAGTTGGTCGTACGGAGCTGTGGAGGAATCGTGTTCGATTGCGATCTTCATCGTCACCCTCGTCGTATCTTCTCGGTCACAAGCCCTCGATCGCCTCGCGGATCGTATGCGGGCCGGAGGTCAGAACCAATGTCTTGCCGACGCTGGACGGCGCATCGATGAGCGCTTCGACGACCGCGGCTACATCGGCTCGAGGCACAGAGCCTCGATCGACGGGCGGCTGCGCAAGCAATACTTCGCCGGTCGGGTCGTCGTCCGTCAGAAGGCCTGGCCGAAGAATCGTCCAATCCAGCGAAGACCTTGTCTTCAGGTCTTCCTCCGCTGCCGTCTTCGCCCGCAGGTAGGCGGCAAAAACCTCGTCGGTGTTCTCCGGTATTTCGTCACCAGCACCCATGGCGCTGATCTGAATGAACCGACGCACTCCCGCTTTCTCGGCGGCATCGGCCAACAGCACCGCCGCAGCTCGGTCGACGGAGTCCTTGCGCTCGATCGAGCTACCAGGTCCGGCGCCCGCGGCGAAGACCGCGACGTCGGCACCGTCGAGTACCTTCGCAACTTCCTCGACCGTGGAGGATTCCAGATCGATCACCACGGGGAACGCGCCGAGTGTGCGGACCGCACCCTCGTGCGCGGAGTTGCGGATCAGCGCTACCGGCCGATCACCATGTCCTGCCAGCAGGTACGTCAGGTGCTGCGCGATCTTGCCGTGCCCGCCGGCAATGACCACGCGTCGTTCGTCCACACTTCGATGTTCCGTCATCGTTTTCTCCTCACACGTCGGTACTTCAAGTGCAGCACTCCGGAGCGGCCCGTTGTTCCCCTGTTTGTCCCACGAGTTCGGACGCAGAGGCAGAATGACGAACATGGCATCTGCAACCATCTTCCACAATCAACGGTGCAACACCTCGCGGACCGTTCTCGGGCTCATCCGGGAAGCCGGCATCGAACCCACCATCGTCAAGTACCTCGATACTCCGCCTACCCGATCCGAGCTGGAAAAACTCATCGCCGACGCCGGCCTCGAGCCCAGTCAAGCGGTTCGCAAGCGCGAAACGCAGTACAAGGACCTCGGACTCGCCGACGCTTCCGAATCCGAGATCCTCGACGCGATGATCGAGCACCCAATTCTGATCGAACGCCCATTCGTCGTCACTGACAAGGGCACGGTGCTCGCGCGTCCGGCAGCCAAGGTGGAAGAGATTCTCTGACGTCTACCGCTCACAGCGGATCGCGGGCGATCGGGCAGGACATGCAGCGAGGTCCACCGCGACCGGAGCCCAGTTCGGAACCCGCGATTCGCAAAACCTCGATACCCGAGGCCTCCAGCCTGGCATTCGTTTCGACGTTGCGCTCGTAAGCGACGACGACGCCCGGTTCGACGGCCAACGTGTTGTTGCCGTCGTCCCATTGCTCACGCTCGGCAGTGACCGTGTCGAGTCCGGTGTCGATCACTCGAAGTTTTCCGATTCCCATGGCGTCGGCTGCCGCTTCGAGGAACGGCGTCGCACCGCGAATACTCACCCCGTCGTCTTCCTTGCGAAGGGTGAACGCTGCCAATGTGTCCTGAATGGCCGGATACATGACGACCGCGTCGGCCTCGACCATGGTGCAGACCGTGTCGAGATGCATAGACGCTCGGCGTTGCTCGATCGGAACAACCAACACCTTGTGGGCGAGACCGTCGTCGAACACGCTACGCGCCAATGCTTCTGCGCCGGCGGGTGATGTACGTTCACCGACACCGATCGCGATCACCCCCGGCGCGAGAAGCAGCACGTCACCTCCCTCGACAGGAGCCGTGTGCGACTCGTACGCGCGGCGCACGCCTTTGAATCGGGGGTGATGCGCGTAGACGAGATCCGTGATCGAGGATTCGCGAGCTCGCGCTGACAACGCCAAGGACGTGATGATGACCCGTGGCCCGACCCAGAACGACGAATCGCGGGTGAAGAGCAAGTTGGGCAGCGGGTCGATCACGAAGTCACCGCCGTGATGCATCCTGCGCACCAACGAGGTCGAGCCGGCGTCGATCGGCAGCTCGTCGAACGTCATTCCGGCAGTAAGGATCGACGACAGCTCCTTCGGCTCTACCTTTCGCAGGTACGCAGCCAGGTGTTGCCCGAGCGCGTGGCCGATCTTGCGTGCGTCGACGGCGGCCGCGATTCCCTGGATCCTCGCTGCGCCACTGACCTCGAGCGCCTCGGTGAGGAGATCGGACAAAAGCAGTACCTCGACGCCGCGCTCACGAAGGACGGTCGCAAACTGATCGTGTTCTTCCTGCGCGCGGTCCACCCACGGCAACGCGTCGAACAGCAGCTCGTCGTTGTTGCGCGGAGTCAATCGTTTCAACTCGTCGCCCGGACGATGAAGAATGACCGATCGCAATCGGCCCACCTCGGAATCGACACCGAGGGGGACGGAGCCAGAAGCGTTCATGAGTGAACACTAATCCCGTAGGCCCCACCCAGCAGGGATGAGCAGCTGCCATATCTTCCCGCGTAACGTCTGATCCGACGCAGGCGAGAGGACCACGCAATGAGTAGCACGGATCAGGCGGCGCTGGGCGGCGCCGGAATCGACAGGTTCACCGGGCGCTGGGTCGGCGCTGGAGCCGGACATTTCCCCACCATCGACGACTTCGAGTACTCCGAGGAGATCGAGTTCGCTCCGACTCCGAAACCGTTTGTCACCTACTCGTCGCGCACTCGAGGGCTCCCCGACGGCCGACCACTTCACATGGAATCGGGATACCTGCGCCCGACACCTGGTGGTGAGCTCGAACTGCTGGTCAGCCAGCCCACCGGATTTGTGGAGATCCATCGCGGCACCGTCGACTCCGAAGGCACTCTCGCCTTGACCCGTCTCACGCTCGCAGCATCGCCCGACGCAAAACCGGTTCACGACGTCCGGCGAGTCATGCGCGTCCAAGGCGACACCCTGACCTACGACTTGTGGATGGCGCACGGTGACACCCCGCTGACGCATCATCTCCACGCCACCCTCCACCGGGCGACGGACCGGTAGTCGCCATGGAGATGCCGTCGTGGAAAGCCAAGGAACTTACGCCCGGCCAGCTCTCCGAGCGCAGCGGTGTCGCCGTCTCGGCCCTGCATTTCTACGAACGAGAAGGCCTCATCGTCAGTCGTCGGACCAGCGGCAACCAGCGTCGATACCAACGAGACACGCTTCGACGCGTCGCCTTCATCAGAATCTCGCAACGCGTCGGCATTCCGCTGTCGGAAATCCGGGAAGCCCTCGGCACACTTCCTGAAGGCCGTACCCCGAACCGCGCAGATTGGGAACGGTTGTCGACCGGATGGCGGCGCCACCTCGATCTCCGCATCGAGCAACTGGAACGACTACGCGACAATCTCACCGGTTGCATAGGTTGCGGGTGTCTCTCACTGGAGGGATGCGCCCTCGCAAACCCTCACGATCAACTCGCTGCCGCCGGCCCAGGTGCACGCGTTCTGGAGGTGGATTTCGGCGCCGACTCAGGCGAGAAATGACTCGACAGCGTCCCGATCGCGCCCCAGCAAGTCCTCGACGGTCTTCTTCAGCAACTTCTCGATCTGGCCGCCGATAATCGGCATCTTCACTTCGGCCGTCCCGTCGACGACCAGTCGCGTGCAGGACTCGGCGGCGGTAAGGTCCAGCGTCGTCTCGATTCGTATCGGCAGTCCGTGCGCGATTCCGGTGACCGACCCTGCGGCCTTCCCGTCAGACAGAGGCCCCCAGTGGTCGACCCGTGTCAGACCCAGTCGACTCGGCGCAACCTTGGCGACCAGGGTCGGGAGGGAGGCAGAGTCGATTTCCTCGGACACGGATACTTCGATCGATCCGTCTCCAACTTCGATGTCCGAGGTGGCATAAAGGTCTCCGAGTCGGACTTTCCAATAACTCGGGTCAGTCAAAGTTCGATGCACGTCGTCGATCGGATATTTGAATTCGATATCGAAGTGAAAACTCTTCGGCATGACTTTGGTCCCTATTTGACTAGATAAAAGTCCCGTCGGAGTTAATGCTCATCGCTTGAGCAATTTACTGAACTGGTCGTTCGCTTTTTGCATCACGAACTCGTAAGGCGGGGCGAATTTGCGGGCCCACCAGTATCCGAATCGAATGTCATTGGACGTATACACGAGGTACGTGTTCTTCTCGATTCCCCGCAGAATGCACGAGGCCACCTTCTCCGGGGAGACCGCGCGCTTCTCGAACCGGTGCGTGAGCTTTTTGACCCGCGGGTCATCCCGGTCGATACCCGCGATCTCCACGGTTCCCACCAAAGGCGTCTTCACCCCACCAGGCACAACCAGACTGACGCCGATTCCGTGCCGCTTCAGATCGAATCGCAGCACCTCGGAGACCCCACGAAGGCCGAACTTGCTCGCACTGTAAGCGGCATGCCACGGCAGTGCCAAGAGCCCAGCGGCCGAAGACACATTGACCAGGTGCCCACCCTTGCCAGCGCGGATCATGGGCGGAACGAACGTCTCCATGACATGGATCGGTCCCATCAGGTTGACGTCAACCATCGACTTCCAGTGCCGATGCTCGAGGTTCTCGATAGTTCCCCACGCTGAAATGCCGGCGATATTCATGACGACATCCATCGGAGAGAATTGAGTGTGAATCTCGGTACCGAATTTCACAACCTCGTCGTAATCCGAGATATCGAGTGCCTTGGCCAAACTGACCGTGCCGCCTCCGGCACCAACCATTGCGGCAGTCTCTTGCAATCCACGGTCGTTGATATCAGTGAGAAACAATTCGGCTCCGGCCTCGGATGCCCGCAGTGCAGTTGCGCGTCCTATCCCACTACCAGCGCCGGTGATCAGGCATTTCTTACCCTCGAGCGACCTTACTGACATGGATCGACACTCCCCCGCACTCGTACTGTGGACATGCGGGAAAGTCTACGCACGCGTTGTGCGGCCGCCCCGAAACACGCATTGCGGCCGTGAGCATGCCAGAACCCACGACCTCGGCGGCAGCCGCCGAACCCACCGACAGCTACAGACGCTGAGCCATCTGCTCTTGATAGCCCCTGACCGTACGGTCGAGTTCTTCCGCCGCTACATCGTCCCCACGCTTGCGTGCGTCGTGGGCTCGATCCTGGATTTCACGGATCGCGCGGCGCAGTTCGTCATCGCTCATCGTGTGTTTCATATCACAATTCTGCACCTACGCAGGGGGTTTAGCTAGCGCAGATTGCATTCCGGCAAACCGTTCAAGGTTCAACCCCGAAGTGATTCGAGCAACATCGCGAACAGTCGCCATAATTGCAACCGCATCACTCCACACCGTCACTGAACTGCGGTTTTCCTTTCGGAACACATATGAAAAACCAGGCTAACGCTTAGCTAATATCGCCAAAACGGGTAAAAGGTTTGATACTGGGCACATTAACCAAGTAATGGAAGGTTCGAATAGCGCGACCGTAGCTGCACAATCTTCGTGCGGCCGATACTCAATGTGCGCTGAGACATAGCTGAGCACTCAATGGCCGAACGAATCGAATCTCGGACACATTTGACAACTGGTCCACTAAACAGACTACGGTGAGCTACCGATCGGTTATCCGCGTGATACCGTAGGATTCACTGAACGGACAATTGCTAGCTAGAGAGGATTACGGGGCGGTTCACAATGGCTGACTTTGCAGAACGATTGAACAAACTGTTCGACAGTGTTCATCCTCCGGGGCGCAAACCCCACACCAACGCCGAGGTTGCGGCAGCGCTCATCGAAGACGGCCATCAGATCTCCAAGCCGTACATCTCGCAGCTCCGCTCGGGACAGCGCACCAACCCCTCGGACGAGACAGTCGCTGCGTTCGCCCGGTTCTTCAAGGTGAAGCCCGACTACTTCTTCAACGACATCTACGCTGCCAAGATCGATCACGACCTCGAACTGCTCTCGCAGCTCCAAGGTTACGGCCTTCGCCGCCTCTCGAGCCGCGCATTCGACCTGTCGGAAGAATCGCAGAATCTGCTCACCACGATGGCTGAAAAGCTGCGTGCGAGTGAGGGTTTGCCAGAGGTTCCGCCCGACGCGTCACGCTGATGCAAATGTGCTGAAGCACTGAATTGACATGGAGTAGGTCGACTACGAACGTCGACCTACTTTTGTCGTTTCATCGAGTTCCTTCGCCAACAGTAGGACCCATCGGCGCGCCGACATCCGCTCCGGCGGCGCAATCCATCTGGTGTCCAACACATCCGAGGCCAATGGATCCGCGATCCACCCCGCAAGTATTCCTGCATGGGCGGTAACTGCCCGGGGCGGTTCCTGACCACCGACGTCGAACATCCCGGCGCCGGACTGTATGTACATCGCATCCATGATCTGAGCGATCATGTCCGATGCCCGGAGTACTGACGTACTTCCGGCACTGTCCGCGTCGACAACCTCGGGGAATCGCTTGACGAGAAGCGCGTGCATCCGCCGCAGCCGGTACAGATCTCGTCGGGCACGTAACCAGGTCTCGAGAAGCACCCACGTGATGCCGAGCGCTATCAGAACACTCGAGGCAGCGATGAACCACACCCCTGCGCCCGTCCAGATATCCGATTCGAGTGCGCTGGTGCCACCGATCGATTCGACCAGCATCACGACGACCACGACAAGCAAGACCGACGAACCTGTCACGATCAATGCGATTCCGCGCCCCAACGGCGCCCAGGCAACGTGCCGTAGCCCCGTCGAAATGACAAGGGACAGAGCGACGATGATAAAGATCAGAGCCGGCGCTGGGTATCCGAAGAAAACCGCGATCGCCACCAGCAGCCCCACCGAGTACAGCACCGTGGCGAGACCGCGCATGGCTGGACGCGACATCACCGGCCAGGCAGACACGGCGCCGACTGCGCTGGCCGCAGACAACGCGGTCCACAAGACGATGACGATCATCGCTGCGGCATGTTGCTCCGGCGCAATTCGATCGACGATGTCCCACACCGCCGGCACCATGACCGTCGACGACAATGCGACCGAGAAGCCTGCGAAGACCATCGACATTCGCAACGGCGTCGCGGTGCGCGCGACAACTCGACCCAGTCTCGCGCCGGCTGCAACCCAGACGAGAAGGGCCACAGCCCAAAAGATCATCCGATCGCCTCGTCGTACCGCAACACCGACAGCGGTGTCCCACGGCCACTCATCGTTCGCAGACGCATGATCAACATCGACGCGAACGTCTCGGCTTCCCACTCCGCGATGTCATCCATCGGCACGGGTTCGTTGCGCCGCAGAGAACGTTGACTCAACATGTATGCAATCAAATCGTCACTGACCTCGAGCGTCGCCTCGGCGATCTCGGCACCTTCGTGACGAAACACTATGTGCCCCAACTCATGTGCCAGAGTCCGCTCGACATTGGGTAGTCCGGGAGCCAAAACGATGACGTCGTGGTCGTCGTAGGCCCGGCGCTGACCGCACACTCCGGTGGCGAGCGGGGTTTCCAGATCGATCTCGATCGGGCGCCCACGCTCGCGGGCGACTGTCTGTACCACCGTAAGCAGTGACACAGCCTCCGACGACGCTGCTGCGTCACATACGGCATCCACCGCGGCCAGAACGCGGCGATGTGAACGTCTGTCCGGCACGACTCACGCACCTCCCTGTGATCCGGGTGCCAGGAATTCGGCACGTGCGGCAGCCAAACGTGCCTTCTGCAACGATGCTCCGCGAAAAGTCATTGCTCCCGCACCCGCCGCTACGACTGCCATTCCGCCCACACCGCCTGCGACGGCGGCAGCGTTGAGAATCGGCGGAAGGCCTTGAGTGAACGCCGTCGGGAATGCCTGCGGGTTCTCACTGGGACTCGCGACGTTCGGAGCGTTCGACGGTACCTGGGGAGCTACGGGTGCCGGTGCGGCCAGAACCTCGGGCGCGGACGGTGCTGCGACTGCGCCCGGCGCAGCGTTCGCCGGTCCACCGGCAGAGGGTGCAGGTGCTCCGCCGCCTGCTGACGGCCCCTGCGGATCAGACGGTCCAGCCGGTGGAACCGCGGCCTCCGAGGATGGCTCGGAACTCGACTGCGACTCGGAAGGGGACTGCGTCGTCTCGGAGGCTGCTTCGCTAGATGAACTCTCAGTCTGCGAAGTTGCGTTGGTCGCAGGGGAAGCGCTGCTGCTCGGACGTTGCGACGCCGAAGGGTTGGTCGAGGCCTCAGTTGTCGTGGGCTCAGYCGTCGTCGTGGGCTCAGTCGTCGTGGGCTCAGYCGTCGTGGTCGGCTCAGTCGTCGTGGGCT